>DATJHW010000115.1:0-10134 GCA_035493615.1 Saccharimonadales bacterium (SeqCode) | reverse complement strand
TAACGCGACGCTCACGTCCGCGCCAGCATATGTGTGCCTCATCCGCCATCGCCCTTTTAAAAACGAAGAGCCGGGCCGTGCGGCCCGGCTCTTTCGAATGTCAGGGTGTGGAGCTACGCGGTCTTCTGCGCCTCGTGCAGCGGCTTCCGGTCGATCCGGAGGAGCGTTTGGTCCTTCGCCGGGACGGTGAACGGGATCACGCCCGGGATGAGCCACTCGGTCCACATCTTGTCGACGGTCGCCTGGAAGTGCTCGACGTCCTCGTCGGCGAAGTGGGCGAATCGGCCCTGCCGCTTCAGGTACTCGTAGACCGGCTTGCGCTTCTTGCGGCCCTCGGCGATCTGCCGCGTCGGCCCGGTGAGGTTGCACACGCCGTCGATCACCTCGTACAGGGGCCAGATGCCGGTCTCGACCGCGAGGTGGCCGAGCTCCTGGCTGTACTGCGGGTGGTAGTCCCAGCCCTTCGGGCACGGGTCGAGCGTGTGGACGAAGGTCGGCCCGCCGAGCTCGAGGGCCTTGCGGATCTTGTTCATGAGGTCGACCGCGTACGCGGCGCAGCCGGCCGCGATGTAGCGGGACTCCGGGTGGCCGGCGGCCATCATGCCGGGCATGTTCTTCTTCCAGCGCGTGTGCATGAGCCGCTTCGCGCTGCCCGATGGCGAGAACGTCGTCACCGCGCCGTAGGGCGTCTGGCTCGACAGCTGGATGTCGGTGTTCGCGTACGACTCGTTGTCGTAGAGGAGGATGAGCGAGTTGTAGTCCTTGTGCGTGAGCGTGGCGCTGATCGCGCCGATACCCATGTCCGCGCCGCCGCCGTCGCCGCAGAACGCGATCACGTTGATCTTCTCGTCCTTGATCTTGCCCTTGCGCATGAGGACCTTGAGGCCGGCGGCGGTGCCGAGCGCCGCGGAGCCGGATGCGCCGAGCTGGGTGTGCATCCACGGCACGACCCAGGGCGTCGTGTAGTAGGTCGTGTTCGCGACGTACATGCAGCCCGTCGAGCCGAGCACGATCGTGCGCGGCCCGGAGGCCTTCACCATGTGCCGCATCACCAGCGCCGATTCGCAGCCCTGGCAGGTGCGGTGGCCGGACACGAAGAGCTCGTCGTAGGGGACGTCCTTGACGCCCTTGATCTGGGGAAGGGTGCCGGTGCCGTGGGTCTCGACCGTCATCTTCGTTTCTCCTAATTCCGCACGCCGATCCAGTGAGTGACGTCACCGGACCGGAGGCCGCCGCTCGCAGCGGCGGTGAGCTTGTCGAACATCTCGCGGGCCATCGGCTGCTCGATCTCGCGGCCGCCGAGGGCCGCGATGAAGCCGACGATCGTCGGACGCTTCTCCACCGAGTACATCGCCGACCGGATCTCGTTGTACAGCACGCCGCCGTAGAACGGAGAGCCGAAGCTGTAGTCCCGGTCGATGACGCCGACGGCCTTGAACCGGCTCAGGCTCTTCACGACGTCAGCCGTCGCGAACGGCCGGAACCACTTGAGCCGGACGAGCCCGACCTTGTGGCCCTCCTTGCGGAGCTTGCGGATCGCGACCTTCATCGGCAGCGACAGCGTGCCCTGCCCGATGAACACGACCTCCGCGTCGTCGGTCATGTACTCGTCGAGGTAGGGGTTCTCGCCGCCCCGGCCGAAGAGCCGCTTGAAGTCGGCGTGCGCCTCGGCGATGACCTCGAGGGCCTTGCGCATCGCCTGGTCGTTCTGCATCCGGATCTCCATGAGCCAGTCCTGGTCGACCTGCGGCGCGATGGTGATGGGGTTGTCCGGGTGGAGGAGCCGGTCGCCGAGGTCGAACTTCGGCAGGAACGAGTTCACCGCCGACTGGGTCGGGATCTTCACGATCTGCTGGGAGTGGGTGAGGAACGCGCCGTCCAGGCCGATCGCGACGGGGAGCGAGACGCGCTTGTCCTCGCCGACGCGCCACGCCGTGAGCGCGAAGTCGAGGGATTCCTGCGCGGTCTCGGCCCAGCAGAGGAGCCAGCCGAGGTCCCGGACGGCGAGCGCATCGTTGTGCTCGCAGCCGAAGGCGCCCGGGTCGTCGAGGGCGCGGTTGCCGCAGATGGCGACGACCGGGAGGCGGAGGCCCGCGGTGACCGCGATGGCCTCCATCGCGTAGAACCAGCCCACCCCCGAGGAGCCGACGAACACCCGCGAACCGACGGCACAGGCGTGCTTCACGATCTCGAACTGGCTGTGCTCGCCGTCGGCGACGATGTACTCGACGTCCATCTTGCCGTTCGCGATGAGCTTGGCCGCGGCCTGCATGACCCCGTCATACGGGCGGATCGGATAGGCGGCCATGACGTCGACGTCGGCGAGGCGGATGGCCTCGGCGATCGCCTCGCAGCCTGTCGCGAGCTGCTCGGTCTCGACGTCGCTGGGCTGCTTCTCGCGTACTTCGACGGCCATCAGTCTTCACCTCCCGCGGTAGTCGGGTTGGCTCCGGGTGCCGCATTCTCGGCGCGGCTGGATGCGACGGCGACCTTCTTGGGGTCGGCCGACACGCCGCTCTTCTGCTCGAACCAGCGGTTGTACGCGTCGTGATCGGTCTTCCACATTTGCCACTTGTCGTCGTTGTCCTCGAACTTCAGCTCGTCGACCATGACGATGCAGTCCTTCACCGGGCAGACCTGAGCGCAGATCCCGCACCCGATGCAAGCCTCGTACACGACCTCGTAGTGGCCCTCAGGCGTGACCTCGAAGCATTCGTCGGGGCAATCGAGCCAGCACATCGTGCACTTGATGCACGTGTCGAAGTTCACGACCGGGCGCAGCGTGCGTGCGCCGTACTTCTTGTAGTACGGGTTGCGCTCGCCGGGCTTGCGCGCGTCGACGATGACCCCCGGGCGCATCGTGGTCCAGCCGGGCTTGTCGAACTGGAGGACCTCGTGGTCAGGGGTGCCCTCGCCGACCTTCACCTGCCGCAGCTGGGTGCGTTCGTAGCCGTCCTGGGCGGACGCGACGGCGCTGCCGTCCTTCGTCTGCTCCTGGATCAGGGCCTTCACGTCCTCGATGCGCACCCACTGCGGGACCACTTTCGCGAGCGCGCCGAGGACGCGGTAGTCGGTGTGATCGTCCTTGAACACCCAGAGCCCGGCGAACGACGCCAGTCCGGGCACGACGCCCAGGAGGTACGGCCGCTCGGCCGTGTCCGTCTGGGCGAGCACGTCCTCAGGCGTCTTGTCGGAGGTGACGAGCACCGCGCCGCCCTCGTGGACCGGCTTCCAGATCGGTTGCCGGCCGTACCAGGCCCACGACTCGACGCCCTTCACGAGCGTGTCGTCGACCGCGACGGCGATGTCGACGACGCTGGGCTCGTACTTGGCCATCGAGGCCTCGAGCTCGAGGTCGTTGATCGCGACGACGGCGAAATACTTCGCCGGCACACCGTTGCGCTCGGGTGAGTCGCCGTACCGGCCGAACGCCGTTCCGGTGTAGCCGCGTTTGCGGGCCGCGAGCACGACCGAGCGGCAGATGCGCTGGGCCAGGGTCTTCTGGAAGATGCCGCGATAGACGATCTCGATGGTGATCCCGGTGGGATCCGTCTTGACGGTGTCGCTCATGACGCCCTCCCGCTGGCTGTGGTGACGTTCGGGTCCTGCTTGTCCGCGATGAGCTTGAGGATCCCCTCGCCGACCGCTCGGATGTGATCGGCCGCCGCGGCGCGCGCAGCGTCGGCGTCGTGCGTCTCGAGCGCCGCGAGGATCCGCTGGTGTGCGTCGACCGAGGAATGCGCGCGCTGGTTCGTCTGGAGCCACTGCTCGCGCGAGCTGCGGAGCACGTCCCAGATCACGCCGAGCATCGTGACCAGGAGCTCGTTGCGCGCGGCCTGTCCGATGAGCTCGTGGAACCGCGTGTCCTCCTCGGCGTATGACTCGCCCACCGCGACCCGCTCGGCCTGCCGATCGAGGATCGCGCGGAGCTCGACGAGCTCCTCTGGGCGGATCCGGCGTGCGGCCGATGCCGCGATCGCGGGCTCGATGAGCCCCCGGACCTCGATCACGTCGGTGAGGGTGTGCCCGCGCGAGATGAGGTTCGAGAGCGGCCGTGCGAGGTCCTCCGGCCCGGTGCGCCGGACGAACGTGCCGCCGCCGGCGCGGGTCTCGACCACGCCGAGAAGCTCGAGCGAGCGCAGCGCCTCGCGCACCGAGGCGCGCGAGACCTGGAACTGCTCGGCGAGGGCCCGTTCGGGCGGGAGCTGGTCACCCGGCCGCAGCTCGCCCTTGTCGAAGAGCGACTGGATCTGGCTGACGATGTCCTGGTACAGCCGGCTGCGTCGGACGGGCTCGATGACGGCCAGGGTCTTCTCCCCGCGAAAAAGTGGTCAGGTGGTCTGACCAGAACGCCGAAACCTTATCAACGGGCGGGAACGCGGTCAAGTGACGCGGTCGGGCTGGGCCCGGATCAGGCTGACGCGGGCTCCCCCTGGCCGGCCATCAGGAGCCCGAGCCGCTCCTCGGTCGCGTCCGCGGCGGGCAGCGTGGCGACCAGCCGGCCCTCGAACATGACCGCGATCCGGTCGGAGAGCGCGCGGATCTCGTCGAGCTCGCTCGAGATCAGCAGGACCGCGCAACCGTGGGCCCGCTGCTCGAGCAGCCGCTCCCAGACGTACTCGGTGGAACCGATGTCCAGGCCCCTGGTCGGCTGGCTGACGACGATGAGCTTCGGCTGCTCGGAGAGCTCGCGACCGAGGACCACCTTCTGCTGGTTGCCGCCCGACAGGTTGCCGACGATGGCCCTCGCGTTCGGCGGCCGGACATCGAATTCCTTCGCGAGCCGGTCGCCGTTCGCCCGGATGGCCTCCGCGTCGAGCACCCCGCGCACGCTGAACGGCGGCCGGTCCTGCTTGCCGAGGATGAAATTGTCCGCCACGGTGAATGCGAGCACCAGTCCCTCGACGCGGCGGTCCTCGGGGACGTACGCGACGCCCCGCTCGCGGGTGCGCTTCGGATCGTCGTGGGCGATGTCGGTGCCCGCGATGACGATCGATCCGGCCGTCGGCTCGTGAAGGCCGAGGACGCATTCGGCGAGCTCGCTCTGGCCGTTGCCGCCGACGCCGGCGATGCCAAGGATCTCGCCCGCGTTCACCGTGAGGTCGATGCCCTGGAGGGCCGTCGCCCCGCGATCGCTCTTCGCCTGCAGACCGCGGATCTCGAGCACCGGACCGGTCGACGTGACGGGGATGTGCGCCGGCACCGGACGCAGCTCGTGGCCGACCATGAGCCGCGCGATCTCGGGCGCCGATGTGGTCTTCGTCACCAGATCGCCGGCGTTGCGGCCGTCCCGCAGGACGGTGATCCGGTCGGTGACCGCGAAGACCTCGCGCAGCTTGTGGGTGATGAAGATGACCATCTTGCCCTCGTCGCGGAGCGTGCGGACGATCGCGAAGAGCTCGTCCACCTCCTGTGGCGTGAGCACGGCCGTCGGCTCGTCGAAGATGAGAAGCTCGCTGCCCCGGTAGAGCACCTTGAGGATCTCGACGCGCTGCTGCAGCCCGAGCGGAAGGTCCTCGACCTTCGCATCGGGGTCGACGCCGATGTGGAACCGCGCCTCGAGCTCGCGGACCCGCGTGCCGAGCGCGCGCTCGCTCAGCAGTGGACCGGATCGCTCGTCGCCGAGCACGACGTTCTCCGCCACGGTGAGCGGCGGGACCAGCATGAAGTGCTGGTGGATCATGCCGATCCCCTGGGCGATGGCATCGCGCGGCGAGCGGATGTGGGCCTCCTGGCCCCGCAGCCTGATCGTGCCGGCGTCGGGCCGGTACAGGCCATAGAGGATGTTCATGAGCGTCGACTTGCCCGCGCCGTTCTCGCCGAGGAGGGCGTGGATCTCGTGCTCGCCCACGACCAGGTCGACGCCGTCGAGGGCCGTGAAGTCGCCGAATCGCTTCACGATCCCGCGCATCTCGACGTGCGGCACCGCGCGCTCCTCGCTCACGCGTGGCCCTCCGTCTCGTACGGCACGCCGTCGGCGGCCGGAGGGCGAGACCGGCCGACGAATCCGGCGACGGCAAGGATCGTCAGGAGGTAGGGGAGCGTGCCGAGCAGCTGGACCGGAACCTTCGTGTCCCCGATCGTCGCGCCCTGGAGCGACGTCGAGAGCGCGTTGCCGTAGCCGAAGATGAGGCTCGCGGCGAGCGCGCCGACGGGCGTCCAGCGCCCGAAGATCATCGCCGCGAGGCCGATGAATCCGCGGCCTCCGGTCATCCCGTCGGTGAACGAGTGCGCGACGCCGAGCGAGAGGTATGCGCCACCCAGCGCGGCGAGCGCGCCGCTCGCCAGGACGGCGGCGTACCGGATCCGGCGCACGTCGATCCCGACGGTCTCGGCCGCGCGCGGATGCTCGCCGACCGCGCGCAGCCGAAGGCCGGCCACGGTCCGGAACAGGAAGATCTGCAGCCCGACGACGAGCAGGGCCATGACCCAGACCATGCTGTTCTGACTGCCGATCGCACCACCGACGTACGGCACCCCGCTCAGGAAGCCGAGCTGCACGTCCGGCAGGCCGACGAGGTCCGGCGGCGTCCCGGTCGTCCCGTACATCTCGTAGTCGAGATACGTGGTGAGTCCAAGGGCGAGGATGTTCAACGCCATGCCGGACACGATCTGGTCGCTGCGCAGCGTGATGGACGCATACGCGTGCAGCAGCGCGATGAGCGCACCGGCGAGGATCGCGACGCCGAGCGCGATCCAGATGTTGTGGCTGCGGTCCGCGGCGACGATGCCGAAGAAGGCGCCGACGAGCATCGACGCCTCGAGGGCGATGTTCGTGACCCCGCTCCGCTCCGTGACGACGCCGCCGAGCGCCGCGAGCGCGATCGGTGCGGCGAGGCGCAGCGTGGCCGCGGCGACGCTCGCGCCGATGAGCATCTCCAAGGTCATGCGATCGCCTCCACCGGTTTGCGCGCACGGCCGCGGCGCCGGGTGAGCGACCGGACGAGGCTCTCCGCGGCGATGACGAACAGCACGAACGCCTGGATGATCGCGACCAGGTTCGACGAGATGCCGGCGTGCGATTGCATGTACGCGCCGCCGTGCACGAACGCGCCGAAGAGGAGCGCGGCGACCACGATGCCGAGCGGCGAGTTCTTGCCGAGCAACGCGACGGCGATGGCGTCGAAGCCGTAGCTCGATGAGAACCCGTCGTACACGCGGCCGAACACGCCGCTCACCTCGATCATGCCGCCCAGGCCGGCGAACCCGCCGGCGATCGCCATCACCATGATCATGTGACGCGCGGGGTCGATCCCGGCCTGGGCCGCGGCGCGCGCGCCGAGGCCGACGGCGCGGAGCCGATAGCCGAGCGGCGTCCGCCAGAGCAGGAACCAGAACGCGATCACCGCGAGCGCCGCGAGGACGATCCCCGCGTGGAGCCGGCTGAAGAGCACGAGCTCGTTCGGGATGATCACCGGGAGGCGGGCGCCGGCGCCGATGGGCGTCGACGCCGGCGTGCCGAACGCGTTCTGCGCGGTCATCGGCCCTGCCTGCAGCAGCCAGTGCATCACGAAGACGATCGTGTAGTTGAGCATGATGGTCGTGATCACTTCGTTGACCCCGCGGACAGCCTTGAGCAGCCCGACGATCCCGCCGTAGAGCGCGCCGCCTGCGGTGCCGAACACGATGACGATCGGCATGAGGATGAAGCCGGGCAGCGTCGCCCACTGCGAGCCCGCCCAGCCCGCGGCGAGCGCGCCCACAAGGAGCTGCCCCTGCGCGCCGATGTTGAACAGGCCGGTGCGGAACGCGACCGCGACGGCGAGGCCGGTGAGCACGAGCGGGATCGCCGCGACGATGGTCTCGGTGATGTCGTATGGCGTCCCGAACGCGCCCTGGAAGAGCGCGAGGTAGCCCTTCACCGGGTCGTTGCCGCTGAGCAGCACGAACACCGCGCCAAGGAGGAGCGCGATCGCCACCGAGAGGATCGGGATCGCGGGCCCGCCGGCCCACTGGAAGGTGAGCTGGCGCACGGACGGGGCCGGGCGTTCCGCGCCCGGCCCCGTCGTCGTGGTCCCTTGAAGCTGCGTCAAGCGGTCACGGCTTGACTTGGACGGTGTCCTTCGGGGTGATCTTTCCTGACTTGATGTCCGCGAGGGCTTGGGTGGCGGCGGCCTTCGCGTCGTCCGGGACGATCTTGTCGAGGGTCCCGAAGCCGATGCCATCGTTCGTCGCGTTGAACGAGTTGTCGCCGGCCTTGAACGTTCCGAGGCGCAGCGACCGGACGGTCTGGAAGACCGCGACGTCCACCTTCTTGAGCGCGCTCGTGATCACCGTGCCCGGTGCGACGGCGGCCTGATCGGCGTCCACGCCGATCGCGTACACCTTGGCGTCCTTCGCCGCCTGGATGTAGCCGAGCCCGCTGCCACCGGCCACCTGGAACAGGATGTCGCAACCCTGGGCGATGTGGCTCTTGCCGACCTCGATGCCCTTCTGCTGGTCGACGAAGTCCTGGCTGTAGCCGTTGAGGATCTTCGTGGTCGGGCTGACCGTCTTCACGGCGTCCTGATAACCCGCGATGTAGCGGTCGACAGGTGGGATCGGGAGGCCGCCCATCGAGCACACGGTGTTGTGGGTGGCCGCGCCGACCTTGTTCTTGGCCATCGTCGCGGCGATGACGCCGACGACGTATCCGGCCTCCTGCTCCTTGAAGAACAGGTTGGCGACGTTCGGAAGATTCTTCACGTTGCCCGCGTCATCGTTCGGCGCACCGTCGATGATCGCGAACTTGACGTTCGGGAACTGCGTGGCGACCTTCCAGATCGCATTCTGCATGAGGAAGCCGACCCCGATCACGAGGTCGTACTTGTCCTGCGCGTACTTGGTGAGGTTCGGGACGTAATCGGCCTGCTGCTTGGACTCCGTGACCGACGTGTCGACGTCGAGCTGCGCCTGAGCCTGCTGACGGCCCTTGTCGGCCAGCGAGTTGAAGCTCTTGTCGTTCAGACCGCCGACGTCGGTGACGAGGCCGATCTTCGGATGCTGACCGGTCGCGGTGCCGCTGCCGCTCGGTGACGCCGAGCTCGTGTTGTTCCCGGTGGTGGCGCAGGAGGCCACGATCGTGGCCGCGAGCACGGAGAACGCGAGGATTCGTTTCATGGGCGCGGAACCCCTCCCTCGGTCGTTCGCGCCCCTCGTGATGTCGGCGCGACCGCTGGCGATGGTAGGACCTCGCGCGCCGGACCGCATGATTGTCCCGATGGATGGTCTGACCAGCGCTGTCCGCCGGTCGGGCTGGCCCGGACCGACCGTCTCCATGGTGGCCGGGGTCGCGCTGTCCCTCGTGGTGCCGTCGCTCCGGATCCTCGTGACGCCCGAGCTCGTGCTGCTCGCGCTGCTCCCCGGTCTGGTGTTCGAGGGCGCGTACCGCCTCCGTTGGGAGGACCTGGCCCGGTCCTATGGTTCGATCGCCTTCCTCGCCGTCCCCGGGGTCGTCATCTCGGCCGCGATCGTCGCCGTCGGCCTGTGGGCGGCCACCGGCCTTCGTCCTGAGCTGGCGTTCGTCGTCGGCGCCATGGTCTCGGCGACCGACCCGGCGGCGGTCATCGCGACGTTCACCCGGCTCCGGGCCCCGCGCCGGCTGATCGCGATCGTCGACGCGGAGAGCCTGCTGAACGACGGCACCGGACTTGTCCTCTTCGCCATCGCGATCGCGGTCGTGAGCCGCGACATCGCACCCGCGGAGGCGGTGTGGCTGTTCGTCTGGACGATCGCGGGAAGCGTCGCTCTGGGCGCCGCTGCCGGCTTCGCCGCGTCGCTCGGCGTCGTGCATGCGCCCGGCCGCGGACTCGCGGTCGCGCTCACGCTCATCTGCGCGTACGGCACGTATCTCGTGGCCGCGACGCTCGGCCTTTCCGGCGTCCTGGGGAGCGTCACGGCGGGGATCGTCCTCGGCAACCATGGGCGGCACATCGGGCTCACCGAGGCGACCGAGCGCGCATTCGACGCGGTCTGGGAGCCACTGGCCGCCGTGCTGACGGCCCTGATCTTCCTTGCGGTCGGCCTCGCGATCGGCCGCTCGGGAGCGTTGGACGCGCTCGCACCGATCGCCTGGGGCGTGCTCTTCGTGCTCATCGCCCGCGGAGTGGTCGTGTACGTGCTGATCGGCGGGGCCTTCGCGGTCCTCGGCCGGCG
>DATJHW010000114.1:0-3709 GCA_035493615.1 Saccharimonadales bacterium (SeqCode) | reverse complement strand
CGATCGATGAGCAGGAACGGATCGCGGTGCGGGATGAGGGCCTCGATGCCCTTCCGGTCGAGGACGACGCTCAAGCGCTGAGCGCTTCGATGCCGACCGTGTCGATGAGGTGCGTCGTCACCTGGCCGGCCTTGAACGCCTCGGAGGCGAGGATCTTCTTGTGCGCGTCGATGTTCGTCGTCACGCCGACGACGGTGAACTCGTCGAGCGCGCGCTGCATCCGCGCGACGGCCTCGGTGCGGTCCCTCCCCCACGCGATGACCTTCGCGAGCAGCGAGTCGTAGAACGGCGGGACCTCGTAGCCCTGGAAGCAGTGCGAGTCGAGGCGGATGCCCGGCCCGGCCGGCGGGAGCCACGTCGTGAGCGTGCCGGTCGAGGGCGTGAAGCTGTTGTCGGCATCCTCGGCGTTGATCCGGCACTCGATCGCGTGGCCGTTCACCCAGATCTGCTCGTCGGAGAAGCTGAGCGGCGCGCCGGTCGCGAGCGCGATCTGCTCCTTCACGAGGTCGATGCCGGTGACCGCCTCCGTGACCGTGTGCTCCACCTGGATGCGGGCGTTCACCTCGATGAAGTACGGGTTGCCGGCCGAGTCGACGAGGAACTCGAACGTGCCGACGCCCCGATACCCGAACCGTTTCGCCGCGTCGACCGAGTAGGTCTTGATGCGCCGGCGGAGCTCCTCGTTGATCGAGATGGACGGCGCCTCTTCGAGCATCTTCTGGTTGCGCCGCTGGATCGAGCACTCGCGCTCGCCGACGAAGATCGCTTCGCCGCGATCGTCGACCAGGATCTGCGCCTCGATGTGGCGCACGCCCTCGAGATTGCGTTCGAGGTACAGGCCCTCGTCGCCGAAGCTCGCCTTCGCTTCGCTGCGGGCCTGCTCCCAGAGCCGCTGGAGATCCTTGGCCGACTCGGCCTTGCGCATCCCGCGACCACCGCCACCCGATCGCGCTTTCAGCATGACGGGGTACCCGATCTGCTCAGCGATGCGCAGCGCCTCCGACGACGTCTTCACCGGACCGTCGGAGCCGGGGATGACCGGGAGGCCGGCGCGTTTCATGGCCGCACGCGTCGCGGACTTGTCGTGGAACCGAGCGAGCACTTCCGGCGGCGGGCCGATGAACACCAGGCCGTGCTCCTTGCAGACCTCGGAGAAGTCCGCGTTCTCGGAGAGGAACCCGTAGCCCGGGTGGATCGCCTGCGCGCCACTGATGAGCGCCGCCGAGATGATCGCGGGGATGTTCAGATAGGAGTCGCGCGAGTTCGCCGGGCCGATGCAGATAGCCTCGTCGGCTGAGTGGACCGGGAGGCTGTGCACGTCGGCCTCGCTGTACACGACGACGCTCTGGATCCCGAGCTCGCGGCACGCGCGGATGACGCGCAGCGCGATCTCACCCCGGTTCGCGATGAGGATCTTGTCGAACGAGATCGAGTGCCTCCTTCAACGTCGCGGGATCCGACACGTTCGCCGTCCGCGCGTCGGGGAGGATCCGCTTCACGAGCCCGGTGAGCACGTTGCCCGCGCCGAACTCGATGAACGTCGTCGCGCCCTCCCCAGCGGCGCGCCTCACTGAGGCGACCCACTGTACGGGAGAGTGGACCTGTTTTTCGAGCAATGTCACGAAATCGCTCGAATTCGTGTGGACCTGCGCATCCACATTTGCGATCACCGGGTACTTGAGCGGATGGAATGGCGTGGCCCGGATCGCCTCGGCGAGCTGCGGCGCGACCGCTTTCATCGCGGGTGAGTGGAACGCACCCGACACCTTCAACGGAATGACGCGCTTCGCGCCCGCGGCTTTGAGCGCCTCGGTCGCTGTCGGCATCGCCGCGAGCGGTCCGGTGACCACGACCTGTCCGGGCGCGTTGTCGTTCGCGACGACGATGCCGGTGCCATCGATCGCCTTCGTGACGGCACCGGCGTCAAGGCCGAGGACCGCCGCCATGCCGCCCGATGCGTCGGCGGCCTGCATGAGCTCGCCGCGCTTGCGCACGAGCCGAAGGGCGTCACCGAAGGCGAGCGCGCCGCCCGCGACGAGCGCCGTGAACTCACCGAGCGAATGGCCGAGCAGGATCGGATCGTCGCTGATCGGTCCCGCGGCTTGCGCGGCGCGGAGCGCCGCGATCGACGTCGCGAGAATCGCCGGCTGAGCGTTCGCGGTTCGCTCGAGCTCCGACGCCGGTCCGTCCCAGCAGAGTGCCGTTAGGTCGAAGCCAAGGACGTTGGCGGCCTCTTCGAAGCTACGCGCCGCATCGGCGAAGGATCCGGCCAATGCTTTCCCCATCCCGACGCTCTGTGAGCCTTGACCCGGAAAGAGCCACGCGATCTTTGACGGCACCGCGGGAGTCTAGGAACGCCGCGGCGCCGACGCCCCGTAGGCGCCGAGGCTCGCATGCATCGGGCGGGGCGGACCGGCCTACCGCTTCTCGATCGCGAATAGCGCCTGGCCGTACTCCACCGGCGCGCCGCCGGCGACGAGAACATCGCGCAGCACGCCGTCGATCGGGGCGACCACGTCAGTCATCGCGCCGAGCGACTGGACTGCGCCGAGTACGGTCCCCTTCTTCACGGCGTCGCCTGCAGTCCAGTCCTTCGACGCGCTGAAGATCCCGACGCCGGACGAGTGCACACGCGACGGCTCGGCGACCTTCGGCGCGGCGGCTGCGGCGCGCCCCTCGATGGAGGCGAGCGCGGGCGTCGCTGATGGCATCCGCACGATCGCGGCAGCCATCCCGTCGGCCTCGACCTCGATCGCGGTCGCGCCCGAGCCCTCGGCGAGGCGGAGCAGATCGTCGAGCAGCGCGAGCACCTCGTCCTTGTCGTCGCTCACGTCGGCCGGATCATCCGCTTCCAGAATGGCTCGGCCCTCTTGACCGGCGCAGCATCGGGCGTCGGCTCGATGACCGTGCCGATGTGCCGGTAGCGCTCGTAGCGCGCGGAAAGCAGGTCGGCGATCGGCACGCGGCCGAGCCGGTCGAGCTGGACGATGAGCGCGGACTTGATCGCGGCGATCGTGGCCTGCGGATCGGTGTGCGCGCCGCCGGCCGGCTCGGGGATGAGGCCGTCGACGATGCCCAGCTTCAACAGATCGCTCGCGGCGAGCTTCAGCGCGTTCGCGGCCTTCTCGGCCTCCGTCGCGCTGCGCCAGAGGATCGCGGCCGCGCCCTCGGGTGAGATGACCGAGTAGATCGCGTTCTGCAGCGCGAGCACCACGTCGCCGACCGCGAGTGCCAGCGCGCCACCGGAGCCGCCCTCGCCGATGATGATCGCGACGATCGGCGTCTGGAGGCCGGTCATCATGAGGATCGACTTCGCGATGGCCTCGGCCTGGCCGCGCTCCTCGGCTTCCGGGCCGGGATATGCGCCGGGCGTATCCACCAAGGTGACGAGCGGCAGATGGAACTTCTCGGCCATCCGGTACAGGCGGATCGCCTTCCGGTAGCCCTCGGGGTACGGCATCCCGAAGCTCCGGGCGATGTTCTCCTCGGTGGTTGCGCCCCGCTGCTGCGCGACGACGACGAGCGGGCCGACGCCGTCGAGCTCGGCGATCCCGCCGACGACCGCGGGGTCGTCGCGGTAGCCGCGGTCGCCGTGGAGCTCCTGGAACTTCTCGTACAGTCCGTCGATGACCTCGATCGAGTGCGGCCGTTTCAGCTCGCGGGCGAGCTGGACCGACTGCCACGGCGTGCGCTGGGTCGTGAGCTGCGC
>DATJHW010000113.1:0-9473 GCA_035493615.1 Saccharimonadales bacterium (SeqCode) | reverse complement strand
TCGAGCTGCACGGCGAGCGCAACCCGTTCTTCGGCGGCGTGAACCCCGAGCCGATCCCGCCGAACATCAATGAGTTCCTCGCGCGGATCCCGCAGGAGAAGGCGAACGTCGGGCTCGCCGTCGACGGCGACGCCGACCGCGCCGGCCTCGGGGACGAGAACGGGAAGTTCGTCACGACGCTCACGCTCTATGCCCTCCTCATGTGGTACCTCATCACGATCCGTGGGCTGAAGCAGCCGGTCGTGAAGACCGTGAACATGACCTCGATGGCCGACCGCCTTGGCGAGAAGTTCGGCGTGAAGGTCTACGAGGTGCCCGTCGGGTTCAAGTACATCGGGCCGAAGATGCAGGAGACCGGCGCGATGTTCGGCGGCGAGGAGTCGGGTGGCTACGGCTTCGCGATGCACCTGCCGGAGCGCGACGGCATCGTGGCCGATCTCTTCATCCTCGACTTCATGCTGAAGACGAAGAAGACGCCATCGCAGCTCATCGCCGAGCTCATGGCGATGGTCGGCCCGTCGTTCTATCTCCGCCGGGATCTCCACTTCGACGCTGCCGCGTATGGCGGCGTGAAGACGCGGGTCATGGAGACGCTCGATCGCGAGCATCCGACGAGCCTCGCCGGCCGCGCCGTCGCGAAGATCGTGCAGCTGGATACGAAGGACGGCACGAAGTTCTTCCTCGACGACGGCTCGTGGCTGCTGCTGCGGCTTTCGGGGACCGAGCCGCTCGTGCGCGTCTACGCGGAGACCAGGTCGCAGGACGAGCTCGCGCCGCTGCTCGACGCGGGCGAGACGATGGTGCGGGAGGCCAAGTAGTGATGGACAGTTCGGTGATCGAATCGGTCGAGGCGATCAAGAAGGCCGATCCCGGCGACATGCTCACGAAGATCAAGGACCTGCCGCTCCAGATCAAAGACGCCTGGAAGATCGTGAGTGCCGCGACGCTTCCGCCGGCCTACGGCGACGTACGCAACATCACGGTCCTCGGGATGGGTGGATCCGCGATCGGCGGCGAGTTCGCCGGCGCCCTGCTCGGGGACGAGCTCAAGGTGCCACTCAACGTGCACCGCGACTACGGGGTCCCGGGTTACGTCGGCCGCGATTCGCTGGTCATCGCGTCGTCGTTCTCGGGCAACACCGAGGAGACGCTCTCGGGCTTCGATGAAGCGAAGAAGCGCGGCGCGAAGATCCTCGCGATCACCACCGGCGGCAGGCTCGCCGATGAAGCGAAGACTCTCCGCCTCCCCCTCATCACGTTCGGCTACCACGCGCAGCCGCGCGCGGCCCTCGGGTACTCGCTCACGCTCGTCATGGGCGTTCTCACGAAGCTCGGCCTCGCGCGCGACGTGGGCAACGAGATCGAAGCAGCGCTCGCGGATGTCGCGAAGCTCGAGGAGCGGGTCCACGAGGGTGCACGCACGAACGACGCGAAGAAGATGGCGATCGAGCTCGCCGGCAAGATCCCGGTCATCTACGGCGCCGGCGTCATGGGCGTCATGGCCCGCCGCGTGAAGGACCAGTGGAACGAGAACGCGAAGAACTGGGCGCACTACGACGTGATGAGCGAGCTGAACCACAACGCCGTCGTGGGCTTCCCGCACCCGCCGATCGCGCGCGACGCGCAGGTGGTCCTCCTGCTCCGCAGCAAGCGCGACAACCCGCGCCACAAGCTGCGGTTCGACGTGACCAAGGAGCTGCTCGACCGTTCGCAGATCCCACACAAGGACCTGCAGTTCGACGGCGGCTCGCTGCTGTCCGAGGTCCTGCAGATGACCTACTTCACGGACTACGTCTCCTTCTACGTGTCACTGCTGAACGGCGCCGACCCGTCGCCGGTCACGTCGATCGATTACCTGAAGGACCGTCTGGCGAAGGCCTGAGTGCCGGCGAGCACGTTCGCGTTCTGCCCGCGTGACGGCACGAAGCTCGTCCCCACGCGCATCGATGGCCGCGACCGGCCGACGTGCACGGTCTGCGGCTTCGCGGACTTCATGCACGTGCAGATCGGCTCGAACGCGATCGTCGAGCAGGACGGCGCGGTGCTCCTCGTGCGCCTCAACTACGGACCGCGCGACGGGCATTGGGCTCTCCCCGGCGGGCTCGTCGAGAACGATGAGACTCCCGAGCAGGCCGCGATGCGCGAGACGAAGGAGGAGACCGGCTTCGATGTCGCGCTCGACGGGCTTCTTGCGACGTGGATGCGGCCGGGGTTCCCGATCCTCGTGGTGATCTACCGCGCGCACATCACCGGCGGCCGGCTGCAGGTGGCACCCGACGAGGCCTCGGAGGCGAAGTTCTTCACGAAGGCGGAGCTGCCGCCGCTCGAGGAGATCGCGTGGCCTTCGGCGGCATACGGCCTCGAGGCGTGGCGCGCGTACGAGCCGCCGCGACCGTGAACCACACCTGGGAGCTCTACTACCCCGAGGCCGCCGCGACCGGCCTCCCGCTCGCTCGCGCGCGCATCGCGCCCGCCGACGTCGTGTGGGTCCACGCCGCGCCGCCCGTGCTCGCGGTGACCGTGCGCGAGGGTGACGACCGCGTCATCGCGCGCGGCGAGCCGCTCGCGCGGGTCGGGCCATACGTGCCGATGACGCGCCTCGCCCGGCGCGGCGACGCGGTCGTCCGCGATGACCGCTGGCCGACGGACGCCGACCTCGGCGCCGTCGTCATCCTGCCCGGCGGCGAGGCCGGGATCCTCAAGAGCTGGTGGAACGCGCCGGACGGCAGCGAGTGGCGCTGGACGGTGGAGCTCGCTAACCGGCGGGGCTGAGCTCCGCGGCCTCGCGGCGCGCGATCGCGGCGAGCGCCGCGATGAACGCCGGATCGCAGTTCGGCATCGGGACGCGGTGGTAGTGGATGCCGGCCGCATCGGCCTCGGCGGCCGCGGCGACGTCCAGGTCGTACAGCACCTCGAGGTGATCGGCGAGGAACTGCACCGGCGCGACGAGCACGTCGCGATGCCCACTCGCCGCGAGCGCAGGGAAGAGCTCCTTCAGGTCGGGCCGCAGCCATTCCTCCTGGGTGTGACCCGCGCTCTGGTACGCCCAGGTCCACTCGTCGCGGCCGAGTCCGGCTGCGTTCGCGATCGCGGTGCCGGTCTCGCGGAGCTGCGCGACGTAATCGGGCTCGGCCTCGAAGACGCGCTTCGGCAGGCTGTGCGCGGTGAACAGGACGTGCGGCCGGCCGAACCGCGACCATGCGGCCCGCACCTGCGCGGCGAGCGCAGCGACGAACCCCGGCTCGAGGTGCCACGCTCCGGCGACCTGCGTCGCGCCCGACACGGCGGATCGGAGCGCGTCGGCGTACCCGCGCATGAGCGTGGGTGACCACTGCGGTGACATCACGATCCCGACCACCGCGTCCGCGCCGGCGAGCTCGTTCGCGCGATCCGCGATCGTCGGCTCCGAGTAGCGCATCCCGGCACGCACCCGATAGCCCGCTCCGAGCTCCGCCTCGAGCGCGGCGGCCTGCGCCTCGGTGATGCGGATGAGCGGCGAGCCCCCGATCCGGGCGTAGCGCCGGCGCATCTCGGCGACGAGCGCGTCGTCCGGCACGCGGCCACCGCGCACGCGCGCGAGATAACCCGGCAGGTCCGCGTCATCGCGCGGTGCGCCATAGGTCATGAGCAGGACGCCGGTTGTCACGCGGCCACCAGCGCGGTCTCTTCGCGCACGAGGGCGGCGAGCCGCGCGAGCGTGTCCGCCTCGGTCTCGGGCAGGACACCGTGCCCGAGGTTGAAGATGTGGCCCGGCCGCCCGGCGGCGCGGCGAAGCACGTCACGAGCGCCAGCGGCGACGACCTCGAACGGCGCGAGGCAGATCCCCGGATCGAGGTTGCCCTGGATCGCGCGCTCGGGGCCGATGAGGATCGCCGCCTCGTCCAGCGGCACGCGCCAGTCGACGCTCACGGCCTCCGCGCCGGCGCGGGCCATCGCCGGGAGCAGGAGGGGATTGCCCGTGGCGAAATGGATCCGCGGCACGCCGAGGCCATCGAGCGCGGTGAAGATCCGCTCGCTGTACGGCAGGACCGCGCGCGCGTAGTCGTCGGGCGCGAGCGCGCCGGCCCACGAGTCGAACAGCTGGATGACGTCGGCACCGGCCGCGACCTGCGCCCGGAGATAGCGCGAGAGGACCTCGACGAGCGTGTCCATGAGCCTGGACCACAGCTCCGGCTCGCCGAACAGCATCGCCTTCGTCCGCGCGAGGTCGCGGCTCGGGCGGCCCTCGATCAGGTAGGACGCGAGCGTGAACGGCGCGCCGGCGAAGCCGACGAGCGCGATCTCGGGCGCGAGATCACGGCGGAGCGCGCGGATCGTCTCGAACAGGTACGGCGTCGCCTCCTCCGCGGCCACGACCCGCAGTCCGGCGACATCGGTGGGCGTGCGCACGGGGGAGTCGACGATCGGCCCGACCTCGGGCTCGATGCGGAACGGCACCCCCATGCCGTCGAGTGGAAGCATGATGTCCGCGTACAGCACCGCCGCATCGACACCGAGCCGATCGACGGGCATCGCGGTCACTCGCGCGCACAGCTCCGGCGTGCGAGCCATCTCGAGGATCCCGTACCTCTCGCGCAGTGCGCGGTACTCCTCGAGGCAGCGGCCGGCCTGGCGCATGAACCACACCGGAGTCCGCTCGACCCGCTCGCGCCGCGCGGCGCGCACGAGCAGCGGCGCGATCACGCGGGCACTCGGGCGCAGGTACCGTCGATGAGATCGAGCGCCTCGGCCACCGGCATCGCCGCGCCGACGAAGATCGGCGTCTCGCGCTCCGTGTAGGCCGACGACTCGGTCTCCCGCAGGTCCGCGACGAGTGCCAGGAAGTCGCGCGGGTCCGGGGCCTCGAACGCGACGACGAACTCGTTGTCGTCGATGCCGAAGCTGTAGCCGGTGTGGATCCGCACGTCGGGATACTTGTGGCCGACCGCGAAGTGGCCGGCCATGATCCGGGTGCGCTCGGCGAGCGGGAGCGCGTACCAGGCGCGCTTCTTCGTCAACGGGTACACGACGACGTAGGGCTTGTCGCCCACCGGGCCGGCAGGCGCGCGATGCTCGGTCGCGGCCGGCTCGTGCTCGCCGAGGTACTTCGACTTCCGCCGCGCCGCGAGGTACGCGTACGGCCGAGTGCTCCACGCCCAGAGCGTCGTCGCCGCGAGCCGACTCTCCGCGGTCCGCAGCCCGGTGGCGTCGTCCGCGACGAGCCAGAGCAGCACATCCGCGTCCGAACGCGTCCCGACGAGCGAATACGCGTGCGCCGGGACGCCGCAAGCCGCGACCGCGTCCGCGAACTCGCGCTTGTCGCGCTCGCGCTCGGTGCCGGTCCGGCGCCGCCATTCGGGCGACACGGCGATCGTCAGGTAGCGGAACAGCTCGTTCACCCGGCCATCTCCCGAAAGACCCGATCGGCGGCATCGCCGATCGCGTCGATATCCGCGTTGTCGTGGGCCAGTGACAGGAACGCGCATTCGAGCTGCGAGGGCGGGAGGAGGACGCCGCAATCGCGCATGCCCCGATGGAACCGCGCAAACCGCTCACGATCGACCCGCGCGGTGTCCCGCTCGCTCGCGATCGGCCCGTCGGTGAAGAAGAGCGTCAGCAGCGAGCCGACGCGCTGGACCCGGGCATCGACGCCGGCACGTGTCGCGCCGGCCTCGAGCCGCGCGCCGAGCCGCGCGCCCTGCGCCTCGAGCCGCGCGTACGCATCGGCGTCGAGATGGGCGAGGGTCGCGAGGCCCGCGGCCATCGCGAGCGGATTGCCGGAGAGCGTGCCGGCCTGGTACGCGGGCCCGAGCGGCGCCACGTACGACATGAGCGCGCGCGAGCCGCCGTACGCACCGACCGGGAGCCCGCCGCCGATCACCTTTCCGAAGCAGGCGAGATCCGGACGGACGCCCGTTCGCTCCAGAGCACCGCCACGGGCGACCCGAAAGCCGGTGATGACCTCGTCGAAGACGAGCAGCGTGCCGGTCCGATCGCAGAGGGCCCGCAGGCCGGCGAGAAAGCCGGGTGCGGGCGGCACGCAGCCCATGTTCCCGGCGTACGGCTCGACGATGACGGCGGCGACGCTCGGGTCGATCGCGCGCTCGCAGGCGGCGAGGTCGTTGTACTCGACGACGATCGTGTCGGCCGCGGTCGCGGCGCTGACGCCGGCCGAGTCGGGGAGGCCGAGCGTCGCGACGCCCGAACCCGCGCGCGCGAGCAGTCCGTCGCTATGCCCGTGGTAGCCGCCCGCGAACTTCACGACGTGCGAGCGGCCGGTGGCGGCGCGAGCGACGCGGAGCGCGCTCATCGCCGCCTCCGTGCCCGACGAGACGAACCGGAGCATCTCCACGGCGGGATACGCGGCCACGATGGTCTCCGCGAGCTCGACCTCGAGCGGCGTCGGCGCGCCGTACGACGTCCCGAGCGGCGCCTGCTCCGCGATCGCGCGCACGACGTCCGGATGCGCGTGACCGAGGATGAGCGGACCCCACGAGCACACGAGGTCGATGTACTCGCGCCCGTCCGCGTCCCACACCCGCGATCCCGATCCGCGCACGATGAACGGCGGCTCGCCGCCCACCGCGCGATACGCGCGCACCGGGCTCGAGACGCCGCCCGGCATCACCGCCTCGGCGCGGCGCAGCAGCGCCTGGTTCGCGCCCGCTGTCATCACCATGCCGCGGCCTCGAGCGCGAAGTACGTGATCACGATGTCGGCGCCCGCACGGACGATGCCCACGAGCGCCTCGCGCGCCGCGCGGTCGCGATCGATCCAGCCGCGCTCGGCCGCGGCGCAGATCGCCGCGTACTCGCCGCTCACCTGGTAGGCCGCGAGCGGGACGTCGAAGCGCTCGCGCGCCCGCGCGAGCACGTCGAGGTAGGGGCCGGCGGGCTTGACCATGAGCAGGTCGGCGCCTTCGTCGAGGTCGCTCGCCATCTCCGCGAGCGCCTCGCGGCCGTTCGGCGGGTCCATCTGGTAATCGCTTCGGTCGCCGTCGCGCGGCGCGCACTCGGCCGCCTCGCGGAACGGGCCGTAGAACGCCGACGCGTACTTCGCCGAGTACGCGAGGATCGCGGTGGCTTCGCGGCCGCGGCGATCGAGCGTCGAGCGGATCGCGGCGACGCGGCCATCCATCATGTCCGACGGCGCGACGATGTCGGCACCCGCCTCCGCGTACGCGAGCGCGGCCTCCGCGAGCAGCGGCAGCGTCGCGTCGTTGTCAACGCCGCCGCCCGGTGCGAGGACCCCGCAGTGGCCGTGGCTCGTGTACTCGCAGAGGCAGACGTCGGCGATCAGCGCGAGCTCCGCGCCGCTCGCGCGGATGCGCCGCAGCGCGTCGGGGACCGGACCGAGCGGATCGCGCGCGCCGCTGCCGTCCTCGTCCTTGCGGTCGGGGAGGCCGAAAAGGAGCAGCCCGCCGATCCCCGCGGCCGCGGCACGCTCGGCGAGCGCGACCGTGTCGCGCGCCGGCCAGCGCGAGTGGCCGGGCAGCGACGCGATCGGCTCGGGCTCCGTGATGCGCGCGTCGACGAACACCGGCAGCACGAGCGATCGCGGATCGATCCGGTGCTCGCGCACGAGCGACCGCAGCGCGGTGCCGCGCCGCAGCCTGCGGTGCCGGTCGAAGACGGTCGGGTCAGCGACCGGCGATCGCATCCGACTCCCGCACGGTCTCGCGCACGGCGCCGACGATCTCGTCGTCGCCAGGACCCGACACGCGCGGCTCGATCCCGAGCACCGCGCGAACGCGCGCGGCCGCGGACGTTCCGACCGCGACCGCGGCGGCCGGCGCCGACGATGCGAGCGCGAATCCGTCGACGGCAGATGGCGACGCGAACACGACGACCGCGCCCGCAGCGACGGGCTCGCGCGGCGCGATCGGCACCGTCCGGTACGCAACTACCTCACCCACGAGCGCGCCGCGGCGCGCGAGGATCTTCGCGGGCTCGTCGGCCGCACGGTCCGAGCGTGCGAGGAGGATCCGGCCGCGTGGCAGCGGCAGCTCGGCCGCCAGCGCCGCCCCGCTCGGCGTCGACGGGGTGAACGTGACCCGCAGACCAGCGGCGCGGCACGCGTCGGCGGTCGCGGCGCCGACGGCGGCCACGGGCGTCTCGCGCGGCGCGTCGCCGAGGGCCTCGCGGACCGCGCGCGCGCCGGATCGGCTCGTGATGACGAGCACGTCGTCGCGGGTCAGTGTTCGGACCGCCTCGCGGAGCGGTGCGGGATCCGCGAGCGGGCGCACCTCGACGCACGGGATCTCGCGGACGGCGATCCCGAGCGCGGTGAGCCGCTCGGCGAGCCGCGCGTTCTCGCCATGCGGGCGGGTGAGGATGACGACCGGTTCAGACCGCATCGAGCGCTCCGAGCTCGGCGGCGGCGTTCCGAGCGGCCGCGATCGGGTCGCGTCCCCGCACGCGCGCCCACCGGCCATCGATGCACGCGTCCAGCACGACGTCGTCCCCGGATCGCACCGCGAGCGCCCCGAGCGCCAGCTCGCAGCTGCCGCCCATGAGCCGGAGCAGCTCGCGCTCCGCGTCGGTGGCGGCGCGCGTCGATGCGTCGTCGATCGTCGCGAGCCGATCCCGGGTGACCGGGTCGTTCGCGCGGCACTGCACCGCGATCGCCCCCTGGCCGGGCGCGGGCAGCATCTGGTCGGGCCGCAGGATCTCGTCCTCACCGACGGCCACGCCGAGACGGAGCAGGCCCGCGAGCGCGAGGACGGTGGCGTCGTACTCGCAGCTTGCCACCTTCGCCAGGCGCGTCTCAACGTTTCCGCGGATGGGCACGGTCGTGATGTCGGGACGGAGGAGCCGCAACGCGGCATCGCGTCGCGGGCTCGACGTGCCGACCCGCGCGCCGCGCGGGAGCGTCGCGAGGCCGCCGCGCGCGGATGTGACGAGCACGTCGCGCGGGTCCTCGCGCGGCAGGATCGCCGCGATGACGAGCCCCGGACGGTCGCCGGTCGGCAGGTCCTTCAGCGAGTGGACCGCGGCGTCGATCTGGCCGCTCCGGAGCGCGTCCTCGATCGCCGTCACGAAAACGCCGTCGCCGAGCTCCTGCAGGGGTCGCGACGATACGTCGCCGGTGGTGCGGATGACCCGCGTCTCGACGCTCGTGCCGAGCGCGTCGGCGACGATGCGCGTTTGCGCGAGCGCCAGCGCGCTGCCGCGCGTGCCGAGCATCAGCGTTCGGCTCACAGCGAGAACAGGTCCCGCGCGCTCGCCTCGCGCTCGGGGGACTCCCGCAGCCGGACGGTCGGCTCGTGGATGAGGGCGTGCGCGAGCGACTCCGACAGCGACTCGACGACCCGCCGGTCCCGCTCCGGCAGGTGCTGGAGGCGCGCGAGCGCGCGCTCGAGGTGCTCGGTCCGGATCGCCTCCGCGCGATCGCGCAGCGCGCTGATCGCGGGCGCGGCTGCGCGCGCGCGGAGCTCGCGCATGAGCGCATCGGCGGCCGCATCGCAACGGTCCTCGATCAGGGCGAGGGTCTCG
>DATJHW010000112.1:0-13976 GCA_035493615.1 Saccharimonadales bacterium (SeqCode) | reverse complement strand
CGTGCCGGTCCCCGTCGGCGCGAGGAGCGACGGCCCGGCGACCTCCTTCGCGAATTGCGTGAACGGGCCGGCCTTCGCGGAGTTCGTGCGAGGCTCGGCCGCGAGACCGTTGTTGTTGTCCATGAACACCACGCCGATGCGACCGGCCTGGTCGTATCCGAGATCCATCATGTCGAGGAGCGAACGGTCGCCGGTGCACGTCGTCCCAGAGGTGCAGACCTGGCCGCGGTGATCGATCCGGTGATTGACCGTGCCCGCGAGGATCGCCGTCGGACCACCGCGCGCGATCGAAAGCGCATCGGTGAGGACGGATACGTAGGTGTTCCAGTGCGCCTCGTTGGGGCAGCCGTCGGAGACGCCCGAGCAGTCCTCGCTGCCCATGTACGCGATCGCGATGCGACCCGCGTCACCGCCGGTCACCTCCGGCAAGACCGCGCTGGTGACCTGCGGCGGGGTGACCCGGATCTGCGGCGTCCAGTAGCTACCCGGGCGTCCGGTCGCAGGGTTGTTCCGCGAGTCGTCGATCGGTGATTCCGATAGGTAGACGATGCCGTTCGCCACCCACACGGCGTAAGCGTTCCCGCGCGCGTCGAGGTTGAGCCACGGGAAGATCGCCGGCTGGTCGGTCGTGATCTGGGTCACCTGCCATGAGCTCGCGCTCGCGTAGCCGGTCGCCGGTGCGGTCGCGACCTGGTAGCCGCCACCGTTCCGGTACGGGAGATAGATCCAGCCGCGGCCCGGCCCGCTCGAGCTGTCCACGCGGAGGTTGCCGGACTGACTGACGTCGACGAGCTGCGGGACAGGCTGGAAGATCGGGGTGCCCGATGTGGTGACCGCCATCACGTGCACGGCGAGCGCGGGTACGTGATACGAGAAGAACGCTTCGATCGGCTGCCCGGCGACCGAGACGAGGCTTGGATCGACCCACGCGAGCCACTGCCGGTCGACGGCGGTCCCGGTGTTCGACACGGCGAATTGCCGCGCCGCGGGGAACGTGTCGCCGTGATCGCTGGACGAGGCCAGCGCCTCGTTCGCGACCACTTCCTGATCGGCGAACAGCAGGTCGCCGTTGATGAGGTTCACCTCGTCTTCGGTGTCACCGCCACCCTCGGTGAGGCAATTCGGACGGCTCCGCTCCGCGCAGGTCCGGTCATACAGCAAGCGGAACGAGTCGCCACCATCGAGCGAGCGCGACAGCTGGCCGATGCCGGTCCGCGAGCTGAGCGGCCAGTCGACGAAGATCCGGTTCGGATCGATCCGCCCGCTCTGCGATCCGGCGACCGGGCGCTCGAGGGTCGTCTGCGGCTCCGCGCCGAAGAACGTCGCCGACACGGTGGTGGACGGGGCGAACGCCAACGTCGTCGTGGTATCGAACGTGACCACCGGGGTCACCGGGAGCGGCCCGCTCACGAAGCTGAAGTTCGACGGCGTCGCGGTCGAGTCGTACAGGGCCTGGATCCCGTTGCCGGTGATGATCGACGTCGCCGCGACCTGGATCAGGAGCTCCTGGCGCACGGCGCCGTTGACGAAGATCGCCCCATGCATCTCGGTCGGCGTCGCCGCCTGCGAGAGCTGGACGACGCCGCGGCCGATGACCGTCCCGGTATTAGCCGTGTAGTCCGGGTCGGCGAACGCGGTCACCGACACGGTCGTGGCCGCAGCCGCGGTCCACCACCAATCGAACGTGAGCTGACCGGTGAGCGTCCCGGCCGGATACGCGCCGTGCCAGTAGGCGGTCAGGGGATTGGCGGCGAAGTCCTGGTTCGCGACCCCGGTCGTCGTCTGGACCACCGGGGCCACCCCGGTCGGGGCCGTCGTGCTGAACGTCGCGTTCGCGACGCCGTTCGCCTTGTCCGCCTGGTCGGTCGGTTGGCCGTGGAACCAGTACGTTCCGGCGGCCGCGGCGACCCGCGCCGGCGGCATGAGCGCCACGGTCGACAGCGACAGGGCGAACGCGACACCGAGCACGAGCAGAACCCGCATCTGTTCCTCCGTTGACGGGCCGGCCAACGACCGACCGTTTCACTGGAGGGCGGATCGCAGCACGTTACGTGCGCGTTGCAGTCAACAGAAGGTAAAAGTCGACCCGCGGGAGCGCGGGCGCAGGCGACCTAGCGGGCGGGCGCCGTCGCGAAGGATGGGCTTGCGCTGCGGTCGGTCGGCTTCTTCTTCTTCACGTCGGGGTTCTTCGCGCGCCTTCGCGCGGCTTTCAGGCGGGCTCGTGATCCGGTGCGTCGCGACATGGTGTCTCCTCTCGAATCCACCCTAAGGATGCGCCCTGCGGAGCCGCATTGCTAGGGCGCGAAAACGGGCATGACCGACGGCTCATGCCTCCACACGCCCTCACGCACGGGCACGGCGGCGTGAGACCCAGGCTTTCAGCTCGTCCGCGCTCATGTAGTTGAGGATCTGCTCGCGCCGCAGGCCGGCCATGATGGCGGCGCCAACGCCGATCCAGACGACGAACAGCTCGCTCGGCGTGTGCGCGTCGGTGCCGATCGAGATGCGACAGCCGGTCTCCGCGGCGAGGCGGAGCAGCTCGACATTGAGATCCTGCCGGTCGGGGTACGCGTCGATCTCCAGCGCCTTGTCGAGCTCCGTCGCGCGTTCCACGACGCGCCGCCAGTCCGCGATGAGACCGAGCCGGAAGTTCCAGATCCGGCCCCGCGGATGCGCGTGCACGTCGACCGTGCGATTCGCGAGCGCCTTGAGATACCGCTCGGTCTGGTCCTCGGTCTTGCGGAGCTGGCCGTGGAACGCCCCAAGGACGATGTCGCGGTCCGCGAGGAACCGCTCGTCCATGTCCCCCGCACCGTCGGGCGTGATGTTCATCTCGATGCCGCGAAGTACGCGGAGCCGCTTCCCGGCGGTCGCGAGTACGGCGTTCGTCGCCGCGATCTCCCGGTCCTGGACCGCGAAGCCCGCCTCGTCCATGCCCTTGGCGATCTTCAGCTGCTGCGAGTGGTCGGTGAGGGCGATGTATTCGTAGCCGAGCGGCTCGGCCGCCTCGACCATGTCGCCGATCGTTCCGCCCCCGTCGGTGTAGGTCGTGTGCATCTGCAGATCGCCGCGAAGGCCGTGCTCCCACCCGGGATATTGCGCGACGACCTCTTTGGCCTCCGCGTAGCTGATGAAGCCACGCCGCGACGGCGGCGCATCGGGAACCGCGGGCGGCTCGCGGAGCCACTCGTGGATCTGCCGGCCGACGAACGGGCCGACGGCGACGAGCTCGGTGAGAGATCGGCCTTCGGCGACGAGGTCGGCGGCTTCGATCGGCCACAGCAACGCCCGGCGGGCCGCTCGCCGGAACGCACGTTGTTTGTTGCCCTCGCTCGCCTCGGCGGCGCGCGCGAGCAGCTCGGCGAGCTGGCGATTCCGGAGTGGCCGGCTGATGCTTCGGGTGGAAGCACGCACCGTGCCCCATCATCGGTACGTGCGTCTGCGTTGGGATGCGTCGCCGTGGCTCCTCGTCCCGGTCCCGTTCCTTGCCGCGCCGGCGGCGGCGCTCTGGATCGGCGCCTCGCTGCAGGCCGTGGGCGTGGGTCGGCCGCTCGACGCGTTGGTCGCGGCCCTTGGACAGGCTGGTCGCCCCGAGCCCGCGTTCGGGCTGGTCGTCTTCTTCGGGTTGCCGGCGCTCGCCTTCGCGCTGGCGTTCTTCGCGTTCCTGGGCGGGGAGGTCGTGGTCGAGGGCTGGACGGTCGACGCGCGCCTCCGCCTGCCGAGACCACCGTGGAGCGCGACCGACGCGATCGGGGCGCTGCTTCTGATCTTCACCGCCCTGCTAGCGCTCGCCGGCGCCGCGCACGCGGTCAGCGGCTAGCTGAGCGGGCGGTCAGCTCCGACGAGCGCGAGCATCGCGGGCAGTAACGGGAGGTCGAACGGCTTTTGCAACGTGGCGACGACGTCGCCCCGCTGGCCCGGCGCCTCGAACCGCTTGGCCGATACGACGAGCACGGGGATGCTGTCGGTGGTCGGGTCGGCCTTCATCGTCCGCAGGACCTCGTAGCCGTCCATCCCGGGGAGCGCCAGGTCGAGAATGACGAGGTCCGGCTTTGGGTCGAGGAGCAGAAGGCCCTCCACGCCATCGGCCGCGAGGACCGCGTCATGCCCCTCGTCCTTGAGCATGCGCGCGTACATCTCACGGGTGTCGGGATCGTCCTCGATGGCCAGGATGCGCAACAGGCACTCCTTCTCGCGGTGTACGCGGAAGCGGCGACGCAACTGTAAAAGAGGACGAGCGACCAACCGCTATCGCCCGAGCGTGCTGGCGAGCGGTATTCCCTCAGCCCAATAGCGACCGGTGGGCCCGGAGGGCAGCAGATCGAACGTCGTGCCCGACCCATAGGGCACCCGGTCGGCCCGTACGACGACCGCGCCGTCGACCACGTCGCCGGACGTGACCGAGCCGAGGCGCCGTCCGTCGCCGAGTGGATGTCCGGGCGATGCGAAGAGCTCACGGCCGTCAGCGAGCACGAGGTGCACGACCACGTGATCCGCCGGCGCGGTCATGCTTCCGCTCAGGAGCACGACGGCCGCGACCCGGGCGCCGGACGCATCGGCGGTCCAGACGGCCATCCCTTCGCGCAGGTCCTCGACCGCGATCGGACCATTCGGGGTCGCGATGCGCGTGCCGCGGGCGAGGCAGATCGGACACGGCGGTGGTCCGCTCGGCGTCTGCGATATGACCGAGATCTGGCCGCGGCCGTCGACCGTGCCGTCGACGAGCGACCCGGTCTTCTCGTCGGGGGTGAAGCGCGCCGTGAAGTGATAGGCAGCGCCGGCCGGATCGAGCCGGAGCGCGCCGAGCATCTTCCAGTCCGTGTAGATGGCGAGCTTCTGCGCGTGGGTGTAGGTGCTGCTCGGCGCGTAGCCGAGGTGTGCGAGGATCGCGCCGAACGTCGCAGCGTCACTCTGGATCTCCGCGAAGCGCGACTCGGCAAGCGAGTCCTCATCGGCGCGGGCGACGGGATAGAAGTCGGGGTCGCAGTACCAGAGCCGGCCGAACCGATCGACGACCCGGTACTTCAGCTGCGCGAGCGTCAGCGCGCCGGATGCGGCAGGCGTGATCGACGTCGCCGACGCGAGCGGCCCCGCCGTCGGAGTCCCCGGCGCGCCCACGCCCGACGCGAGGTCGCCGCACGCCGCTGCTACCAGGAGGAGCGCGGCGAGGCATGCGAGCCGGTAGCCCATACCGCTGGAACGGCACGGCGGCCGGAAAGTTCCGCCGGCCGCCACATATCCTCTCTTCCGGGGCCTTAGCTCAGCGGTCAGAGCGGCTGCTTTACACGCAGCGGGTCGGAGGTTCGAGTCCTCCAGGCCCCACCCGCGCGCTAGTTGACGACCATCCAGGGCATCGGCGGCAACGGGAACAGCCGGACGTTCCGTCCGGCGAGGATGAGCGCATCGGCGAGTCCCTCGAGCCGGCCGAGCTGCGTCGCGAAGTAATCGAGCCGCTCGCCGCCGCGGGCATCGAGATCGGCCTGCTCGCTGCCCCGCCTCGCGATGAGCTGCCAGAGCTCGAAGTAATCGCGTGAGAGATCGTCGGCGTGCACCGTGAGCTGCGCTTCGTAGCGGCATCGCGCGAGCCGGACGCTGGCCGTCTCGAACGTGGTCAGCCGGCCGAGCGCCGCGAGGAAATCCGCCCGCAGCCGGATGGCCTCGTCGCTTCCGGCAGCTGCGCGGGAGCGGCGGTAGCCCCGCCCGCGGGCCTTCGCCTGCACGGAGAGCTCGCGATGACGCTCGTCGATCCGCTGGCGGAACCGCTCGCTGCGGACCGCGGTGGTGGTCCAGACGACGGGTGCACGAGGTGGCATGTCGCCACGATTATCCTGCGGCCAGAGCGGTGAACAAGACTGTTCGTGGCGCGCTGGACGTGCGAAAATGAATGAGCCCGACCTCGCGCGCTCGCTCCTCCGGTCCGCCCGGACCATCGCGGTGGTCGGCTACTCGGCCAAGCCCGACCGGCCCAGCAACTCCGTGTCCGCATACCTTCGCCGCCACGGCTACCGCATCATCCCAGTGAACCCGCAGCTGCGCGGCGCGACGATCGAAGGCGAACGCTCGTACGACCGGCTGGTGGATATCCCTGCGTCCGAACAGATCGATCTCGTCGACGTCTTCCGCCGGGGGGAGTTTCTCGACGATGTCGTGGACGACGCCCTCGCGAGCGGGATGAGCGCGTTGTGGTTCCAGCTCGGGCTCGGCAATCAGGACGCCGCCCGCCGCGCGGAATCGATGGGCATGCGGGTCGTGTGGGACCGGTGCACGGCCATCGAGCACCGCCAGCTCGGCTTCGCGGGCTAAGTCACCACCGCGAACGCGGCGTGAGGGCGACCTCTTTCGTCACATCCTCGCCGCTCGCGACCTTGGACCAGAAGGGATCGAGCTCGAACCGCGCGTTCGCGATCCGCATGGTCGCGATGAGCTGCGCGAAGTCGCGAAGGCGGTAGGACTTTGTGTTGACTTTGACCGTCGCAGCTCGGCCCCGCGCGACGAAGTGCGGTGCCGAGACGCCGGAATGCGCACCCGGATAGCGTTTCGCGTCCACGCGCTGCAGCGAGCCGATCGCGACGCTCTCCCGATGCGTTCCGAAGAGCGTCCGGTAGACGAGCTCGTCGCCCTCGATGCGAAGCTCGGTGAAGTACGCGTAGTTGAGCACGGTGAGCGCGTTCAGCGCGAGGAGACCGATGCCGATGGCCATCATGACGCCGTCGTGACCGGCGACCCCGCCGACGAGCACGGCGAGGCCGGCCAGCGGGAACAGCGTGTACGAGGGCCACAGGAGCCCCAGATCCGGACGAACGCTCGTCACGCGCGAAGTCTACGCATCACCGCCGTCCACCGGCGCGATCGCGAGCCGCCGTTCGACGTCCGCGAGCGCGGCACGGATCGGCGCGCCGGCGGCGACACGCTCGTCCTCCTCGACCAGGAGATCGGGATCGTCGACCTCCGCGAGCCGCGCGAGATAGAAGGCGCGCAGTGCGCGCAGCGCGTCGCGGATCGGAAGTGTTCGATGGACCGCCCCGGTCGTCTCGCACGCGATGCGGTACTCGAGCTCCGCCGGCCGGTAGCAGCTCCGGCATACGAACACCCGGACTTCGGCTCCGTTGTTCAGCACGCGCGTCGGATGCGCGTCGGCGGCGATGTCCTCGGCGCGGCAGCGCGGGCAGCGGGTGACACGCACGGACGCATTGTCGCTGGCACGAGGCGTGCTTCGTTGCTTGGTCGATGGAACGCGAGGTCGACGAGCGCGCGGAGTCGGCCGCCGCCGCGGAAGAGCGCGTGGACGAGGCCGTCCAGCGGGTCTCGCCGTTCAAGGCGTGGTTCGGGCGGGTCGCGACACAGGTCTCGGACGCGATGGGTACGCCGTGGGCATTCACGATCGCGGCAGCGGTGATCCTCGTCTGGGTCGTGACCGGGCCGATCTTCGGCTTCTCGGACACCTGGCAGCTCGTCATCAACACCGGGACCACCATCGTGACCTTCCTCATGGTGTTCCTCATCCAGAACACCCAGAACCGAGACGCCAAGGCGACGCAGCTCAAGCTGGATGAGCTGATCCGCGCGGTCGGCGATGCGCGCAACCAGTTCATCGGCGCCGAGCTGGAGCCGGAGGAGCTGCTGGAGCGCGAGAAGCGCGAGGTCGAGGCGGAGAAGGTCAAGCCCAGTGCCGAACGTGGTCTCCCGGCCACTCACAACGGCGGACCGCACGACGGGGAGCCGGCCGGACACCGCTAGGGCAGTGGGGTGTGGCCACTTGGCCCCCTTGTCGCGACTCTCGGTATCTGCGCATACAAGAGCTGTGGCCGCTGGTGAGGGCAAGGGCTGGGCGAAGGGACGATCCGCGAAGGACGATCCGCGCATCGCGCGCGCGGCAGCCGCGCATCGGGGCAAGCAGTACGTGCCGCGGGTGCCGCCGGAGCAGGACCACCGTCGCCGAGGCGGTCAGCTCTTCGATCCGACGTGGACGCCGACTCTGGCCTACGCAGTGGGACTGATCGCGACAGATGGCGGCCTCGTGCGCGGGCGGACGATCTCGTTCCCGAGCGCGGACCGCGAGCTCGTCGAGATCCTTCTTCGGTGCCTCGCCAAGTCAAGCTCGATCACCGCAGAGCGAAGCGAGGAGGGCAACATCTACTACCGGACTCAGATCGGCGATGTCGCAATGCATCGGTGGCTGGTGTCGATCGGCGTCCGACCGCAGAAGAGCCTGACCATCGGCGCGATCGAGGTGCCGGATGCATACCTCTTATCGCTCGCTCGCGGGCTGCTCGACGGAGACGGCTCGATCATGAACAAGGTCGCCCGAGCCGACACCAAACGCCGCGCTGACTATCGCTGGGAGTACCTCCAGACGAAGTTCGTCAGCGCAAGTCTCGCTCACATCCTGTGGCTTCAGGGGAGGCTCAGCGATGCAACAGGTTTGGTCGGGTATGTGATGACGACGAACGCGAGGGGCCGTCATCGCGCCTGTTACGCGCTGCGGTTCAGCAAGCATGCCAGCCTCCGGCTCTTGCCGCTCTTGTATGCGGATCCGGGTGCGCCGCGCCTGACTCGAAAGTGGCGCGTGTGGGCGGACTACGCCGCGCGCCACGGCATCGATCCTCATCGCGTCGTTGTCTTGTAAAATGCCATAGCGCCCGCCCAGGTGGAGTAACGGCAGCCTCGCAAGTCTGAGGGGCTTGTGGTCGAAAGACCGTGCGGGTTCAAGTCCCGCCCTGGGCACCGGTCAACGCATCACAGCACGCGCTTCGCCCACCGCCCGCTCCGGAATCGCAGCGCGAGGATCACCGCGCGCACGCAGTAGTCGACCAGCACGGCGAGCCAGATCCCCGCGAGGCCGAGTCCGAGCGGGAACGCGAACAGGACAGCGAGCGGCAGGCGGACGACGAACCAGTTCACGATCGTGGTCGCGAGGGTGAACCGTGTGTCGCCCGATCCACGCAGCGCGCCACCCATCGTGAAGTTGACCGCCTGGGCCGGCTGCGCGAAGCCGATCACCACCAGCGCACCGACGCCCGCGGTGATGACGCCCTGATCGTTCGTGAAGATGGCCAGGAAGAACCGGGGGAACAGTGCGAGGATCGCTCCGGCCGCGGTCGTCCAGAGGATCGCCATCCGCGTCGACGCCCACCCGGATCGCATCGCCCGGCGCGGATCGCGCATCCCGAGCGACTGGCCGACGAGCGCAGCCGACGCGGCCGAGAAGCCGACGCAGGGCAGGAACGAGAGCGATTCGAGCTGCCCGACGAGCTGGTGCGCCGCGTACGCCTCGGTGCCCAGCCGGAACGCGAGGAAGCCGAGGGCGAGGATCCCGATGCTGAACAGGAACGATTCGCCGGCCGAGTAGCCGCTGATCGACGCGAGCGAGCGCATCGTCGCGCGCTCCAGCCGCCATGAGCCGCCGGCGACCCGCAGGCCGGCGATGCCCCGCCAGAGCAGCACCATCGTGCCGGCCCAGAACAGCACGCTCACCAGGATCTGCGCGTATGCCGCGCCCATGATCCCGAGGCCGGCGACCGTCACGAGCAGGTACGTCGCGGGCCGTGAGAGCCGATCCGCCGAACGACAGCCACATCGGCGTGCGCGTATCGCCGGCGGCGCGCATCGCGGACACGCCGATGATCGAGATCGTCTGGAACACATTCAGCCCGCCGATGAACGCGAGGTATGGCGCGCCCGCTGAGGCGACCGCGTCATCGGCGCCGATGAGACCGAGCAGGGTCTTGGCGAAGATCGCGAACAGCGCGCCGGTGAGGATGCCGAGGATCGCCCCGAGCACGAGCGACTGCCGGACGACACTCGATGCCGCATCCGGGCGCCGCTCCCCCATCCGCCGGCTCACCAGCGCCACCGTGCCGATCGACAGCGCGTTGAACACCGGGAACAGCAGGAACGTGAATTGCAGCGATGCCCCGACCGCGGCCGTCGCGATCGCGCCGAGGTGACCGATGAACGCGATGACGACGGTCTGGCCGCTCGCGCGGATGAGCTGCTCGATGATGCCGGGCCACGCGAGCTGGAAGGCGGCGCGGCCGGGACTGAGCAGAGCGAGCTGCGCCGCTCGGGTCATGGGCTGCGCCTCGTCGACGCCCTCGACGGCCTCCGCTTCCGTCACGCGACCGCGACGCCGTGGCCGGTGACCACCTCACCCACCTTCCACGCCGCCACGCGGTGGCGTTCGCGCGCTCTGTCCCAGCCATCCGCATGCGCGGCCGGCACGCCGAGCAGCAGGCCACCCGAGGTCTGCGGGTCCAGAAGCAGGCGACGTGTGGCGTCGCCGACCGACTGCGCGAACCGCACGTGCCCCTCGCCGACGTAGTAGGCCGTGTTGCGTTCGAGACCGCCGAAGCTCACGCCGCGCTCGGCGTGCGTCCGCGCGCCCGGGAGCACTGGCACCGCGCTCGCCTCGATCGAGATCCCGAGGCCCGACCGAACCGCCATCTCGTGCGCGTGACCCACGAGGGCGAATCCGGTCACGTCCGTCGCGGCGTGGATCCCCGCCTCGACCGCAGCCCGGGCGGCCGCGCGATTGAGGGCGACCATCGACGCGACGGCCGACGCAAGGTCCTCGGGTGAGAGGTCGCCATTCTTGTGTGCCGTCGTCAGCACACCGGTACCGACCGGCTTGGTGAGCCACAGGGCGTCGCCTGCGCGCAACGCGCCCTTCGTGAGCAGCCGGTCCGGGTGCGCGCGGCCGGTCACGGCGAGTCCGAACTTCGGCTCCCGGTCGATGACGGTGTGACCGCCCGCGATGACACCGTCGCCCTCGGCGATCTTGTCCACCGCGCCCTGCATGAGCCGCTCGAGCGGCTCGAACGACAGATCGTCCGGCCACGCGACGACGTTGAGCGCGAACAGCACCTCGCCACCCATCGCGTAGACATCGGACATCGCGTTGGCCGCCGCGATCGCGCCCGCGGCGTACGCGTCGTCCACGATCGGCGGGAAGAAGTCGACGGTCTCGATGATCGCGACGTCCGGGGCGACGCGGTACACCGCCGCGTCGTCCGAGGCCTTTAGGCCGACGAGCAGCTCCGCGGGATCGCGCTGCGCGGCGAGGGGGCGCAGGACCTGCGCCAGCGGGCCGGGGCCCAGCTTCGCCCCTCAGCCGGCGCAGGACGACAGGCTGGTGAGGCGGACCTCGGTGCGATCGGACATCGGTCGAGGATAGCCGCGCGCGCGTCACCTACCGGTCGCGATCGCTACGACGGCTTGGCGTGATATTCGAGGATGACGATGCCCGAGCTGAATCGCTTCGTGTCGGTCAGGCTCAGCACCTGCGCGGTGACCTGCTCAGTGAACAGGCGACGGCCCGTCCCGAGGATCACCGGATGGAGCATGAAGCGGTAGAGATCGATCAGCCCCGACTGCATGAGCGAGTTGAAGAGCTGACCGCTGCCCGAGAGCAGCAGATCCTTCCCAGGTGCCGCCTTCAGCTTGCGGATCTCGCCAGCCACGTCGCCGGCGATGAGCCGCGATCCGGCCCACTCGACCGTCTTCAGGGTCGACGACACGACGTACTTGGGCATGCTGTTCATCTTCAGGCCGAACTCGCCGGTGCCCGGCATCTTCGGCCACGCGGCGGCGAAGCCCTCGTAGGTCTTGCGCCCGAGCAGGAGCGCGTCCGTCGCCTGAAGCTCGTCGAACTTGAATTTCTGCGCTTCCTCGTTGAAGAACGGACCCGACCACCGACCGGGTTCCTCGAACACACCGTCGAAGGTCAGGTATTCAGTGGCGACGAGTCTCATCTCATGCCTCCCCTGGCGGTGCGCGCGCTCCGCACGTTACGGCCCGGTCGGTGGCGTGCGGATCCCGGTGTACCAAAGTCCGACCGCCAGCGCGATGAGCAGCACCGCGAGCGCGAAGTACGACAGTCCGCGGCCGCGCCGGAACAGCACGATGAGCAGCAGCAGCCCCGCGGCGGCGATGAGCGTGAGATCGAGGACGAGGAAGAACAACTGCATCAGATCACGTTGTGCTCGACCACGAGCGCGCCGCGCGCGAACCGGTCGAAGCGGAGGGCGGACACGTCGACACTCGTCGGCTCGCCGCAGACGAGCTGCGCGACGATCTCCCCGGCCGCCGGCGCGTGCATCAGCCCGTGGCCGGAGAAGCCGGCCGCACAGATGAAGCCACTCACCTCCTCGACCGTACCGAGGATCGGATGGCGATCAGGCGTGTCTTCGTAGAAGCCGGCCCAGCCCGTCTTCACGGTCGCCCGCTCGAGCACCGGCAACCGCGCCAGCGCGTGCTCGATCAACGTCGGCAGGAAGTCCCAGTTGACGGAGTCGTCGAACCGCGGCGGATCGGCCGGATCGGCCATCCCGAGCAGCACGCCACCGGATTCGCGATGGAAATAGAGCCCGGAGGCGAACTCGACGGTCAGGGGAAAATCGTGGTCGAGTCCGGCGACCGGCCCGGTGACGAAGATGTGGCGCCGCAAGGGCGCGATCGGGAGCGCGAGTCCGGCCATCGCGCCGACCTGGGCACCCCAGGCGCCCGCTGCGTTGACGACGGTCCCGCACTCGATCCGCTCATCGCCCGCGCGTACGGCGACGACCCGTCCGTCGGCGACGTCGATCGCGCGTGCGGGCGCGCCTTCGCGGAACTCGACGCCGCGCTCGCGCGCTCGAGCGACGTATCCCTGGAGGATGGAGTGCGGGTCGGCGTAGCCGTCCTTCGCGCAGAACGTGGCGAACCGGACGTCGTCGACCCGCAGCTCGGGAAAGATCGCCAGGGCCTCGGGGCCCGTCAGACGCCGCGCCGGTACGCCGAGCCGCTCCCACAGCGCGAGCGACCGCTCGAACGGCGCGACGTCGCGCTCCTCGGTGATGAGGAATAGGTAACCGACCTGACGCAGCTGCGGGTCGACGCCCATCTCGTCCTTGAACGCCTCGAGCCGCGGCAGGGCCCGCTGCGAGAGCCGCACGTTCACCTCGGTGGAGAACTGGAGCCGGATCCCGCCGGCGTTCTTGCCGGTCGACCCGTTCCCGAGCCGGTCGCGCTCGAGCACGACGATGCGGCCTGCGCCGCGAACGCTGAGGTGGTATGCGATCGAGGCCCCGATGACGCCTCCGCCGACGATGACGACGTCGGCGCTGCTCATTGCTCCGGCGGCACGGCGGACGGCGCGAGGCGGACCATCGCGAGCAGCACCTTGTAGAGCTCGAGGTAATCGCGCGATACGTACGCGACGGCACGCGGCCCACTGCGCCGCGTGCCGGGGACGAGCTCGGCCATGTCGGCCATCGCAGACGTGAGGAAGGTGAGCTCGAGCTCGTTGCGCGGCTTGGGCTTGAGCGCTTTGGCATCGCGGGCGACGTCCATCGCCTTCGCCGCCGCGACCTGGAGGAGCTCCTGGACGCGCTGCGGATGCAGCATCAGCGCCGAGAAGCGACCGGTCGCGTCCTTCGTCTTCACGGTGACGCACGACGGGACGAGGGCGCGGGCCTCGCGGCAGGTCGCGCCGTCCCCGGACACGAGGGTCACGGTCGCGTCGAAATAACCGGCGAGGTACACGTTGAGGGTCGTCTCGCCGACGGGCGTCCCGTTGAGCTTGCACTCGTAGATCGCGCGGCTCGCGTACGTGTGGTCGAGCACCGCGCGCGGATGGCCTGCGCGACCGTGGTAGCCGATGAAGAAGCAGGTGTCGTAGCCGCCATCGATGCCCTGGCCCATGAACCACGGCTTCGCGGTGCCGACGAGGAGCTCGGCGCGCGGATCGACCTCATCGGCGTAGAGGTTGTGCATGTTCCCGTGGGAATCGTTCACGCAGAAGCGCGCCGCCCCGTTCGAGGCGGCGCCCTCGATGGCGGCGTTCACTTCTTTCGTCATCCAGGTGCGCGCGCGCTCGTACTCGACGCCGCTCATCATCACGTGGCTGTAAGCCGCCACGCCGCCGATGCCTTCCATGTCAACGGAGATCCACACGCTCGCACGATCACGCTTCGGCACGGTGAGGGATGGTAGCGAGG
>DATJHW010000111.1:0-6531 GCA_035493615.1 Saccharimonadales bacterium (SeqCode) | reverse complement strand
TGCTCTTGTTGTCCCGCACAGCGTACAAGTTGTCAAGTTGAGGGGTCGGGGAGGCTAGACGTGGCTCTGAAGTGACCGACTTTCGGTCAGACGACTTCGCTGACCGCCGGGACGAAGCGAGCCGCAAAGAGGGCGGCCGCGAGGGTGACCGCGCCAGCCACCGCGATGAGCACGCCGGCGTCGACTCGATCGGCGAGGGCGCCGCTGATGACGATGATCGGCAGCCACGAGAGGTTGAGCAGCGCGATGCGCGCGCCGAAAACGCGTGCCCGCAGCTCGGGCGGGGTCAGCTCTTGCGACAACGTGATGTTCGGCACGACGAATACCACGTTGGCGACGCCCATCAGGAAGAAGATGACCATCGCGGGGAGGAGGCTGGGCGCGAGACCCAGCAGGATCAGCAACATCCCATACATGCCGAAGCCTGCGATGAGCAGCTGCCCTTTGCGGAACTGCGTCATGTACTCGGGAAGGGTCAGGCCCGCCCCGACCGCCCCAGCGGCTAGCGCGGCCTCGGCCACGCCGAAGAGCGCTGCGCCGAACTCTGCGTCCCCGTTCGCGAAACGCCTGACGAGGTAGACCGGCGTGAGGCCATTGACGACGGGAAGCGCGAGCTGCGCCGCGAGCGAGAAATACGTGTTCGCCCGAAGGAGCGGCTCGCGCAGCAGGAACCGCATGCCCTCGACGGCATCGGCGTACAGGTGAGAGGGCTTGAACGCCTCGGTTTCGTGCGGCCGCATGCGGAGCGCGGCGAGCAGAACGGCCGAGATCGCGAACGTCGCAGCGTCCACGTAGAACGCGGCCGCACCGACCGTCGCGACGAGGAACCCTGCGGCGAGCGCGCCGAGGATCTCGACCGTGCGATCCGTGGAAGCGATGGTCGAGTTGGCGGCTGCGAGCCGCTCAGGCGGAACGAGCTGCGGGATGATCGCGATCCGCGCCGGGTTGAAGACCGCACCGAAGGTCGCAGCGACGAACACACACGCATAGGCCGTGATCAGAGGAGCGCCAAGGTCCAGGAAGACCGGCACCGCGCCGATGAGCGCAACCCGCGCGACGTCGCTCAAGAACATGGCGCGACGATGGCCGAGGGCGTCGCCGATGGCTCCGGCGAAGAAGCCGAACACCGCCGTCGGCACGGTCGCGATGACCACGGCCAATGCCGTGAACAACGCCGACTGGGTCCGCTCGTATGTCACCGTCGCGAGGGCGATCAGGGTGATGGGGTCGCCGAACCGGCTGATCGCCTGGGCGAGCCAGAAGAGGCCGAAGTCGGAGCTGCGGCTGGTCACCGACGAATGAGTAGCACGAATGGCACGAGGAAACCGCCGACCGCGATGCAGACGTCACCGACGCTGTACACCGCGTGCGCGAAAGACACCGGAATGACATCCGCCAACGGCGTGAGCAGCGTGGCGGCGTTGACCAGCACGTGCAGTGCGTCCGTCGGCATCGAAGCGGCTGCGGCCGCGACCGCGCCGGCGTCGACCGGCATCCCGTGATTCAGGAGGACGACCGCGAGATTCAGAGCGCCGCCGAAGGCGACGAGCGCGGCTCCGGTCAAACGAACGTTGGCCGCCGCGCTGACGGCGGTCGCCGCCAGGGCGAATACGTATAGCGGGAATGCGACGGTGGGAACGACTGGAGCGGCGGCGCGAGCCACCAGTCCCGCGATGAGGAGCGGGAACCACTGGATCTGCAGGTCAGCGAGCGGCCGCCAGCTGCGGCGGATGGCGAGACCTGTGACTACCCCGAGGATCGCACCGCTAGCCAGCATGCGCGTCGCGGACGAGAGGCTCGCGCGCGAGACGACGGCGCAGCTCGGCCAGCGTCTCGTAGTTGATCGGAGGCAGCTCGCTCACCTCGAACGCACCAGGACCGCGTTTCGCAAGAAGCTGCTCGAGCGAGCGCACGATCTTCGGATCGAACTGGATGCCCTTGTACTTGGTCAGCTGCTCCAGCGCTCGATCGTGGCCGATCGCCTTGCGGTAGATGCGGTCCGACGTCATCGCCTCGTACGCGTCGGCGACGATGATGATGCGAGAGCCGAGCGGGATGGTCTCGCCGCGAAGACCTTCCGGATACCCCGATCCGTCGAAGTTCTCGTGGTGGTGTAGCACCATCTGGACCAGCGGTCGGAGTGCCGCTGATGGCTCGAGGATGGACGCGCCGTAGATGGGATGCCGGCGCATGAGCTCCTGCTCGTCCGCGTCCAGACGCATCGGCTTCATAAGGATGCGGTCCTCGACGCCGATCTTGCCGATGTCGTGAAGCAGGCCGGCGAGCTCGATCCGCTCGATCTCCGCTTCACCGATCCCCATCTCACGCGCGATCGCGCCCGCGATCCGGGACACGCGGTCAGCGTGGCCTCGAGTGAAGCCATCCTTCGCGTCGATCGCCTGGGATAGCGCGCTGACGGTACCGAAGAAGAGGTCTCGGGTCTCCGCGTATTTGGTGAACGTGTATCTGGCCAGAAGCAGCGGCACGAGGAACGGCAGCGTTGCCCAGTAACCAACGGTGATCGCGATCTGGGCCATGAGCCATCCCATGGGCACCTGACCGACGAGCCCGATTGCAACTTGTCGAACCGATACCGCCCACACCTTGGCGAAGGGCGACCGAGTTCGGATGCTCGCGGCAAGTACGCTCAACAAGTTGTTCGTAAGCGCGAACGCGGCCCCCACGATCAGGATTTGGGCAAACGCTGCGTAAGGATCTCCAGCTTTCACCCATGGACCCGTGATGAACAAAGCAACCCAGCCGACGTAAGTGGCGAGTACCCAGTTCGCTCGGTTGTACAGGGTGCCGTACCAAGGGACCTCGCGGCGGAAGTCACGGAGACCGAAGGTGCCGAAGAACGCGACCCAGCAGACCGCAAAAGGATTGACCAGACTGGAATCGAACAGCGCGGCGAGCAGGGGAGCCGTATTGAGATATGCGAGAACGCCGCCTGGCAGGTTGACTGGCGCCAACGACGAAATGAGCGTCACGGCGACCCAGAAGGCGAAGGGGCCGAGGTCAAACTCGGTTGGGAGTGGGTACGAGAGCTTGACTAGCAGGCCAGCTGCCGATCCGATGACCGCGACCAACATGACGCGCTCGTTCCGCGTCATGTGACTTCCCTCCACTGTGCGGCGAAGTATGCGCGAGCGCGCGGGTGCCTAGAACAGAAAGACGAAAAGGAGACCGTTCAAAACGGTCTCCTTCGCGCGCGCTTGCAATGCGCCTCTAGAGGGCGAAAAAGCAGTTAGTAGCCGGAGGTTCCAGCGCCTGCACCGAGAACGAGGACCGCGAGGGTGGCGACGGCGGTGATCAAACGACGCATATCGAACTCCCTTCGCCGAGCTTCAAGAGGTAACTCGGCGGCTTAGGGGCCAGCCTTAAGGGGCTACCACAGGCTGATACCGGACAGACAGATGACGAAAACGCACGATTGGCGCCCACATTCGGCGGATGCGCGGCCTAGAGGCGCTCGTATCGGGCGACGTCGATCACGAAAACGGTCGCTCCGCCAAAGGAGACTTCGACCGGGTAGGGCATGTAGAACTCGCCGGGCTCCATGATCGGCGGCATCGGGTTGATGAACTGCTGCCGGGCGTGACAGGTCTCCCGGATGACCGCCAGCACGTCGTCGACCTGAGGCTCCTCGACGCCGACCAGGACGGTGGCGTTGTTCTGCTTCAAGAAGCCGCCGGTCGAGTGGAGCCGGGTCACCCGGTACTCCTTGTCTGTGAGGGCATCCACGAGCGCGCCGGCATCCTCGGAATGGGTGATGGCGATGACCAGCTTCATGGCGGCGTGAGTGTAGTTGCGGGCAGGAGCCGTTCGACCTCGGCGCGGATGTCAGCGGCGATCGTGTCGACGTCACGGTCCGCGCCGATGATCGCGAACCGGCCCGGCTCGGCTCGGGCCAGCGTCAGATAACCGGCCCGCACGCGCTCGTGGAACGCGCGCGTCTCGGACTCGAATCGGTCCCATTCGCGACCGGGCTTGCGCCCGGCCTGGCGGCGCTCGGCAACGTCGACGGGCAGATCGAGTAGGAACGTCCGAGACGGACGAGTGTCGGCGACCGCGAAGTCCGTGACCGCACGAAGTTGGTCGAGGTCGGCGCCGTGGCCGTATCCCTGGTAGGCGAGGGTCGAGTCGTAGAAGCGGTCGACGATCACGATCTTGCCGCCGGCCAGCGCCGGACGGACCACGTCGCGGACGAGCTGCGCTCGTGCGGTGCTGTAGAGGAGGGCTTGGGCGTTCGGCGCGAGCGGGATGTCCTGGGCATGGAGGACGATGTCACGGACTCGCTCCCCCACCGGTGTGCTTCCCGGCTCGCGGACCGACACGACGTCCCGGCCCTGACCCGTGAGCCACTCCGCGAGCCGCTGCGCCTGGACCGACTTACCGGATGCCTCCCCACCCTCGAACGAGAGGAAGAGGCCGCTCACCTATAGATCTGGACGCGGCGGTACGGCTCGTGGCCGGAGCTGCGCGAGCTCAGGTTCGCGCGCTCGACGAGCTCGTGCTGCATCTTCCGGACGTACGCGTTCTGGGGCTCGAGCTCGACCTCATCGCGGGCACCGGTCGCGACGGCATCGATCGCCTCGCGGGTCTCATCGAGCGCGTCCTCTTCCGGACCGCGCCGGAGCTCGAAGACGCTGGTGAGCGCGCTCGCGATCTGCGATGAGGAGTTGCTACGCGCGACGTAGATCGGGACACCACTCGACTCGGCGTTCCGCAGCCGCGGTGTCTTCCGCCGGTAGTAATTCTTCAGCGTGATGACGACGTCGGCGTCCTCCGGCTCCCGCACCACGGCGACCGGGAGGTTCAAGCCGCGGGCGGCCTCTTCGAGCCGCGACCACGAGATGCCGAAGGGGTAGACCTTCACCGTCTCGCGGATGTCGCGCGTCGGCATCCGCGGCGTGCTGCGCCGCTCGACGGATTCGGCCGGCTCGCGGGTCGCCTTGGCGTTCGAGACCGTGACCTGTCCGGCGCCATCGCGCTCGCGCAATTGCGGCGAGACCGGCATGCCGAGGAGGATCGAGTCCACGGTCTGCGCGACGTCCTGGTAGATCGACACCTTCTGATAAGCCTGGATCTCCACGAGCACCTGGAACGTCGGTGGCGCCTTCCGTTCGAGCACGGACTTCTGCGTCCCGCGGCGGCGCGCCTCCTCGTCACCGAGCGTCACCGTCTGGATCCCACCGATGAGATCCGAAAGGGTCGGGTTCAACATGAGGTTCTCGAGCGTGTTGCCATGGGCTGTGGCGACGAGCTGCACGCCGCGCTCGGCGATCGTGCGAGCAGCCTGCGCCTCCTGCTCGGTGCCGATCTCATCGATCACGATGACCTCGGGCATGTGGTTCTCGACGGCCTCGATCATGACCGCGTGCTGCAGGCTCGGGGTCGCGACCTGCATCCGGCGCGCGCGGCCGATACCGGGGTGCGGGATGTCGCCGTCGCCCGCGATCTCGTTCGAGGTGTCCACGACGACGACGCGCTTCTTCAGATCGTCGGCGAGCACACGGGCGATCTCGCGCAACAGGGTCGTCTTGCCGACGCCGGGCCGTCCGAGCAGGAGGATGCTCTTCCCCGACTCCACGACGTCGCGGACGATCTCCATCGTTCCGTACATGGCCCGTCCGACGCGGAGCGTGAGGCCGACGACCTTGCCGGCGCGGTTCCGCAGCGCACTGATCCGGTGCAGGGTGCGCTCGATGCCGGCCCGGTTGTCGCCGCCGAACTGGCCGATCCGCGAGATCACGTACGCGATGTCCTCGGCCGTCACCTCACGCTGCGAGAGCTGCTCCTCGCGGCCGGCGAACCGCGCTTCGGGGATGCGGCCGAGGTCCATGACGATCTCGAGGAGCCCGTTCAGATCGGCGAGCGCGCGGACCCGCTGGCAGAGGTCAGGGGGAAGCGCATCGAGGATCGCGTCCAGGTCGTCGCGCTCGATCGTCATCTCACCACCGCCGGCGCGAAGGCCGGCTCTTCGATGCGAACGGCCAACTCTTTGACGAACAGCATAGCCGTGGCGATCTCCCGAAAACCCTCAGAGAGCAACGCCCGTGCCACGTGCTCCTCGTAGGAACGGACAGGCGACATGATCGCCCGGCCTCCGGGCAGCTCGAGCGTGGTCGCGCGCACGACATCGCGGGCGAGCTCGACGTTCCCATCGACCGAACGCGCTTTCACGACGTGCGGATGGTCGTCGAGACCGCGGAAGCTCACCCCGAAGGCACCGAGCCGAGGCTCGCCGCCGACCACCATCGCCGTCGCGCGCCGCATCGCGAGCGGGTTGCCACTCACGAGGAACGGCGGGTCGAAGGCTCCGGCGCGGCGACCGATGTCGAAGTCCTCGACCGTCAGCTGCTCGGCGCGCTGCACCGCGTGTGGCGTGGTCGCGACGTAGAAACGGAAGAGGTCGTGCGCGTCGCGCCGCCGCGCGTAATGGCCGTCCAGCTTCGTGGCCGGAGCGCGCAGCGGCGCCCGCGGCGCCGCGTACCAGGTCTCGCGGGTGTACGAGTAGAAGCCGGCTTG
>DATJHW010000110.1:0-11137 GCA_035493615.1 Saccharimonadales bacterium (SeqCode) | reverse complement strand
GCTACCGGCGCTTCCGCGCGAAGCTGAGCGACCGCAACGACGACTTCGCGAACATGCGCGACACCTTGAGACGACGCTTCGCTCGTTCCATCGTCCGTTCGGGCCCGTCTTTGCCGGCCCCGAACGAGCCCCATTCAGATGGTTGGCCGGTCCCCGACCTCGTGATCCTCGACGGCGGGAAAGGCCAGCTCGCGGAGGGCATCGGCGCGCTCTCCGACGCCGGCCTCCTCCAGATCCCGATCGCCGCGCTGGCCAAGGAGCGGGAGGAGCTCTTCGTGCCGGGCCGGCCGGACCCGATCCTCCTCCCGGCCCGCTCGCAGGGCCTGTTCCTCGTCCAGCGGATCCGCGACGAGGCCCACCGGTTCGCGGTCACGTACCACCAGCAGCTCCGCGGAAAGCGGGCGGTCCAGTCGGTCCTCGATGAGATCCAGGGCGTCGGGCCGGCCAAGAAGCGCGCCTTGCTCCGCAAATTCGGGTCGGTGAAGGGGATGCGGGACGCGACCGAGGCGGACCTGGCCGGTGTGGCGGGGGTCGGCCCGGCCCTGGCGGAGCGTATCAAGCAGGCGATCGACTGATCCATTGAGGCCGACCTCAATGATCCGCATATTCCGCTACACAACGTTGAGTTTGCGTTGACAATCCGGTAGTCCGGCTCGCACAGTCAGGTCATGGCGAATCCGGTCATCGGCCGCTGCCCGATCTGCAATGAGTCGCTCCGCGTCGTGCGGCTCGACTGCGAAAGCTGCGGGACGCGGCTCGAAGGCACCTTCACCCTCGGGCGATTCCAATCCCTCACCGCGGAGCAGACCGAGTTCCTGGAGACGTTCATCCGCGCGCGCGGCAACTTCAAGGACGTCGAGCGCGAGCTCGGGATCTCGTATCCGACCGTACGCTCGCGGCTCGACGCGGTGATCCGCGCGCTCGGATTCCCATCGCAGGCGGAGCCGGACCGCGAGGCCGAGCGCCGTAAGGAGATCTTGCGCGAGCTCGCCGAGGGCAAGATCGCGCCCGACGATGCCGCGACGCTGCTGGAGGCTGAGTGATGAGCGAAGAGAACGAGGGCCGCCGCAAGACGGCTCGCGAGGAATTCGAGGAGGCCCGCGAGCGCTATTACCAGATGCGCCAGCAGGAACGCGATATGCGCCACCAGGAACGGGACAGGAGCCGGCAGGAGCGCGACGCCGAGCGCGAGGCCAACCGGCGCGAGCGTGAGCGATCACGCGACGAGCGCCGCTCGCTGCGAGACGAGATCCGCCGCGGGCTGCACACGACCATCGGGGACGATCTCGGCCACCACATCGGCCGGAGCATCCGCGAATCCATGAGCTTCAACTTCGACCTCGGCGACCTCGCCGGCGGCGAGGAGTACTCCGAGCTCATCGAGCGCGAGTTCACCGTAGGCCACCTTCCGCGGCTCCACGTCCACAACGTCTCGGGCGACACGAAGATCGCGGTCGGCGAGGACGGCAAGATCCAGGTCAAGGCCCGAAAGCGCGTCCGTGGCACGAGCGAGGAACGCGCGAAACGGCTGCTGGAGAACGTCGAGGTCCGCATGGACCAGGAGGGCGACGAGATCACGCTCAAACCCCACCTGTACGAGCAGGATCGGGGATGGGCGGACCTCTTCCGCGGCGGCCGCGTCGCGGTGGACTTCGAGATCACGGTGCCGCGCGAGGTGCGCATCGAGGCGCACACCGTGAGCGGCGACCTCGAGCTCGCCGCGACGCGCGGCCCGATCGAGGCCCAGAGCGTGTCCGGCGACGTGCGGCTCGATGATGTCCAGGGCCCGCTTCGCCTGAAGACGGTGAGCGGCGACGCCATCGTGTCCGACTACGCGGGGCAGCTCGTGGCCAATACGGTGAGCGGCGATCTCACGTTCCAGCACGTGCGGCTGCACGGATCCGAGATCGTCACGGTCAGCGGCGAGGTCCGCGTCGACGGCGAGCTGGACAAGGCTCGCGACCACCGCCTCAAGACGATCAGCGGTGACGTCGATCTGCGCCTGACCGGCGGCTCGTACGACATCCGGTTCAGCAGCATGAGCGGCGACCTCGACAGCGAGCTCGAGGGCGAGGTCAGCGTCACTGGCCGGCGCGACAAGCACGTGATGATCGGCGCCGCCGAGACGAAGGTGACCGTGAAGACGATGAGCGGCGATCTCGAGATCCGGGCGTCGGGAGGCGATGCTCCCGCGGCGACCGAGACCTCCGCCATGGCGAGCGAGGCGGGGGAGGACGTCGAGCGGACCGAGCCGATGGAGCCGCAGCCACGGTCCGAGCCCTCGGTCGACGTTCGCGAGCTGCTCGCCCGCGTGGCGCGCGGCGAGGTGGATGTCGACGCGGCCGCGGCCGAGCTCGATGCGCGCCGTGAACGCTGATGCCGACCGAAGAGGGCAAGCAGGTCCTGAAGCTCCTCGCTGAGGGCAAGATCGACGCCGACCAGGCGTACCGGCTGCTCAAGGCGATCGGCGACGTCGACGAGTCCGGAGCGCACCCGCCGCCTCCGCCGAGCGCGGACCGTCCGCTTTTCCCGCCCGACGCGCCGATCCCGCCCGGCCTGGGCCGGCGGACCCTCCGGATCATGGTCACCTCCGGCGGCAAGTCGAAGGTGAACATCGCGATCCCGCTCGGGATCGCTCGGATGGGCAAGACGAAGATCGCCGCGAGCGGCCTCGTGCGCGAGCAGCTGGCGAAGTTCGGCATCGACCTGGATGACGTGCTCAGGCACATCTCGCACTCGGGTCCGATCGTCGACATCTCCGACGGCGACGATCGGGTCCTCATCGTCGTCGAGTGACGACTGCGCAGGTACCGGCGGTCGAGGTCACCGGCCTCACCAAGGTGTTCGAGAAGGGCCGACGCACGATCTGGCAGCGCCTACGCCGGGAGCCCGACAAGCGCGAGCAGTTCGTCGCCGTGAATGGCATCGACCTGCGGGTGGAGCGCGGCGAGATCTTCGGCGTCCTCGGCCCGAATGGGGCGGGGAAGACGACGACCCTCCGGATGCTCGCGACGCTGCTCGAGCCGACGAGCGGCGACGTGCGGATCCTGGGCATCGACGTCAAGACGCACCCGCGCGAGATCCGTGCGAGCCTCGGAGCGATGCTGTCAGGCGAGCGGAGCCTGTACTGGAAGCTCACGGCGCGCGAGAACCTCGAGTACTTCGCCGCGCTGTACCACGTTCCGCCGAAGGAGCAGAAGGCGCGCATCGACAGCGCGCTCCGTGCCGTGAAGCTCGCCGAAAGGGCCGACGACTACGTGGAGCGCTACTCCACCGGCATGCGCCAGCGGCTCGCGCTCGCGCGGGCCCTCCTGCCGGATCCGCCGCTCGTCATCCTCGATGAGCCGACCGTGGGCCTGGATCCGCAATCCGCGCGCGATCTGCGCGACCGCGTCCGAGAGCTCAAGCGCCAGGGCCGCACCGTCCTCCTGACCACCCACTACATGGAGGAGGCGGACCAGCTCTGCGATCGCATCGCGATCATCGATCACGGCGAGATCGTCGCGCTCGATACGCCGGCGGCGTTGAAGCGCCGCATCCGCGCCGAGGAGGTCGTGAGCCTCGAGATCGGCATGACCGGCGAGGACGCGCCGATGCTGGCGCGCCTGGCGAAGAGCGCGGTCATCGCGCGGAGCGAGCGGCACAACGGGACCCTGGCCGTCACGGCGCACTGCACGTCCGCGCGCGACTTCGTGCCCGCGGCCTTCGACGCGGCGCGCAGCGAGGGCGCGACGATCCAGCACGTCGAGGTCGTGCCGGTCTCGCTCGAGGACGTCTTCATCTCGCTCACCGGCCGCGCGCTACGGGAGTGAACGGCGCGCTCGCGCTGTCGGATCTCCGCGCGCTCGGGGCGGCCGGGCGGATGTCGTTGCGCACGCTCCGCCGCTATCCCGCGAACTTCATCGGGCAGATCTTCTGGCCGGTCATGCTGCCGGCGGTGTGGGTGCTGATGGGCCAGGCGTACTCCGGTGGCGGAGACCCACAGGCCCTGGATGCGTTCTCGGCCCGCGCGGGCACGACCGGCGTCACGCTGTTCGTCTTCGTGGGCTACGCGATGTACATGTGGCTGAGCACCCTGCTCTGGGGCCCAGGCACGGCGCTCCGGCAGGAGCAGGTGCGCGGCTCGCTCGAGGCCGTGTTCCTCACGCCGGTGTCGCGGCTCGTGCCGCTCTTCGGGCCGGCGCTCACGAACATCGTGTGGGTCCTGTTCAACCTCGTGGTGATGGGCCTCGCGGTGTGGCTCCTGTTCGGCGTCGTGCTGCCGCTGCAGGGCATCCTCCTCACGCTCCTGGTCACGTTCGCCGGCCTGCCCGCGATGTACGCGCTGGGCTCGCTGTTCGGCGCCGCGGTCCTGCGGTTCGGTGAGGTCGGCCCGGCGGTCCAGTTCGTGCGCGGCGCGCTGTCGCTCCTTTGCGGCATCACCTTCCCGATCGTGATGCTCCCGGCCTGGGCGCAGGCGAGCGCGGCGGCGCTGCCGCCGACGTACATCGTCGCGGCGATCCGCGACGTGCTGCTCAAAGGCGCGACGCCGCTCGACCTCGTGCCGACGATCGGCGCGCTGGCCGGCCTGGCGGTCGTCTTCGGGGCCCTTGCGATCGTCGTGTTCCGGGTCCTCGAGGCGAGCGCGCGCCGCAGCGGGATGCTGGGCCGGTACTGATGGACGAGCTCCGTGCGGCGCTGGCGATCGCACGAAAGGACATCCGCAACGTATCGCGCTACCGATTCTCGGTGGCCTCGTCGATCTTCACGCCGCTGTACCAGGGGGTGCTGCCGGGCCTTCTGTTCGGAGCGTCGTTCGCGGTCGGGGGCAAGGTCGTGGGCCTTGACAAGACGATCGGCACCGCCGATCTCGCCGGCTTCATCTTCATGGGCGGGGTGATCAGCGGCCTCGTGGCGACGGCCTTCTGGTCGATGGCCATGAGCTTCCGCAACGAGATGGAGACCGGCACGCTCGAGCCCACCTGGCTCACCCCGACCTCGCGGGAGACGATCGTGATCGGGCGAGCCCTGGGTGGGCTCTTCTGGTTCACGTTCGGGCAGGTCGTCATCTTCGCGGTCGGGATCGCGTTCTTCGGGCTGCGGCTGCGGCCGGAGATCGTGTACGCGCTACCGGCGATCGTCATCGCCATCGTCGCGATGGTGGGCGTGGCCTACCTCCTGGCGGGGGTCGTCCTCTCGATACGCGACGCGAATCTCTTCGTCGACTGCACGAACTTCCTGTTCTCCGTCGCGTCCGGCGCGGCCTTCCCGGTCCTGCTGCTCCCCGGCGTGCTGCGGCCGGTCGCCTACGCGCTGCCCACGACGTACGCGATGGACATCCTGCGGCAGCAGGCCCTGGGCACCCGGCCGCTGCTCGATCCGGCGCTCGAGTACGTGGCCCTGCTTCTCACCACCGCGCTCGCCTACCCGATCGGGCTCTGGGCCTACCGGCGCGCGGACCGGCGGATCCGCCGGCTCGGCACCATCAACCAGTACTAGCCGCGCGCTTACTATCCCCGCCATGGGCCACCTCGGACGTGTCGTCATCAACGCGATCGCGATCGCCGTCGCCGCCTACTTCATCCCGGGCATCACCTACGGCACCCAGCACCTCTACGGTCTGGGCGACGCCGACCGGTGGATCTCGCTCGGGCTCACGGCGCTCGTGCTGGGCGTCGTGAACGCTCTCGTGCGCCCGATCATCTCGCTCATCGCGATGCCGATCACGTGCCTGACGTTGGGCCTCTTCCAGCTGGTCATCGCGGGGCTGATGCTCCTGTTGGTGTCGGCCATCCCGTTCCTCGACTTCCACGTCGACGGGATCATCACCGCGATCATCGGCGCGATCGTCATCGGCCTCGTCGGGTTCGTTGCCTCGCGGATCATCCCGCATTAGGTCGTGACCGCGCGACCCGACTTCGTCGTGGTCACCGGCCTGTCCGGCGCCGGGAAGTCGCAGGCCGCGAAGGTGTTCGAGGACCTCGGCTACTACATCCTCGACAACCTCCCGCCGGCGCTCATGGGCCCGACCCTCGGCGTCGCGCGAAAGGGTGGCCATCCGCAGGTCGCGATGGTCGTCGACGCCCGGAGCGGCGCGCTGTTCACGGACGCCGCCGCCCAGCTCGAGCAGCTCGATCGCGCCGGGACGCGGCCCCACGTCCTCTTCTTCGACGCCTCGGACGAGGTCCTGCTCCGCCGCTACAGCGAGACCCGGCACCGGCATCCACTCGAGACGACGGGCGGGGTGCAGCCCTCGATCGAGGAGGAGCGCCGTCTGCTGGTCGATCTGCGCGCCCGCGCCGACAAGGTGATCGACACGACGCACCTCACGGTGAAGGATCTTCGCGACACGCTCCATTCCCTGTACGGCGCCGGAAGCTCGGGCATGCTCGTGCAGCTTGTGAGCTTCGGGTACAAGTTCGGCTTGCCACCCAGCGCCGATCTCGTCCTCGACGTCCGGTTCATGGAGAACCCGTTCTACATCGACGCGCTGCGGCCGCTCTCGGGCAGCGACGAGCCGGTCCGTGCGTTCGTCCTCGACCATCCCGCGACGCGCGCGTTCCTCGATCGGCTCATGCCGCTGCTCGAGTTTGCGCTTCCGCGCTACGAGGAGGAGAAGAAGGCGCGCCTCTCCATCGCGTTCGGCTGCACCGGCGGCCGGCACCGTTCCGTCGCGATCGCGGACGAGGTCGCGAGCCGGCTGCGTCGGTCGTGGAGCGGCGAGGTCGTCGTCGAGCATCGCGATCGCGACAAGCCGGACGTCCGCACGTGACCCGCGGCGTCGCCGGCCGAGACCGTTCTCCGCTGTCCGACGAAGTGAAGGCCGAGCTCGCGCGGCTGCCGCTCAAGGCGTGCGACGCGCGCGTGCTGGCGGAGCTGCTGCCGCGTGCGGGCCACCTCGGGGTGCCGGCCAGGCGGCTGGCCCACCGGACCGAAGAGGCGGATCCGCGGTCCCTGTTCCGCAAGTCGTGCTGCCGGCGTACCTATCTTCGTGGACTGGTGCTGGCCGGCGGCTCCGTCTCGGCCGGCCCGTCCGGCTACCTGCTCGAGATCCGTCCGCCGCGCGGCGAAGTCCGGCGCGCCGCGTCGCTCCTCGGCCGCGAAGGCTTCGGTCCCGCGATCCGCTCGCGGCGCGGCCAGCTCGTGTTCACGATCCGCGATGCCGAGCTCATCGCCGCGTATCTGCGGGCGTGCGGTGCGTCCGAGACGCTCCTCCGGTTCGAGGCACGCCGGGTCTCGCGTGAGGTCCGTGGGCGCACGAACGCGCTCGTGAACGCCGAGTCGGCGAATCTCGCTCGCGCCGTGACATCCGCGCGGGCGCAGACGGCGGCGATCCGTGCGCTGGCCCGCGCCGGCCGGCTGTCGCGGCTGCCCGCCCCGCTGCGCGAGGCCGCGAGCGCGCGGCTCCGGGCGCCGACGGCGACCCTCACGGATCTGGCCCGGCGCCTCGAGGTGACGAAGTGGGTCGTCCGCTCGCGGCTTCGGCGTCTGGTGGAGGAAGCCGAGGCATGACCCGCGGCCGGCTCGTCATCGGCAACTGGAAGATGAATCCCGCGACCGTCGCCGACGCGGTGGCGCTCGCGCGGACGGTCGGTGCGCTGCCGCACGCGGGCGCCGACATCGGCGTCGCCCCGTCGGCGATCGCGCTCGCGGCCGTCGCCGAGGCGCTGCGCGGCACGGACGTCGCCGTCTACGCGCAGGACGTCCACTGGGAGACCTCCGGCGCGTACACGGGTCAGATCAGCGTGGCGATGCTTCGCGGTCTCGCCGCGGGCGCGATCGTCGGCCACTCCGAGGTCCGGCGCGACCAGGGCGACGACGACGCGCGGATCGCACGGAAGCTCGCGCGCGTGCTGGGCGCCGGCCTCAGCGCGGTGCTCTGCGTCGGCGAGACCGAAGCGCAGTTCGCCGCGGAGGAGACCGAAGCCGTCCTGAAGCGCCAGATCGAGCGCGACCTCAACGACGTCCGCGGCGTCACGCCCGCGCGGTTCGTGATCGCGTACGAACCGGTCTGGGCGATCGGCACGGGCCGGCCCGCCACCGGCGCGCACGCGACCGCCGCCGCCCGCACGATCCGCACCGCCCTTCGCGTTCACGGCGTGCCGGCCGACGATATTCGCGTGCTCTACGGCGGCAGCGTGACGGGTTCGACTGCGCGGGAGTTCGCGTCCGCCGACGGCATCGACGGCGCGTTGGTCGGCGGCGCCTCGCTCCGATCCGACGACTTCGCGGCGATCGCTCGGGCCTTCGCCGCTTGACCGCGGCCTACCGGCCGGTCGTGCTCTGCGTGCTCGACGGGTGGGGCATCGCCCCGGATGGCCCGTCGAACGCCGCGACGCGCGCCGACACCCCGCGGCTGGACGCCATCCTGCGGGACCATCCGCACGCGAAGCTCGAGGCGAGCGGCATCGCGGTCGGGCTTCCGGCCGGCGTGATGGGCAACAGCGAGGTCGGCCATCTCACGATGGGCGCCGGATACGCGGAGCCGCAGGCGCTCGAGGTGATCGATCGTTCGATCCGCGATGGCAGCTTCTTCGCGAACCCGGCGCTGCGTTCGGCGTGCGAGGCCGCTCGCGGCGGACGGACCCTTCACCTGATGGGCCTCCTCTCGACCGGCGGGGTGCACGCGGACATGCGGCATCTCGCCGCGCTCGTCGCGCTCGCCGAGCGCGAGGGCGTCGCGAACATCGTCGTGCACGCGTTCCTCGACGGGCGCGATATGCCGCCCCGGAGCGCGATGCCGCTCATCGAGCAGGTGACCGTCCCGATCGCCACGGTGCACGGACGGTTCTACGCGATGGACCGCGACAAGCGTTGGGATCGCACGGAGCGCTCGTATCGCGCGATCGTGGATGCCGACGCGCCATCCGTGCCGAGCGCCGAAGAGGCGCTGCGGGAGTGCTACCGCTCGCCGGAGTGCAAGGACGAGCTCCTCGAGCCGCATGTGATCGGTCGCGGGCGACCGATGGCCGACGGGGATGCCGTGATCTTCTTCAACTTCCGCCCCGACCGCGCGCGCCAGCTCACCTGGGCCCTCTTGCAGCGCGACTTCGACGGGTTCGCCCGCGCGCGCGTCCCGCGAGACCTGACCTACGTGACCATGACCGACTACCAGGTCGAGCTGCGCGACATCCGCGTGGCCTTCCCGCCGGCGGCGGTGACCCCGATCGCGGAGGTGCTCGCGGCGCGCGGGTTGAAGCAGCTCCATATCGCTGAGACCGAGAAGTACGCGCACGTGACGTACTTCTTCAACGGCGGCCGCGAGGAGCCATTCCCCGGCGAGGACCGCGTGCTCGTGCCGTCGCCGAAGGTGCGGACGTACGACCAGGCGCCGGAGATGAGCGCTGCCGCGATCGCCGCGAGGCTTGACGAGGCGGTCCGATCCGGACGGTACGACTTCGCGATCGTGAACTTCGCGAACCCGGACATGGTCGGCCACACCGGCGTGTTCGACGCCGCGCTCCGCGCGATGGCCGCGACCGACGCCGCCGTCGGCGCCGTCGTGGATGCGGTGGTGGCGAGCGGCGGCTGCGTCCTGCTCACCGCCGATCACGGGAACGTCGAGGAGATGCGCTTTCCCGACGGAGGCATCAACACGCAGCACTCGACGAATCCGGTGCCGGTGGCATTCGTCTCGAGCGATCCCGAGCACTGGACGATCCACGACGGAGAGCTCTCCGACATCGCGCCGACGCTGCTCGGCCTCCTCGGGATCGACCTGCCCGAGCGCATGACCGGACGCTCGCTGCTCGCGCGACGATGACCGGCCGAGGCTCGCGCGGGGCGTGGCTCGCGTACGCCGCGATCGCCGGGCTGGTGGCCGCCCTCGCGCTGCTGAAATGGGGCCAGGCCCTCGCGCTGGCGGGGCCGGTGCTCTACGGCGAAGGGGCGGTCGCGCATGCCGCGATCCTGACCCGGACGCTCGCCACCTATGCCGACGCGGGCGGGTCGGCGTTCACCGCCGCGAACTACCCACCGCTCTACTTCCTCCTGGCATCCGTCGGCGACCCGTTCGTGACCGGCCGCATCCTGAGCGTCGTCGCGACGCTGGCCATCGCGGGTCTGGTCGCCTGGCGCGCGCGTTCCGGTGGCCGGCTTGTTGCGGCCGCGCTCGGACTGGGGTGGCTATCCCTCTCGCCGGTCGCGATCTGGGGACCGGCCGTGAAGCCGGATCTCCTCGCCCTCGCCCTGACGGTCGGGGCCGTGCTCGCCCTGGAACGGCGACGGGCCGGTCTCGCGGCGATGCTCCTCGTGCTCGCCACGACGACGAAACCGACCGCGATCGTGCCGGCGCTCGCGCTCGTGTTGTGGATCGCGTGGCGGGATCGCGCGCTCCTCCCCGCGTTCGTCATCGGCGGGGCGGCCGCGACGGCCGCTGCGGCGATCGCGCTCGTGCCGTTCGGGTACGGCGATCTGTGGCGGCACGTGGTCGCCTGGAATCAGCTGGCCTGGACCGCCGAGTCGGCTCTCCTGCTCGCGATCATCGGCGTCGTCGTCCTGGCCGCGCTGCTCGGCGCCGCCCTCGTATCCCGCGGGTTCGTCGGCCCGGTCGCCGCGTACGCGATCGCGGCCGTGATCATCGTGGCGCTCGGGGGCCGCGAGGGCGCGACGATCAACTACCTCCTGGACCTGGCCGCCGCCGGCTCGCTGGCCCTCGCCGCCGCGGCGCCCGTGCTGGCGCGCGCACCGTTCTACCCCATCGTCGCGAGCGCGAACCTCCTGCTCGCCGCGCTCCTGCTCGATCCGCTCGGCCTCGTGCCCGGGCGCACGGCCACGACCGGCGCATGGGGCGATCCTGCGCGCATCGCGTCGGCCCGCGCCGAGCTGGCGAGCGACGATCTCGTGCTTGCCGAGGACAGCGGCGTCCTTCTGGCGACCGGCCATCGCGTCGTCGTCGACGATCTCTTCCTCTGGAGCCGGCTTGCCTCGCGCGGCGCGATCGATCCGAGCGCGCTGCTCGCCGATGTGGAGGCGGCGCGGTTCACCGCGGTCGTCAGTGAGGTCGAGCTCGCGCGACTCGGTGCCGCGCCGGCGTACGAGCGCTCGCGCTGGGACCCGTCGCTCGTCCGCGCGATCGACGCGCGCTACCGGCTGGTCTCGAGCGCGCCCGGTGGCTTGTTCGTCTACCGGCCCCGCTGACCGCGTACACTTGAGATCT
>DATJHW010000109.1:0-2058 GCA_035493615.1 Saccharimonadales bacterium (SeqCode) | reverse complement strand
CTCGCGCCCCTCATCGACCCGAATGTCCACTCCTGCGGCACCGTGCCACCGCACGGGGTCCGCGAGCTCGGCCATCCGGAGAAGGACTTCTACATCGTCGGGATGAAGAGCTACGGCCGCGCGCCCACGTTCCTCATGCTCACCGGCTACGAGCAGGTCCGCTCCATTTCCAGTGCGCTCGTCGGCGACATGGCCGGCGCGGAGTCGGTCGAGCTCGTTCTCCCGCAGACCGGCGTCTGCTCCGGCGGCGCGGACTGCTGCGACGGCGTCGACTGCGGCTCCGCCGACAGCACGTGCTGCGGCACGACCCAGGCGGTCATCCCGCTCTCGGCACTCACGCTCGCGCGACCCTAGCCTCGTGGCCGTGAACCGGCCGTACTACGGATGGATCCTCGCGGTCACGTTCGGGTTCACCGAGACCGTGTCGTGGGGTGTCCTCTACTACACGTTCAGCGTCCTCATCGCGCCGACCACGGCGGAGCTCGGCTGGTCGCGCGCCGAGATCTCCGGCGCGCTCTCGCTCATGCTCGTGGTCTCGGGGCTCGCGGGCCTGGGCGTCGGGCGCTGGCTCGACGAGCACGGTCCCCGACTGCTCATGACCGTGGGCTCGATCGTCGCCGTGCCGCTCGTGATCGCCTGGTCACAGGTCCACGACCTCGGGTCCTTCTATCTCATCTGGATCGGGATCGGCGTCGCGTTCGCGGCCGTCAACTACGGGCCGGCGTTCGCGACGATGATCGTCTGGTTCCGCCGCGACCGCGCCCGTGCCCTCACGCTGGTGACGCTCGTGGCGGGCTTCTCGAGCACGATCTTCGTGCCGCTCGCGGCATGGCTCGTGTCGGTGCAGGGCTGGCGCGCCGCGCTCGTCACGCTCGCCATCATCCTCGCGGGATCGACGATCGTCCCGCATGCGTTCCTCCTGCGCCGGCGGCCGGCCGACCTCGGCCTCGGCGTGGACGGCGACCCGCTCGAGCCGGGCGATGGCGTGTCGGCCGCCCCGCCGGAGCTCAGCGCGTCGTTCCGCGAGGCGCTGCGCCATCCGACGTTCAAATGGCTCGCCCTCGCCTTCGCCCTGTACGCGCTCGGCGTCGGCGTGCCGGTGCACCTGGTCGCGTACCTCGGTGATCGCGGCTACTCGCTCGGCTTCGCCGCCACGGCGGCGGGAGGGATCGGCGCAGCGCAGGTCCTCGGCCGCCTGCTGTTCGCGCCGCTCGAGCGCCGGCTTCCGCCGCGCACGATCTCGGTCCTCATCTACTCCGGGCAGCCGCTCGCCTTGCTCATCCTCCTCTTGGCGCAGTCCGAGCTCGGGATCATCGCGTTCGTCGTCCTGTTCGGCGCGGCCCGCGGCGCCGAGACGCTCGTGCGCTCGACGATCGTCGCGGGTCTCTACGGGCCGCGGCGCATCGCCAGCATCGCTGCGGTGCTCACGCTCGCGACGACGCTCACGCAGGCGATCTCGCCGGTCAGCCTCGGCGCCGTGTACGACGGCGTCGGCAGCTACGTACCGGGGTTCTGGGCGCTCGTCGCGTTGTCGTGTGTCGCCGCGGGCGCGGTCTATCTCGGCGATCGGCGGCCGGCCCGCTCGGTATCGTGACCGCCATGCGACGGCTCGCGCTGATCGCCGCTCTCATCGCCGGCTGCGCGTCGCCCGGCACGGTGATCGCGAGTCCGTCGAACACCGTCGTTCCGTCGGCCGTCCCGCCGACCTCCGCGACGGCCGCGCCGAGTCCGACACCGAAGAACGACCCGGACTGGCCGGCGTACCACCGGGATCCGGCCCGGCTCGGTCAGGGCGTGCCGGGCTCGTTCACCGGTGTCGACGTGGCGTGGACGAGTGGCGCGCTCGACGGCGACGTTTACGCCGAGCCGATCGTGGTGCGCGGCCTCGTCATCGTCGCGACCGAGCGCAACTCCGTCTACGCGCTCGACGAGCGCACCGGAGCGACGGTGTGGCGCGCGACGTTCGGCGCACCGGTCGACGGCAACTCGCTGCCGTGCGGGAACATCAAGCCGGTCACGGGCATCACCGGCACGCCGGTCGCCGATCCGGCCGCCGGG
>DATJHW010000108.1:0-19482 GCA_035493615.1 Saccharimonadales bacterium (SeqCode) | reverse complement strand
CGCCGACCAGCACCAGCGCGCCCGCCTGGATGAGGTCGTCGGTGACGTGTGCCGCGGGCATGACCTCGCGCTCCACCGCCCCGTGCCAGGCGAGCGCGAGACCGCCGACGATCGATCCGAGGCCGACGAGCGCTGGGAACGCCAGGGCCAGGCGCGTGGTCGTGATGGCGGGATGGCCATTGCGTCCACGGTCGTGGACGAGCAGCCCGCCGCTCACGATCACGAGCAACGCGCCCGCCGCGACCGGAGCCCAGGGGCCCGTGAAGGCCTCGGCCCCCGACGGGTCACGCGCGAAGCGGACGGCGCCGGCGAGCAGGAAGGCGCCGCCGACCAGCGCCAGCGCCGAACCGACGCCATAGCCGGCGAGCGCCAGCCCGAACCGGTCGCGCGTTTCGCGGAACCGCCGCTGCCACGCGAACCCGACCGACCAGATCGCGAGACCCAGGCCCGCGGTCACGTAGCTCGAGCGCAGGTTCTGCTGATCGAACGATCGCGGATCGAAGTTGCGCGGGAAGAAATTCGGTGACGCGTACGGATACGCGAAGAGCGATCCCGCCGCGCCGGCGGCGGCACCGAGCGAGAAGGCGGCGACGGCGAGGCTGACGAGCATCACGACGACCGCCGAGCGCACGCGCGGTCGCACCGAGCCGGGTGGGGTCCGCGTGATCCACCACGCCGCGATCGCCGCGACGGCCGCGGCGACGATCAGGATGCTTGCCTGGATCGTCACGTCGTTGTCCTGGTGGGCGAGCGCGGCGACCGCAGCCTGGCCGGCGAACAGCACGATGAGCAGTGCGAAGGCGACCCAGAGGTTGAGGTATTGGTGACGCACGGCCGCCGAGCGCTCCGCCGCGTCACGCAGGGAGCGGAGGATCAGCCACAGGTGGGCGCCGCCGACCGGCACCCCCACCGCGATGAGCGCGACGGCAAGCGAAACGGTCCGTGAGACGTCGTTCGCGGATTGGCGATCGCCAAGCCCGAGCGATTGCATGACGATGCGCAGCAGCAGCGCCGCCGCCACGGCGAGGGCGATGACGGCCACGGAAAGCGCCGAATACAGGTAGAAGCGCCGGTACGCCGCGCCGCGCGAGGGTGAGATCACCCCACGAGCCTAGCCCGCGGTATCCGCGATCTCGATGACCGAGGGATCCCAGCGGTTCTCGCGACGGTCGATGACGTTCAGCGGGTTGGTATCCACAACGAGGCCGGCGTCCGTGTCGCTGATGTGGAACAGCTGCAGCGGCTTCGGCGCCGGCCCGTACAGCACGACGGCGGTGTGCTTGTCGTACTGCGATTGGTGGCAGGGGCAGTGGAACCGGTCTTCCGGTGCCGACCACGGCACGGCACAGCCGAGGTGGGTGCACTTGCGATACGCCGCCACGATCCCGCCGGCCGGATGGATCAGAAAGAAGTGGCCCTGCCGGAACAGGATCGGGGCGTCGTTGGACTGGGCGAACGTCGCGAGGATCTGGGCCTTCGGGCCGACGTTCACGGGCACGCCGAGGCCGACGATCTTGCGGACCTGCATGAATGGCAGGATCGAGCCGACGACCTCCGCCCCGGCGAGCCCGAGCGCGCCGAGGAAACCGTAGCGGAGGAGCTGTCGCCGATGGAGACGGTGCGCCGGCCGACTGCGGATCATGGTCACGACCTCCTACGTCGGTGTAGTAGCACGGTCCGGCACGAAGTCCAGCCGCGACCGCCTGCCTGCTGGACGGGGCGAACCGCCTGCTCGACCCTGTGGGAGATGCGCCGCACGCTCGCCGCGCTGGCGGTCTTCGTCAGCGCGTGCGGACCGGTCACCGTCGCACCCGCCGCGGCACCCACGCCGATCCCCACGGCGACGGCCCCCGCCGCGCTCATGCAGGCGCCGCTCGAAGCCTGTGGGACGGTCAAGGCCTGGACCGCGCCGACCGCGACGCAGCCCGGCAGCATCACGATCGGCTCGCAGACCCACACCGTGAACGCCGGTACGAACCACGGCGCGACCGGGTTCGTCGTCGCAGCAGGTCAGGACCTGTGCCTCTTCGGCGGGCTGGACGGCCAGACCCAGCCGTACCACGGCGCGACGCGGATCGATTCACCGTTCTGCGGCGCGGTCCTCGGCTTCACGCCGGCGACCGCGACGAGTAGCGGGTCGGTCACGATCCTCCACTTCGCCGCCGCGACGCTCACGATCGCGCCGGGGACCGATCTCGGCACACCGCCGCTGGGGACCAAGCGCTGCGTGACGATCGCCATGACCGCGGCCGGCGACGCGGTCGTGCACGGCCGCACGACGCGGGAGATCTCCGAGATGGATATCGACCTCGGCTGCGGGACGGTGAAGAGCTATGTGGTCGGATCGAAGATCGTGATCGGCTCGAAGCGATGGGAGATGGTCGGCGGCATCGCCTACGACACGGCGGGCCCGAACGGCCCGGATCGCACGACGGACGGCAAGCCGATGTGCCTGATCGCTGCGCTCGACGACCACGGGCGGATCACCCGCTACCTGACCAACGACATGCCGCCCGCGGAAGGTGGACTGGTCACGGGCTACACCGCCGCGACCGCCGGGGCGAGCGGCACGCTCGTCTTCTCCTACAAGTACGTTCGGACGATCGCACCCGGGACCAGTCTGGATCTGACGGTCGGTGCGTACGCCTGCGTGACCCGAGGGCTCGACGCCGCGGGCGATGGCGTGATCACCGGCAGCGTCGCCTGCGGCGGGGTCGGTTTCTAGCGCCTACGGGTTGAGCCGCGTCTCCTGGCCGCCGTTGGCGGGCACTTCGACGTCGACCACCCAGCGCACCGAGTTCGCGCACGGGCACGCGCCACCGACGCGCGCGAGTCGCGGCATCGACTTCAGCGCGTTCTCGAGCGGCACCGTGCCGTTCGCCACGCCGCGCTGCAGATCCGCCCAGTGCTTCACGTCGATCGACGCGAGGTACGCCTCGGGCAGGTGATCGCGCACGTGCTCGATGTATCGCTCGACATCGTCGAACTTCGAGCCGTCGACGCCGATCATCTGGAACGCGTACTCGCCACGGCGGCGGAAGAACCCTGGGTGCGGGAGCTTCAGCAGGTCCTCGTCCCAGGAGAGCCCGTCGATCGTGCCGCGCTCCGCCTTCACGCGCGCGTACAGCGCGTCGGCGTCGTCCCGTGACAGCCGCGGGAACCGCGCGCGGACGTAGCGCTGGTTGATGTCGTCGAGCATCCGGTCGACCTCGGCGATGTACTCGTCCTGCGCGACGCGGTTCGTCTTGTCCTTGAGGCCGAGGCGCACGTTGGTCTTCCCGCCGCGCTCGTCGCCGAACATCTCGAGTCCCCGGCCGTACCACTTGTAGACCGCACGCTGCATCGCCGGCATCGTGATGAGCGCATCCGGCTGCGCCGCGGCCTCGGCCCAGCGCCGCATCGGGATGACGCCGGCGGCGAGGTGGAACGCCTCCTCGCGCAGCATCGGCGGCATCGACGCGGCCATCGGCTTGTACGCGTTCACCTTCTGCATCGTGAGCTGGTACTTCCCCACCCGGTCGATGAACGCGGCGAATACGACGTTGTCGACAAAGCTGTCGTACTCGAGGTTGAACGCCGCCAGCACGTGCGAGCCGGTCTTCATCGAGAGGATCTCTTCGACCATGTCCTGCGGCTTGGTGTCCGTCACGGGCGACCAGTCGGCTGACGTGAGCAGGTGGATCATCTGGTAACCGTGGCGGAGCTCCTCGGCCATGACGCGGAGCACCCACGCCTGATCCTGCGGGTCGCTCGCCCGCGCGAGCGTGGCCTGGTGCTGCTGGATCGAGCCGAACTCCGTCGAGGCCTGGGCGCGGATGATCGCGAGCAGCTCCTCGGCGGCCTTCGGATCGAGCTCTTTCGGGATGACCGCCTTGGGCTGGCCGGCGCGCTCGCCGACCTCGATCTGGTCGGGCATGTTCTGCTGGATCCGGGCGCAAAGGCAGAACGCGTCGTCCTTCGGGAAGTACGTGTCCCACTGCTCCGCAAGGCGGGGGAAGTCCGGGAAGTTGTGCCGCTGCCAGTGCACGACGGCTTCGTGGTACTGCCGTGGCAGCTGGTGCTGCTGGTCAGTCATGGCACACCTCCCGTTTCGCTACTAACTAGTTAGTCAGTTTAGCCGCGGACGCCGGCGAGAGCGAGAGCCTGGAACATGGCCGACACCTGATCCACCGTGGATCGGCCGGCGGGCCGGAACCACTTGTAGACCCAGAAGCACATCCCGAGGATCGCGAACGCCACGACGGCAGGATCCGTCGCGCGGAATGCGCCCGAGGTCATTCCTTCACGCAAGACCCGCTCGAGCGCGGCGGCGATCTTCCGCTCGACGCGGGTCACGGCTTTGAGGTGGTCGGCGCCGAGGTGGCCCTTCTCCTGGAAGTACACGGTGAAGAAGGCGGGCCGCTCGGCGACCAGGCGGACGAACGAATCGACCATCCGGGCGAGCTTCCGGTCCGGCGTTTCGCTGGAGCGCTCGATCGCCACGATGCTCGCGTCGGCCAGTGCCAGCGTCTGGGTCGAGATCTGGAAGAGCAGCTCTTCCTTGTTCTCGACGTAGTAATAGAACGCGGCCTTCGTCAGATCGAGGTGGCCGGTGACGTCTTCGACCGTCGTGCCGACGAAGCCGCGCTCCTGCATGAGCAGCGCGCCGGCGTCGAGGATCGCCTGCCGGCGCGATGTGGATCGCGGCGCCGCCCGCGGCACCCGCGGCCGCGCGCGGAGGGTGCGTCCGTCGGGGCGCTTGGGCTTGATCGCCTTGGCCGTTGGTCGCCGCGGGGCTACAGCCGTTTCTCCAGCGCGGTGACCGCGGCGGGCGTGAACTGCATCGCTTTGAGGAAGCCGGCGATGTCCGTGTCGGCGGACGCGACCATCGTCCGGGCGATGTGGGCGCCCTGCGCGCGGAAGTGCGCCAGGAGGGCATCGATCAGCTTGCGCCCGAGATCCCGGCCGCGCACGTCAGGGTCTACGCCGAAGAACTCGATCCAGCCGGTGGGCTCCTCGAGCCCGAACTCGCCGCCGCGGACCTCGCCCATCATGAAGCCGGCGACCGAGCCGTTGACCTCGGCGACCTGCGAGGACTCGGCGTCGCGCCGGATGTAGTAGCCGACCCGCTGTTCCCAGACGTCCGGCCGGTACTGCTTGGTGATGCGCTCGTCGATGCGAGTGATGCCTTCGATGTCGAGCTCGGTCATCGGTCTGATCCGGACGTCGTCGGCCACGCGGCGGAGGATAACCGCGGCATTGATCGCGATGTCCGCGGTGCTCGCAGCCTGCTCCGGGACGCCACCGTCAGCCGCTGTGGCGTGCGGGCCCCCGACGGCGCTCGTGCCCTACCCGACCACGCCCGAGCTCAGCGGAGCGCCGATCGGGCCATTGCTGATCCGCGGCCCGTACGCGCCAGGCGCGACGGACGCGACTGCGCCTGGGTTCGTGCGAGGTCGGCCGTACAAGAGCGGTGGCCCCCGTGGAGCCTGGGGCCCTCGAGCAGGCCCGTCCCGGATGAGGTCGTGGCATCGACGGGCGACCTGCGCGCGATCCTGCCGAGGATCGCGGCGACCGAGCGAGTCCATGATCGGGATCAACGACGTGTCTGCCCGCGCCATTCGGCTGCACCGTACGGGACGCGGACATCAACCACATGCAGTAGCGGCGACGGGCCCACTGCGAAAACCCCAATGACCGCAGTGCGATCCGCTCGCATGTCCGCCTGGCGATCGACCGAGTGCCAGCCGAGCTGTCCGTTGGGTCACCAAGTCGCGGCTGACTGAGCGGACACCGGCATTGTTCATGGCGGGGAAGGGATGACCATCCAACACACCCGGTTACGGGTTCTCTACGTGTTCGTCACCGCGGCGTTCTGCGTGCTCGCGTTCGGCGGGCCGGCGAACGCGGACGGTGGGCCCGGGACGACCGCGCCCGCACGCGCGGTGCCGATCGCGCGGGCGCTCCCGCGGACCTTCGCCTCGTACGACGCGCTTCTCGCGACGGCGACCGCCGTCGCCAACGACCAGGCCACGCTCTATGCGCAGCTCCTCGCGACCCAGAACGAGCACGACGTCGCGAGCTCGCTCCTCGCGAGCGTGGCCGATCCGCGCGTGCGGGGCGGATTGATCCGGTCGGAGACGGACGTGAGCGACGAGACCACGATCGCGGCGCTTCGTTCCGAGGTCGCCGTGACGAGCGCCACCCAGGCGCAGCTGCTCGCCAACGGGGCGACGGCGACAGCGCCGGCGGCGATCTGGACCCTTCCGCTCACCGGAGAGATGAGCCAGCCGTTCGGCCCGACCGGCTTCGGCATGGAGCCGGCCCGCCTGTACCAGGGCACGTACTACGCGCACTTCCACGACGGCGTCGACATCCTGGCCGCCGCAGGCACGCCGATCCTCGCGCCGGCGCGCGGCCGGGTCGTGTTCGTCGGTCAGATGATGGACGGAGCCGAGGTCGTCGTGCTGGCGCACGATGACGGCCTCGTCTCGCTGTACGCCCACCTTCAGATCGGGCCGCTCGCGCCGACGATCAAGGCGGGCGACATCGTCCAGGCCGGCGATCGCATCGGCGCGGTCGGCCTGACCGGGATGACCACCGGCTACCACCTCCACTGGGCCGTCTACCAGGGCGGCGTGCCGATCGACCCGATGGGCACGCTGCTGGTTCCCGCGCCGCCGGTCACGCCGCCGGTCACGCCGCCGGCGGCGCCCGCACCGCAGATCGCGCCGCCGGCGCCGCGGGCCACGCCGACGACTCCGGCTCCGATGGGCGTTCCGGGCACCTCGGACGCGCTCCGCCGCCTGCTGGGCGGATAGCCAGGTCCCCGCGCGGCCCTACGGCCCGCGCCGCGTCTCCAGGAACGCCACCAGATCCGCCAGCTCCTGCGGCGTGAATGCGCCCGCGAAAGACGGCATCGCCTGGCCCTTCCCGTCGAGGATCGTCGTCACGATCTGATCGTGCGAGAGGCGCGCGGCCACGTCGCCGAGCGCGGGACCGCGCCGGCCACCCGCACCACCGATCTGGTGGCAGGCAAAGCAGTCCTTCTGCACGAAGAGCCGCGCCCCGGCGGCCTCCTGCGGGCCCAGTCCGCCGACGACCGCCGCCGGCAGCGACGCACCCTCGGTGGATACCGGCACCCAGCTCGACGCGAATCCCGCGGCGGTGAATGCCCCGTACACGAGCACGCCGAGACCGACCGCCGCTGTGGCCATCGGCCGGCGCGACACGTGGCGCTCGCCTCTGGGCCGGATGAGCGGGAGCAGGAACAGGAAGCCGAAGGCAAGAGCCGGCAAGCCGATGATCACGATCGACTCGAGGCCCTTCGGGATGACCGCGAGCAGCGCGAAGTAGCCGATGAAATACCAGTCGGGCCGAGGATCGGCCACGATGATCGTCGGGTCCGGCGGCTTGCCGAGCATCGGCGCGCCGGCGATGACCGCCAGGACGATGACGATCAGGACCGCGACGAACGACACGACCGCGTCGCGCACCGCCGCGTCGGGGTAGAACGGGATGCCGCGGCGAAGCAGCTCCTTGTACCGCGCGAGGTAGGTACGCGTGTCGACGCGCTCGCCGGGGACCGGTGGTTCGCTGATGCCGCGCTTCACGACCAGATAGATGTGCACGCCGAGCAGCCCGAAGATCGCGGCCGGGATCAGGAAGACGTGGGTCGCGTAGAAGCGGGTCAGCGTCGCACCGCCGACGTTCTGCCCGGCGACGACGAGCGTCGCGAGGAAGCCCCCGATGACCGGTGCGCGCGCCGCCTGCTCGGCTGCGACGACGATGGACCAGAACGCGTCCTGGTCCCAGCGCAGCAGCTGGCCGGTGAACGCCATGGCCAGCGTGGCGAGCAGGAGGAGCGAGCCGCTCATCCAGTTCGCCTCGCGTGGGAACTTATAGGAGCCGAACAGGAACACCTGCGTCATGTGCACGAGGACGAGCACGACCATCGCGCCGGCGCCGAAGTAGTGGATCCCGCGCACCACGCCGCCGAGGGTCGCCTGGCCACTGATGAACTGCAGCGATTCGTACGCGCTGTTCGGGGCAGGCACGTACGTCATCGCCAGGCCGACGCCGGTGACGACCTGCACGATGAACATCGCGAGCGTCGCGCTCCCGAAGACGTACCACCAGCCGACCGGTCCCCCGAGGGCGGCCGGGACGGGATGCGTGAGCACCGCGCCGACGGAGTCCTCGAGCTCGAGGCGGAGGCCGAGCCATCGCCCGATCGCGCGAACGAGGCGGTTCACGGCGCGCCCCCGCCGGCCGTGGGCAGGCGCTGGGTCTTCACCATCAGCTTCCCGGCGTCGACGCGCCACTCGCGCTCGAACAGCGGCCGGGGCGGCGGGCCGCCGGCGACCGTCCCGTCCTCGTAATAGACGCCGCCATGGCACGGGCAGAGGAACAGCTTCGCCTGCGAGCGCCAATCGACCGGACAGCCGAGGTGCGTGCAGTTCACGTTGAAGACCTGGAAGCTGCTTTCGGACACGCCTCTGACCCAGAGCGCGGTCTTCGCCGTCTGGCCGGCCCAGGCGAGCGGGCTCGGATCGTCGAACTGGACGAGCGTGGTCGTGCCGGGCTGGAACTTCGTGGTCTCGCCCACGGCGACGTACGTGTCCTGCTCGCGTTCGAACAGCGGCGCGATGAGGTAGCCAAGGATCGGGACGCCGACGAGCGCGGCGATCGCGGCGGAGAGGCCGATCGTGACCCGCGAGAGGAACTTCCGGCGATCCATCAGGCGCCCCGGACCGAGTCGACGACCCACGCGGTGAGCGCGAACGCGGCGAGCAGCGCGCCGCTCGCGACGATGACCGGATGCGTGATCACGCCGGCGCAGGCGATCGATACGCCGAGCGCGAGCGTCACGGGCCACAGCGACGGCCGGGTGGCGTGGCCATCGGTCATCCGAGGACCGTCCCGACATACACGACCGAGAAGACCACGACCCAGACGGCGTCGACGAAGTGCCAGTACAGCGCGATGCCCTCCCACGCGCTCGGCCCCACACGGCGCGGCCGCGCGGAGGAGGCGGCGAACAGGGTTGCGAGCAGAACGAGCCCGACCAGGACGTGCACCGCGTGCAGCCCCGTGAGCGTGAAGAACGTCGTGCCGAACAGCTCCGACCCCGGCCGGAGGCCCGCCCCGAGCAGCCGGGCGTACTCGAGGCCCTGGCCTGCGAGGAATGTGACGCCCAGGAGGGCCGTCAGGCCGAGCCAGGGGCGCGAGCGCCGGGCGGACGCGAGGCCCATGGTGCCGCTCGATGCGAACAGCAAGAGGCTGAACAGCGCGGTCCGGCCGATGTCGAGCTGCGCTTTCGCGGTCGCGAGACCCTGCTCGCGGAACACGACGAACGCGATCACGATCGCGAGGAAGAACAGCGACTCCGATCCGATGAACAGCGCGATCCCGACCAGGTTGCGATCGCGCGTGAACGGGATCGCGGTCGCCTGCGCGCTCATTCGGGATCCATCCGGTCCGGATGCTTGCGATCCCACAGCGGTCGCTTGCCGCGGACCCGCGGGAGGCCGTCGAAGTTGGACGACGGCGGAGGCGACGGCGTGCTCCACTCGAGCGTGAACGCGTCCCAGGGATCGTCGCCTGCGCGCTCGCCCGTTCGCAGGCTCCGCCACACGTTGACCGCGAGCGCGATCGCGCCCGCGGCGATCAGGAACGAGCCGATCGTCGAGACGAGGTTCGGCACGTCCCAGCCCATCCCCGGCGGGTAGGTCCAGACGCGTCGCGGCATGCCTTCGATGCCCAGCAGGTGCATCGGCAGGAACGCGAGCGTGAGGCCGACGAGCGTGAGCCAGAAGTGGACGAGGCCGAGCCCGTGGCCGAGGAGCCGGCCGGTCACCTTCGGGAACCAGTAGTAGAGGCCGGCGAACACGGCCATCATCGTGCCGCCGAACAGCACGTAGTGCAGGTGCCCGACGACGTAGTAGGAGTCAGTGGTGTAGAGGTCGATCGGCACGACGGCGAGCGATACGCCCGTGAGCCCGCCGATGACGAACGTCGCGATGAACCCGATCGCGAAGACCATCGGCATCGCGAGCCGGATCCGCCCGCGCCACATCGTCGCGAGCCAGTTGAAGACCTTCACCCCGGTCGGGACGGCGATGAGCATGCTCGTCGCCGAGAAGAACGCGTTCTCGGCGTCGCCGAGACCGACGGCGAACATGTGGTGCGCCCAGACCCCGAACGAGAGGAAGCCGATCGCGATGCCCGATGCGGCCACGAACCGATAGCCGAACAGCGGCTTGCCGCTGAACACGGGGATGACCTCGGAGATCATCCCGAACGCGGGCAGCACGACGATGTACACCTCGGGATGGCCGAACGACCAGAACAGGTGCTGCCACAGCGTGGCGTTGCCGCCGCCCGCCGGATCGAAGAACCGCCCGCCGAGCTGCCGGTCGACCAGGAGCATCACGAGGGCCGACGTGAGCATTGGATACGCGGCGATGATCAGCACGCTGGTGATGAGGACCATCCAGGTGAACATCGGCGCGCGGCCCATGACCATGCCGGGGCATCGCATGAGCAGGATCGTGACGGCCAGGTTGATCGCGCCGATGATCGAACCGGCCCCGGAGACGGCCAGCCCGAAGATGTACCAGTCCATCCCGGTGCCCACCGCGTGGGCGGGCTCGGTCAGCGGCGCGTAGGCGAACCACCCGGCGTCCGGCGCGCCGCCCGCGACGAAGCTGAGGTACAGCAGGACGCCGCCGAACAGCGTCAGCCAGAACGAGAGCGCGTTGAGGCGCGGGAACGCCACGTCCTCGGCGCCGATCTGCAGCGGCACGACGTAGTTCGCGAAGCCGACGAGCATCGGGATCGCAACGAGGAAGATCATCGTGATCCCGTGCATCGTGAAGATCTGGTCGTACGTGCTCGGATCGAGCACATGCTCGCCCGGCGTCGCGAGCTGGAGGCGGAGCAGCAGCGCCTCGAGCCCGCCGATGGCGAGGAACGCGATGCCCAGGAGCACGTACATGATGCCGATGTCCTTGTGATCGACCGTTCGGAGGACGCCGGCCGTCGCGAAGGCGCCCGGCCGCCGCACGAGCGCGGTCGCGGTCACTTGAGGCTCTCCAGATAGGCGACGACCGCGTCGAGGTCCGCGCTCGAGAGCGGCACCTTCGGCATCATCGCGCCGGGCTTGAACAGCTGCGGGTCACCGATCCAGGCGCGCAGCGCGTCCGCGGTGTTCGCGAGGACGCCGCCCGCGATCGTCGTGCGTGACCCGACGTGCGTGAGGTCCGGACCGATGGACGTTCCGGCGACCTGACCCTGCACGACGTGACACGAGGAGCACACCGCGGACCGGACGACCTCGAGCCCCCGTCCGGCGGCGCCGGATGCGGGCGCACTCTGCGCGGCCAGCCAGCGGTCGAAGTCGGCCCGCGGCTCGGCCACGACGCGCACCCGCATCCAGGCGTGCTCGAGGCCGCAGAACTCGGCGCACTCGCCGGAGAACGTCCCGGCGTGCGCCGTGAAGAGGCGCATGACGTTGCGCTGGCCGGGGACGACGTCGGACTTGGCGCCAAGCTCGGGAACCCAGAGATCGTGGATGACGTCGGCGGAGCCGAGGTCGAGCTCGATGGGAACGCCGATCGGGATGTGCAGCTCGTTCGCGGTCACGGCGCCGCCGGCGTAGCGGAACTCGAACCACCACTGGTGTCCGATCACGTCGACGCGGAGTGGCGGCTCGAGGCTGCCGAACGTCGCACCCTGGCCGATCTGGCCGAGCGTGACGAGGCTGAGGCCGAAGATGATCGCGAGGAGGACGAGTGGTACCGAGGTCCAGGCGATCTCGAGGGCCCGGTGGCCGTGGATCTGGGGCGCGGACGCCGTTGGCACGTCGCGGTAACGGACGGTGAAGACGACGAGCGCGACGAGCACCCCGGCGAAGATGACGGCGGCGATCGCGCCGACGATGAGCGAAAGCACGACGATCGGCTCGAGGGAGCTCGCCATCGGCGCCACCGTAGCCGCGATGGGAGCCGGCGCAAATCGGGGCGCCCATCGCGGGCGCCCCGATCGCGGCCGGTGGCTAGGCCGGGGTGCGGGCGACGCGTCGGCCGCGGGTCAGGATCAGCGCGAGCACGAGCGCGACGAGCGGGATCCAGCCGAACACGAGGATCCAGATCACGGCGTCCGCGAACCCGCGGAGCACGGCGGCGAGGGTCGCGATCGCCTGCGCGACGGTCTTGGCCGGGTCCCACGTGCCGCTCGGCGTGCCCACCGGGGCGATGGCCGGGCTGACCGACACGGTGATCGTGGAGAACTGGGTCCGCGAGCTGATCGAGTTGACCTGTCCCTGAAGCTGCTCGATCTGGGTGCGCACGTTGGAGAGCGCGGCGTCGACCTTGAGGATCTCGTCCACGGTGGCCGCCCGCCCGAGGAGCGCGTTGTAGCGATCCTCCTCGGCCTGCTTCGCGGCAAGGCGCGCCTTGAGATCGACGAACTGGTCCGACACGTCCTGTCCGTTGACCGTGGATGACGTCACGTCGGCGTCGAGCGCACGCAGCCGGCGGAGCGCCTCCGTGAACTGCGCCGACGGCACCCGGAGCGTGAGGCTCGCGACCCGGTCGTCCTTGGTCCCGCTCTCGTTGAGCCCGATCACGTCGCCGCCGAGGTCGGTGGCGACGGTCTGGGCCTTCTCGGCCGTGGCCCACGGATCTGCGGCCTTCATCGCGATGTTCGCCGTCAGGATGATCGAGCGCGTCGGATCGAACGCCTGCGGCACCGGCACGCCGTTGCTGCCGGTCTCGCTCGTCTGCGGCGGAGCGCCGACGGCGACGCCGGACTTGGCGATCCCCACCGCCCCGTCGGTGGCTGCTCCACCGAACGACGGGCCGGCGGTGCCACTCGAGGTCGTGGTCTGTGCCGCGCAGGCCGCCAGGAGGAGGACCGCGGGAAGGACCCAGAGGAGCCGTTTCATCACGTACCTGCCTTCTCCGGGGCGTGCCCGGCAGCTAGGTAGACGTGGCTAGGGCCCGGTCGGTTCCCAACGGTGGCCGAACAGCTCCCGGGCGGCCCGCCGGGTCGTGCCGGCGAGGGCCGCGAGGTCGGAGCCGCGCTCCGCGGCAATGGCCGCGTAGGTCAACGCCACGTAGGCCGGCTCGTTCCGCTCGCCCCGGTGGCCCTCCGGCGCGAGGTATGGCGCGTCGGTCTCGACGAGCAGCACGTCGGCGTCCCGGGCCGCGGCGCGGAGCGCGCGGTTCGCGCGGTAGGTCGTCGGCCCGGCGAACGATGGGACGAGCCCGAGCGCCCGCCACGCCGGGAGCTCCTCGGGCCCGTCGGTGTAGCAGTGCAGCTGGGCGCGCACCGTCCGGCCGGCGAGCAGCGCGCGCACCGTCGGACCGGCGTCGCGCACGTGCACGACCGCGGGAAGCCCGAGCTCGCTCGCGAGGTCGAGTTGCCGGAGGAACGCGCGCTCCTGTATGTCGCGCGGCGCGCTTCGGCCGGAGAGATCGATGCCGATCTCGCCGATCGCAACAACACGCTCGTCGGCGGCGAGCCGGCGCAGCTCCGTGACCGCCGCGTCGTCCAGCGACGCGGCGCGATGCGGGTGCACGCCGATCGCCACGCGGACCTCGGGATGCGCGCGCGCGATCGCGAGCGCCGCGCTGCTCGAAGCGACGTCCTCGCCGCAGGTGAGGATCTTCACCACGCCGGCTGCGCGAGCGCGGCCGAGCACGGCATCGAGGTCGCCGGCGAACCGCGCATCGGTGAGATGCGCGTGCGCGTCGATCAGGAGGCTTTCGCTGCCTCCAGCCTGGGGAACAGGGCCGGCCCGGCGTGCACCTTCCGTCCCGGCTCGAGGAGGCCCCAGCGGGCGACCTCCGGCCACAGGACGCCTTCCGGCGAAGGCAGGCCGAGCTGCGCGCAGATGGCGGCGGCGGTCCGCGGCATGTACGGCCAGAGCAGGTGCGCCACGATACGGAGCGCCTCGAGACCCGCGTAGAGGGACGCCGCGACCGCGAGTCCGTTCGCCGGATCCTTCGCGAGCTTCCAGGGCTGGGTCTCCTGATAGTGCTTGTTCGCGGCGTCGACGAGCGAGAAGATCGCGCCGAGCGCATCGGCGAAGTGCAGCTCCGCGGCGGCGGCATCGTGTGCCGCGATGGCGCGGTCCGCGATCGCGTGCAGCGCGATCTCCGACGGGCCCTCACCGCCACTGCGCGGCACGACGCCCTCGCAGTAGCTCTCGACCATCTTCAGCGAGCGCGAGACGAGGTTGCCAAGGCCGTTCGCAAGGTCGGCATTGAATCGGGCATTGAACTGCTCGGGGCTGATCGGCGAATCTTCGATCTTCTCGAACGGCGCGTCGCGCAGCACGAGGTACCGGATCGCGTCGCTCCCCCAGTCCTTCGCGGCCGCGATCGGGTCGATCATGTTCCCGCTGGACCGCGACAGCCGGCCCTCACCCATCGCGAGGAACCCGTGGGCGAAGACCTGGCGCGGCAGCTCGACGCCGGCGGCCATGAGCATTGCCGGCCAGAACAGGCAGTGGAACCGCGTGATGTCCTTGCCGATCACGTGCAGGTCGGCGGGCCACCACTTCTCGAACGACCTGGGGTCCGTTCCGAAGCCCACGCCGGTGACGTAGTTGATGAGGGCATCGAACCAGACGTAGACGACGTGGTCGGGGTGGTCCGGGAATGGGATCCCCCACTCGAGGTTGCGCCGCGACACGCTGATGTCCTTGAGCCCGCGATCGAGCCAGCCGAGGACCTCGTTGCGGCGAGCCTCGGGCACGCAGAAATCCGGACGCGTGCGGTAGAGCTCCTTCAGCTTCCCTTCGTACTTCGAGAGCCTGAAGAAGTAGTTCTCCTCGTTGAGGTGCTGGATCTCGCGCGTCGGGTGGAGCGGGCAGTGCCCGTCGACGAGCTCGGCTTCCTCGTAGAAGAGCTCGCAGCCGTCGCAGTACAGGCCCTCGTAGGTCGAGAGATAGACATCATCGTTCGCGATCCAGCGCCGGACGAATTCCTGCACGCCCTTGACGTGATCCGGGTCCGTCGTGCGGATGAAGCGGTCGTACGAGATGTTCCACAGGTCGGCCATCTGCTTGAACTCAGCGGCGTGCTGGTCGACCAACGCGCGCGTGTCGACGCCCTGCTCCTTCGCCGCGCGCTGATTGCGAGTCGCGTTCTCGTCGGTACCGGTCAGGAAGAAGACGTCTCGTCCGCGCTGGCGGTGAAAGCGGGCGAGCGCGTCGGCGCCGGTCTTCTCGTACCCGTGGTGGAGCCCGGGGCGGTCGTTGACGTAGTCGATCGCCGTCGTGACATAGAACTTTTGGGGGCTCATCTCGGTATTCTAGGTCGGACGTAGTGGTGGAACGCGGAGCGGCCGCGCGCGCATCGCTGGCCGTGCTGGTCCGGCTCGCGCTCGTCGTCCTCACCTTCGTCCTCATCATCGTGTTGTCCCAGGTGGCGCTCGTCTCGGCGCGCACGAGGCTTGAACGCGCCGATCTGCCGACGATCGCGCAGCAGGCCTGGGAGGGCACGTCGGACTACTTCACGAACCTCGCGTCCGGATCGCTCGGCGAGGCGACGTCGACCTCGATCCTCGGTGGGGACCGGCGCGCGATGGGCCAGCTGCTCGTCGACGCGTACACGAAGAGCATGGTCCTGGTCCTTCTCGCCGTCGGCCTGGCCGCGGCGGGCGGGATCCTGGTCGGTGTCCTGGCGGCCGCGTCGCGGCGCAGCCGCGTCCGAGCCGCGCTGCTGGCCTTCACGACGCTCACCGTCTCGATCCCGTCGTTCCTGCTCGCGATCCTGCTCATCCTCGGCGGCGCCGAGCTCAACGCGCGGTACGGGATCCGCCTCTGGCCGACCTTTGGGTACGGGCTCGACGACCACCTGATCGTGCCCGTCCTCGTGCTCGCCGCGCGCCCGTTCGCGCAGATCGCGAACTTCGCGTACGTCGCCACCGAAGACGTGCTCAAGCTCGACTACATCCGCACGGCCCGGGCGAAGGGCCTCGTCGAATCGGTGATCCTCGCGCGCCACGCGCTCGGCAACGCCGCGGTGCCGATCATCGGCGCCGTCGCGACCGGCCTCTCGATCGCGCTCTCGACGCTGCCGGTGGTCGAGGTGTTCTTCAGCTGGCCGGGCCTGGGCTTCGCGCTCCTGCAGGCGATCCGCCGCTTCGACGCGGCCACCACCGGCACGCTGCTCGGCTCGCTCGCGGTCACGATCGCCGTCGTCCGCTTCGGCCTCGACGCGCTCGCCGGCCGGTTCGCGCATCGCGCGACGGGCGTCTGGACATGAGGCGCGGGCTGAACTGGCAGCTCGTCGTCGGAGTCGCGCTGATCCTGGGCTGGCTGATCCTCGGCTTCGGCGCGCCGCTCCTGACCTCGGTGAATCCGTTGCAGGGTCACTCCTTCGTCCAGGTCGGCACACACTCGATCCCCGCGCCGTTCGAACCGGGCACGTTCGGCTACCCGCTCGGCTCGGACCGGCAGGGCCGCGACCTCTGGGTGACGGTCATGTACGGCGCTCAGGCGACGTTCACGCTCGCGTTCATCGTGCTCGCGGCTCGGCTGGTCATCGGGGTCGCGCTTGGAGCGGTCGCGGGGTGGTTTGCCGGACGGTGGATCGATCGCGTCATCTCGGCGCTCATCGACGCGTTCGCCGCCTTCCCGACCCTGCTCTTCGCGGTGCTCTGGATCTTCGCCTTCGACATCCGGTCAGGGCTCTCGGCGTTCGCCGCCGCATTGACGATCACGGGCTGGTGGGGCTTCGGCCGCGCCACCCGATCGGCGCTCGTCGACCTGAAGGGCCGGCCGTTCCTCGAGGCCGCGCGCGCGGAGGGGCTGTCCGAGTTCGCGACGTTCGCGCGCCACGCGATCCCGAACCTCCTGCCGCTGCTTGCGATCAGCGCGGCGCTCGAGGCGAGCGCGATCCTCCTCGTCCTCGGCGAGCTCGGCTTCCTGGGCTACGTCGTCGGTGGCGGCGTCTCGGTCCCGCTGAATGACCTGCGCGGTTCGGGGCAGGCGTTCTCGTTCGTCGCGCCCGAGTGGGGCGCGATCCTCGCGCAGGGCCGGTTCGAGGTGTTCTTCGCGCCGTGGATCGCGCTGGTGCCGGCTGCGGCGTTCGCGAGCGGCGTGCTCGCCTTCAACCTCGCGGGGCACGGGCTGCGGATCTTCTTCGAGCGCGCGCCGGTCGCCCTCGGCAGGGTCCTCACCTGGCGAGCGGCGGCCGCGATCGTCGCGCTCGTCATCGTCATCCGGATCGTCCTCCCGCTGGTCGGACCCGCGGCCGCGCTGACCGCGGTCTCCAAGCAGTTCGACGGTGCGAGGACCCACGACGACCTCGCGTACATCGCCGATCCGGCGCGCGGCGGGCGCTACACCGGATCGAAGGGCTACCAGGAGGCAGCCGCGTACATGGTCGACCGGTTCAAAGGCCTTGGCCTGGAGCCCGCGGGCGACGCCGGGACGTATTACCAGAGCTTCAAGATGTCTGACGTCGGACTCACCGCGATGCCCACGCTGCAGCGCCTTGGATCCGACGCGAAGACGTACGTACCGCGCACCGACTTTGCGGAGAGCATCGGCGGCCGCCGCGGTGGCGGCGTCGCCGAGGGCAACGTCGTGTATGTCGGCGGCGGCAATCAGACGACCGACTACAGCGACTACCAGGGCGTGCACGCCGAAGGGAACATCGCGATGATCGCCGGACCGAGCATCGCGAACGTCGACCGCATCGACATCGCGCGGCGCGAGGGCGCCGTTGGGGTCATCGTCGTGTCGTTCACCGAGCTCATCAAGCCGTCGTACGTCGCGGCATTCGAGAAGGAGACGATCCCGGTCATCACCGTGACCGCGGGTGTGGCGAACGAGCTCATCGCGCAGTCAGGCAAGAAGGTCGAGGACCTCAACCAGTCGCTCGTCGACCGGCTCCGGCGGGCGCAGACCCGGCCGAGCCTCCGGACCGAGATCGTGGAGCCGATCTCGTTCGACACCGAGACGCGTGTCCGGTTCACGGTGCCGCTCGGCCCGGTGCACGACATCGTGGGCCAGAACATCGTCGGCATCCTGCGCGGCAGCGATCCGGCGCGCGCCGACAAGTTCGTCCTCGTCGGCGGCCACCTGGACGGCGTCGGCACCGATCCCGACGGCACGGTGTTCCCCGCGGCGAACGACAACGGGTCCGGGCCGGCGGTCACGCTGGAGGTCGCCCGCGTGCTCGTCGCGCACCGCACGATGCTGCAGAACTCGGTCATCTTCGTGGCCTTCGCCGGAGAGGAGGAGGGCCTCGTCGGCTCGGAGTACTTCGCGAACCACTCGCTCACGACGCCACTGCGGCCGGCGAACATCCTCGCCTTCGTGAACCTCGACGTATCGGGCTGCTGCGGGGACCAGCTCGCGGCGTCCGACGAGAACTTCGCGATGCACGCCCGGCTCGCGAACGCGGCGGATCACCTCGGATTCTCGTTCGGGTACACGCCGAACGTCGGCGGGAGCGACCACCTCTCGTACACGCGGCGCGGCGTCCCGGCGTCGATCCTGTCGTGGACGGACTTCGGCGGGTTCCACACGACGCGCGACACCATCGACACGGTCACGCCACAGCATCTGGCGATGGCCGGCGAGGTCGCGACCCAGACCGTGCTCGAGCTCGCCGCGACGAACTAGCCTGTCGCCGTGGGTGATCGGATCGTCGCCACGCTGCTCCGATCCGCCGAACCGTCGATCCGGTGGAAGGTCCGGCTCGGCGTGCTGGGTGACGATCCACGGTCGAAGGCGATGCGCGCGATCCGCGAAGACATCAGGCGGTCGCCGCGCGTGCGCGCGCTGCTCGCGCGCCGCGCGGAGCTCGGCAGGCCCGGGACGGCGCGGCAGGTCTATTACAAGTGGCAGGGCCTGCACTGGGTCTTGGCCGCGCTGGCGGATCTTGGGTACCCCGAGGGCGACGAGACGCTGATCCCGATCCGCGATCGCGTGGTCGGATTCTGGACCGGACCCGCGTACTTCCACGAGTTCGCCGCGGCCACCAGCGAGGCCTCCTACCGCCGGCGGGGCGTGCCGATGATCCGCGGACGCTATCGCCGGTGCGGATCGCAGCAGGGGAACGCGCTCCGCTCGGTGATCGCTCTCGGCATCGGCGACCAAGGGGCCGATGTCCTCGCCGAGCGGCTGCTCCACTGGCAGTGGCCCGATGGCGGCTGGAACTGCGATCGGGATCCGGGCGCACACGTCTCGTCGTTCAACGAAACGCTGCTGCCGCTTCGCGGTCTCGCGGCCTACGCCCGCGGTCGCCGTCGTCCCGCCGTGAAGACGGCGATCGATCGAGCGGCGGAGGTCTTCCTCCAGCGAAAGCTGTTCAAGCGGGTGCGCGACGGGCGCGTGATGACGCCCGACTTCGTCGCGCTCCATTACCCGCACTACTGGCACTACGACGTGCTCGCGGGACTGACCGCGATGGTCGAGATCGGCAGGATCAATGACCCGCGGTGCGCCGATGCGCTCGATCTCCTCGAGTCGAAACG
>DATJHW010000107.1:0-5114 GCA_035493615.1 Saccharimonadales bacterium (SeqCode) | reverse complement strand
GCCGGCGAGGATCCCGATCCCGAGCGCGCGGCGCGCGACTACGCCGAGACGCTCCGCTTCGTGCTCGGCTCGCCACCTGTCCTCGACCTGGCGCTGCTGGGCGTGGGCGAGGACGGCCACATCGCGTCGCTCTTCCCGGGCCGGCCCGCACTGCACGCGATCGAGCCGCACGTGCTGGTGGAGGAGGCTTCGCCCAAACCGCCGCCGCTCCGGCTCACGCTCTCGCTCGACGTGCTCGCGGGCGCGCGCGAGGTGATCGTGGCGGCGTTCGGCACCCCCAAGGCTGCGGCGATGGCGGAAGCGCTCCAGGATCCCGAGTCCGAGCTGCCGCTCGCGCTGCTGCTTCGTCGCGCGCCGCGCGCCACCGTGATGCTCGACGAGGAGGCGGCGAGCGCGCTGGGTTGGTGACTCCGCGTCCCGTCGCCGTCATCGCCCCGGGGCGGGCATGTGTCCCAGCCGAAGTTGTGCGCCGCCCACGCCGCGATCGGCAGCGCTAGTACCGTTTCTCAGGTCGTCCGTCCTCGATTTGGCGCCGGGAGTGCCGCGCCACCCTACCGTGCAGGATCTTCGGAGCAAGACCTCGACCGAAGCCGTGGGAGATTCCGTCCATGACGATCTCGATACGCCACGCCATCCTCCTCGGCGCCACCCTGGCGGGGTCGCTCACGGCCGCCATTCGCCCGACGCTGGCGGCGAAGAAGTCCGTCGCCGCCCCGCCCCCGGTCGTCGCCTCGCCACCCGCGACGGGGCAGGTCTACACGATCGATGACGCGCACTCCTTCGTCGAGTTCTCGGTACGGCTCGTTGGCTTCAATCGAGTTCGCGGCTCTTTCCCGCAGTATGAAGCCCATGTCTACTACGACTCGGCGGCGGTCGAGCGCTCGTCGGTCAGCGTTCGCATCTCGGTGGAGGGAGTGGACACCCACGAAGCGGAACGGGACCACCATCTCGAGTCGCCCGACTTCTTCGACGCGAAGAGCTTCCCGTTCATTCGCTTCGAAAGCCGCTCGATCCGTGCCGGCAGTGGCGGCCTCATCGCCGACGGCGACTTGACCATCCGCGACATCACGAAGCCGACGACCATCCCCTTCGCGATCACTTCGCCACTCGCAACCGACCCCTTCGACAATCCGCGATTCTCGGCGGCCGGTCGCGTGGTGATCGATCGCCGCGACTTCGGGGTGATCGGCCCCAACTTCTGGAACCATGCGATAGGGGACTCGGTCGAGATCGAGTTCGAGGTCGGATGCCGCCGTTGGAACTATGACCGGCTTGGCTGGGGGGATTCGAAGCGCGCCTCGATCGGCCAGCGGATCTTCGAGTCGGCAGAACGCGGCGGGCTGACCGCCGCCCTGAAGGAGTCCCGAGCGCTGTTCCAGAAGGAGCGCGGCAATCCCGACTGGAACTTCGGGCTCTTCGAGTACATGAAGTGTGCGGGTCGCCTCGACCAACGCGACCGCCCGCGCGATGGCGCCGCGGTGCTCGCCCAGGCGATCGAGCTGAAAGCCGACTCGACTGCGGCCGCCGATATGGCGGTGGTGCGCTGCCAGCGCGCCGAGCTCTTGCTGCGTGCGGGTGACCGCGTGGCGGCGCGTGACGAGCTGGCGCGCGCCGAGTCGGCGGACTCCAGCAGCACGTACGTGCGTGCCTTGAAGCGCTCGATGGGGATCTGATTCGCCTCGGCACCTGCGCCACCCGATGGCAAGGGGCGATCGGGGCGCGGCCGCGGGACCGTACGGGCCGCGCCGACCTTCGGCACCGCTGCGTTCTGGCGTTACCGAACGATCGCCGCCCGCGCGCGCACCTCGCGCACGCCCTGCCGGAGCCGGATGAAGTAGACGCCGGGAGCGAGCCCGCCCGCGCTCGCGAGCTCGATCTCGTGCGGACCGGCAGCGAGCGACGCCAGCTGCCGCGTCCCGATCACGCGACCCGCGATGTCGAGCAGATCGAGTCGCGCGGGGCCTGCACTCTCGAGCGTGATGCCGAGACGGAGCCGGTCACCCTCGGCGCGGGCCGGCGAGGCGATGCGGATCCCGAGCTCGTGACGCGGCGCGCCCGACGACGACTCCTGCTCGATCGCCACCGGGCTCCTGCCGCCGTGCGTCAGGACGCGAACCGTCGTCGTGGCTGCGAACGACTCGTTGCCGAGCGTGCCGGTGACGGTCACCGGCACGTGCTCGCCGGCGGGGAGGATGGCCGCCACCGAAGCTCGGTCGAACCGGAGAACCAGCGTTTCGGCCCCCGTTCCGCCGGGTTCCCGGGTGATGCCCGAGGAACGGTCCGCCGGTACGGAACCCTGGAGGCGCACCGATGCGAGGTCCACCTCGCGTGCGCTATGCGGGGGCGCGAACGTCAGCGAGGCGGTGACCCAGCCGCCGCCGGCGTCCGGCTCGAGCGTTCGGGGCGAGATCCGAACCGCCGGCGTCACGCGGACCGGCGGCGCCAGCCGGTTCATCAACACCGTGATCCCGCCCCCGGCGACCACGAGGTCGGTCATCCCATCGTGGTTCAGGTCCGCCGCGGCGATCCCCGCCGCACCCGCCCCGAAGTCGATCGGCGGCTCGAACGTGAGATCGCCGTGGCCGCGGAGGATCGAGATCGTGCGAATGTAGGGATACGTCACCGCGAGGTCGAGCCTGCCGTCCGCGTCGAAATCGGCGCACGCGACGCCATAGGCGTCCTCGTGCGGGGCGACCGGGATGCCGGCCTCGAACGTGCCGTCGCCGTGACCTCGATGCAGGAGCACCGAGGGGCCAGCCACGATGGCCAGGTCGAGGAAGCCATCGCCGTCCAGGTCGGCGATGGAGACGCACCGCGGCGCGTAACCGGTCGGCAGATCCTTCCGCGTCAGCGTCTTGTCGCCGTTGCCGAGGAACACGGACACCGTCGCGGAACCGGCGTTCCCGACCACGAGATCCCAGCGACCGTCCGCGTTCAGGTCCGCTTTCCCGAGCAGCTCCGGGTAGCGGCCGGTCTCGTAGTCGACCGGGGCCCCGAACGTGCCCGGGCCGGTTCCCGGAAAGACCGACAGGCTCCCGACGAGCGCGTTCGCGACGACCAGCTCCGCGAAGCCGTCGGCATCGAGATCCACGATCTGGACGCCCTTCGGGTACTGGCCCGTCGGATGATCCGTCTGCGCGCCGAGCGTGCCGTCGCCGTTCCCGGGCAGCGTCGAAACGATGTGCTCGCTCTCACTCGTCACCGCGACGTCCGGCCGGCCGTCCGCATTCACGTCCCCGACCGTGGCTTGGACGTAGGTTGCAAAGCTTCCGAAGTCCGCACTTGCGCCAAACGTGCCGTCTCCATGGCCGAGCAGCGTCGCGACCGTGCTCGTGCGGTCACCCGTCATGGCGACCAGGTCCAGCTCGCCATCGCCGTCGAGATCGACAGGAGAGACGGTCTGAGCCGTGTGGGAGGTCGTGAAGGTCCGTGCCCCAAACGTGCCGTCCCCGTTCCCGAGCATCACCGAGAGCGTGTTGGTGCGCTCGTTCACCGCGACCAAGTCGGGGACCCGGTCGCCGTCGACGTCCCCGATCGCCAGCGCGCGCGGGTACTCTCCACCTGGCAGGTCCTGCGTGCGACGGAAGCTGCCGTCCCGGTTCGACAGCAGCACCGTGACCGAGTTGAAGTTGAAGTCGGGATCGGTGTCGAAGTTCGCGGTCGCGATGTCCGGCCAGCCATCTGCATCGACGTCCGCGACGGCAACGGCGTAGGGGCTGCTACCGGTCCTGTAGGACACGGGCCCGCCGAATGTTCCGTCGCCGTTGTTGCGCAGCACGCTGACCGTCGTATGCAGGGCGCTGCCCTGATCGGAGTCGCCGAAGTTCCCGACGACGAGATCCGGGTGACCATCACGATCCATGTCCGCGGTCGCCACGGACTGTGCGTTGTTCCCCACGCCAAAGCTGGCCGCGGGTCCGAACGTCCCGTCGCCGATGCCAAGCCGCACCGAGACGACCGGGGGCGCTGATTCGTCCTCCGGCGGGTCGGCCGCGATCGAGGTTGCGACGTCCAGGATGCCGTCGCCGTTCAGATCCGCGACCGCGGCCCAGGTCTCGTTCGAGAGGCCGAACTCGTTCGGCGGCCCGAACGTGCCGTCTCCGTTCCCGAGCAGCTCAGACTTCTCCGTGACGAGATCGGGATCGCCGTCGCGATCGAGATCCGCGATGCACACCGACCGCAGCCCGTTTCCCGCGGCGAATGCGGTCGGCGTGCGGAGCGTGCCGTCGCCGTTGCCGAGGAGGACGCACGCGGTGCCGGCGTGATCGGGCCCGGTGCCGTAGGTGACGACGACGACATCGAGACGATCGTCGTGATCGAGATCCGCGATCGCGACGCCCTGGGGAACGCCTGCGAGCACGTAGTCCACGCGCGGGCGGAAGGTTCCATCCCCGAGTCCGAGGAAGACCGAAACCGAGCCCGGCTGGCCCGGGTTGTAGATGTCGCCGTTCGAGACGACGAGATCCAGGTGCCCGTCGCGATCCAGGTCCGCCATCGCCACCGCAGCCGGAGAGGCCGCGGTCGGATAGAGCAGAGCCGGCGCAGTGAAGTGCGGCGACGCCTGTGTCGAGGCGGCCAGAGAGAGCAGGAGCAGGGCCACGAGCGGCTGGGCCGAGGTGAGTCGCGGGAACCACGCCGCGTACATGACGAGAACCTCGCGTGGTCGGAGAAGTGACACTCCTGGAGAAGTGACACTCCTAACGATACGCGCGTTGGCGCATGCGCACCCATAAGCTAATTGCCTTACCGAACCACCGTGCGGGCGTTTTGCAGCATCGAACCGCGCGTACACCGCGGAGCTGACTCAGGTGAACTGCGGCGCGGCGGCAGCTCAAGCACGCGGCGTGAGCCGACCGCAGGCACCCGCCCCACAACGACATGGCACCGCTCATCTGCAATCTGCGGAGCACGACTCAAGGAATGAGCACGACGCGGGCCGTGGACTCGCTTCCGGCGGCCCGCGCAAGCGCGAAGTAGATCCCCGGCCGCGCGCGCTCGCCGCCGTCGCGCGTGCCATCCCACGCGACGTGCTGGACGCCGCCGGGCATCGAGCCGGCGTCGAGCCTCCGCACCCGGCGGCCGGTGAGATCCACGATGTCGATCGTCACCACACC
>DATJHW010000106.1:0-11357 GCA_035493615.1 Saccharimonadales bacterium (SeqCode) | reverse complement strand
CGGCCACGTCCTTCGCGCGGGCCGGGTCGGCGTCGTACACCGTGAGCTGCGAGACGCCGGGCAACCCGGAGAGCATCGCCGCGTGCGACGCGCCGAGACGGCCGACGCCGAGCACCGAGATCCGCATCATCCCTCCCGCGTGTGAGCCGCGCCTACTGTACTCATCGATGCGCGAACGGAAGATCGCGGCCGCGCCGATCTCGTGGGGCGTCTCCGAAGTGCCGGACTGGGGAGTCCAGCTCGCGCCCGAGCGCGTCCTCGCCGACGCGCAGCGGCTCGGGTTCCGCGCGATCGAGGCCGGCCCGCCCGGCTTCCTTCCCGCCGACGCGCACGCCGCGGCGCGCGAGCTCGACGGACATGGCCTTCGATGCATCGGCGGCTTCGTGACGGCCGTCCTGCATGACCGCGCGCGCCGCGACGCGGAGCTCGCGACGATCGAGCGGCAGGCGGAGTGGCTGCATCGCGCGGGTAGCGAGATGCTCGTGCTCGCCCCGGCCACCGGACGTGACGGCTACGAGGAGCGGACCGAGCTCACCGAGCTCGAGTGGACCACGCTGTTCGAGACGCTGCCGCTCGTCGAGGAGATCGCGTCGGCCAAGCGCCTCGACACCGTGGTCCATCCGCACGTCGGCACCGTGATCGAGCAGCCCCAGGACATCGAGCGGCTGCTCGCGCGGTCGCACGTTCGGCTCTGCCTCGACACCGGCCACGTCTTCGTCGGGGGCGGCGATCCGGCCGCCGTCGCGCGCGCGGCGGGACGGCGCGTGCGGCACGTCCATCTGAAGGACGCCGACGCCACGCTCGCCGCGGCGGTCCGCGAACGGCGCCTCTCGTACGCTGCGGCGGTGCAGCAGGGACTGTTCCGTCCGCTGGGCGACGGCGCGGCGCGGATCTCCGACGTCCTCACCGAGCTGCGCAGCGTCGGCTACGACGGCTGGTACGTGCTCGAGCAGGACGTCGCGTTGAAGGACGCGAGCGCCGATCCGCTGCCGTGGATCGAGCGCAGCCTGACGTTCGTGAGCGCGCGTGTCTGACGAGCTCGAGCTCATCACCATCGGTCGCGTCGGCGTCGACCTCTACCCCGAACAGATCGGCGTCCCGCTCGCGAAGGTCCGGACGTTCGCGAAATCGCTTGGCGGCAGTCCGACGAACGTCGCGGTGGCGGCCGCGCGGCTCGGACACCGGAGCGCGGTCGTCACGAAGGTCGGCGACGACGGCTTCGGCACCTACGTGCGTGAGGCGCTCGCGGGCTTCGGCGTGGACACACGCTACGTCGGCACCGATCCGGCGCTGCGCACGCCGATCGTGTTCTGCGAGATCTTCCCGCCGGATCACTTCCCCCTGCTGTTCTACCGCCAGCCGAAGGCGCCGGACCTGAACATCCGGAGCGACGAGCTCGACCGGCCGGCCATCGCGCGCGTCCCGATCCTCTGGACCAGCGGCACGGCGCTCTCCGAGGAGCCGAGCCGCGCGGCGACGCTCGAGGCGGCGCGGATCGCGAAGGGCAAGGTGATCCACGACCTGGACCACCGGCCGGCATTCTGGCCGTCGACGCTCGCGGCTCGCGAGGCGGCGACCGCGATCCTCGCCCATGCGCAGGTCGTCGTCGGCAACATCGATGAGGTCGAGATGGCCACCGGTTCGCGCGACCCCGACGCCGCGGCCGAGGCCCTCCTCGCGATGGGGCCCGAGCTCGCGGTCGTGAAGCAGGGCCCGCGCGGCACGCTCGCGCGATCGAAGTCGAAGCGCGTCGAGGTGCCGGCGGTGCGGATCGAGGTCGTGAACGGTCTCGGCGCGGGCGACGCGTTCGGCGGCGCGCTCGTGCACGGCCTCCTCGCGAGCTGGGACCTGCGGCGCGTCCTGACGTTCGCGAGCGCGGCCGGCGCGATCGTCGCGTCTCGCCTCGCGTGCGCCGACGCGATGCCGACCTCCGAGGAGGTCGAAGCGCTGATCGGCCGGGCCGTCGGTGTCTGACACGATCGCCCGGCTCACCCGGCTGCGTGCGTCGGATCCGGAGGCCGTCGCAAGCGCGCTCGCGAGGCGCGAGCGCGGGATGCTGAGCTTCCCGCGCAAGCTGTTCCTCGTCGCGGCCGATCACCCGGGCCGCGGGGTACTGGCCGCGGGAGGCGATCCCCGAGCGATGGCCGACCGCGGTGCGTTCCTCGACCGCCTGGCCGCGGCACTGGCCCATCCGGAGGTCGACGGGGTGCTCGCGACCGCGGACATCGTCGACGATCTCGCCCTCCTCGGCGCCCTGGACCAGAAGGTCGTGTTCGGCTCGATGAATCGCGGCGGCCTGTCCGGATCGGCCTTCGAGCTCGACGATCGGTTCACCGGATACACCGCGGCCGCGATCGCGCGCGACGGCCTGAACGGCGGCAAGATGATGCTGCGCGTCGCCGACGACGATCCCGGCACCGTGCGGACGATGGAGGCGTGCGCGGCCGCGATCGACGCCCTCGGCGCGCTGGGCCTCCACGCGATGATCGAGGTGTTCGCGTCCCGCACGGTGGACGGAAGGTCGAGCAACGATCCCGGGGTCGAGGCCACGATGCGCGCGATCGCGGTCGCCTCGGCGCTCGGCGGCAGCTCGGCCCGCACGTGGCTGAAGCTGCCGGTCGTGGACGACCAGGAGCGGCTGCTCTCCGCGACGACCCTACCCGTCGTGCTGCTCGGCGGCGATCCGGGGAAGGATCGTGACGCGACCTATGCCCGGTGGGCGAAGTCGATGTCGCTTCCGCAGGTGCGCGGACTCGTCGCCGGCCGGACGCTGCTGTACCCGCCGGATGGCGACGTGCGAGCGGCCGTCGATGCTGCCGCGAAGATCGTGCGCGCATGAAGCGCCTCACGATGGCCCAGGCGCTCGTGCGGTTCCTCGCGCAGCAGTACGTCGAGCGCGACGGCATCGAGCAGCGGTTCTTCGCCGGCTGCTGGGGCATCTTCGGCCACGGCAACGTCGCGGGACTGGGGCAGGCCCTGGCCCAGTATCCCGATGCGCTGAAGTACCACCAGGCCCGCAACGAGCAGTCGATGGTGCACATCGCTGCCGGGTACGCGCGGATGAAGGATCGCCTGGCGACGTTCGCCTGCACGACCTCCATCGGGCCCGGCGCGACGAACCTCGTGACCGGCGCCGCGCTCGCGACCGTGAACCGCCTGCCGGTGCTGCTGCTCCCCGGCGACGTGTTCGCGTCGCGGGCGCCCGATCCCGCGCTGCAGCAACTCGAGGTCCCAGCGCGCGGCGACATGACCGTGAACGACACGCTGCAGGCCGTGTCCAAGTACTGGGACCGCATCGCGCGTCCCGAGCAGATCATCCCGGCGGCGCTGAACGCGATGCGCGTCCTGACCGACCAGGCGGAGACGGGTGCCGTGACGCTCGCGCTCCCGCAGGACGTGCAGGCCGAAGCGTTCGACGTCCCGGATGAATTCCTCGCGAAGCGCGTCTGGCACGTCGAGCGGCGACCACCCGATGCCGCGGCCTTTGCCCGCGCGATCGAGCTCATCAACGCCGCGCGCCGGCCGCTCATCGTGGCCGGCGGCGGGGTCATCTACAGCGGCGCAACCGACGCGCTGCGGGCGTTCGTCGACCGCAGCGGCATCCCGGTGGCGGAGACCCAGGCCGGCAAGGGATCGCTGCCGTTCGATCATCCGCTCGCGCTCGGGGCGATCGGGGCGACCGGGACGTTCGCCGCAAATCGCGTGGCACGCGACGCGGACCTGGTCATCGGGATCGGCACCCGCTGGACGGACTTCACGACCGCGTCGAAGACGGCGTTCGAGGGTGCGAGCGTCCGGTTCATCAACCTGAACGTCGCGGTGGTCGACGCGTTCAAGCTCAACGCGCTGCCGCTCGTGTGCGACGCGCGCGCGGGGCTCGAGGCGCTCGCCGCGGCGGAGTGGGTGATCGACGAGCGCTACCGGACGAAGGCCGAGAAGCTGCACGCCGAATGGGACGCCGAGGTCACCAAGCAGTACGCCGTGGATCACGCGCCGCCCGCGCAGAGCGCGGTCATCGGCGCGGTCAACGCGGCGAGCGAGGCGCGGGACGTCGTCGTGTGCGCGGCCGGATCGATGCCCGGAGAGCTGCACAAGCTCTGGCGCACGCGCGACCCGAAGGGCTACGGGGTCGAGTACGGCTACTCCTGCATGGGCTACGAGATCCCGGGCGGCATCGGTACCCGCCTCGCCGCTCCCGACCGCGACGTGTTCGTACTTGTCGGCGACGGCTCCTACCTCATGTCGCCGGGCGAGCTGACCACCGCGATCTCCGAGGGCGCGAAGCTCATCATCGTGCTCGTCGACAACCACGGGTTCGCGTCGATCGGCGCGCTCTCGCGATCCCTCGGCACGAACGGCTTCGGCACCGGCTCCCTGCTCGCGATCGACTTCGTCGCCAACGCGGCGAGCCTCGGCGCGCGCGCGGTCCGCGCCCGGACGATCGCCGAGCTCCGCGCGGCGCTGAGCGAGGCGAAGGCCGCGACCGGGACCACGGTCATCGTCATCGAGACCGATCCGCTGGTCGGCGTGCCGAGCTACGAGTCGTGGTGGGAGGTCCGCCCGGCCGAGGTCTCCGAGCAGGAGGGCGTGCGCAAGGCGCGGCAGGAGTGGTCGGCCAACCAGAAGCGCCAGCGCCACCACATCTAGTGGACCTGCTGCGTCGCGGATCCTCCGAGCCCGATGCCGACGGGCGCGTGCTCTCGGTCACGCCGGAGTCGGCAGGCTGGCACTACGTCGGCTTCAGCGCGGTGCGGCTTCGCGCGCGCGAACGCCGGAGCTGGTCGCTCGGCGGGCGGGAGGTGTGCGTCGTCCTCCTCGGCGGCCCGTGCGTGCTGCGCGCGGGTGGCACGACGCTCGACGCGACGGGCGGGCGGGCCTCGCCGTTCGACGGGCCGCCGCACGTCCTGTACGTGCCTCCGGGAATGGAGTTCTCCGCCGACGCGCAGGACGGCGCGGTCGATCTCGCCATCGGCTCGGCCCCGGCCCTGGGCGGGCGGGCGGTCCGCGCCTACCTGCCGGGCGAGGCGCGGCTGGAGGTCCGCGGGACCGGGAACATGGAGCGGCGGATCCATCACCTGCTGATGGAGGATCACGAGGCCGAACGGCTGCTCGTGACCGAGGTCATGACGCCCGCGGGCCACTGGTCCAGCTACCCGCCGCACAAGCACGACACCGACGACCCGCCTCGTGAGACCCAGCTCGAGGAGACCTACTACTACCGGCTGCGCGATCGCGAGCGTGGCTTCGCCATCCAACGGGTGTACACGCCGGATCGCACGCTCGACGAGAGCGTCGCCGCGCGCGACGGAGATCTCGTGCTGGTGCCGCGGGGCTTCCACACCGTGTCAGCGCCGCCGGGGTATGAGGTGTACTACCTGAACGTGATGGCCGGCCCGCGCCGGGAGTGGAAGGTCACCTTCGACCCGGATCACGAGCGCCTGCGCGGATGAGGAGGGTCGCATGGCCGAGCTGACGAATCGAGAGGTCGTCGAGCGTTTCGTACACGCGCAGGCGGACCCGGCGGGTGGATCGGGCGACGAGTACATCGCCGACGACGTGATCGAGGACTACCCGCAATCCGGCGAGCGCATTCGCGGGCTCGCGAATCGGCGCGCGATCTTCGACAACTACCCCGGCAGAGCCGAGCATGACTTCGGTCCGAATCAGGTGCGTCGGGTCGTCGGCGACGATCAATGGGTCATGACCCCCGCGATGACGCTCGCCCGGGTCAACGGGTCCGGCGAGCGGTACACCGCCAGCGGACTGATCACGTATCCGAATGGGGAGCAGTGGCACCTCATCCAGCTCATCGAGGTGCGCGCCGGCAAGATCGCGCGACTGATCACGTACTTCGCAGCGCCGTTCGAGGCCCCGGCGTGGCGCGCGAAGTGGGTCGAACGAATGCCGCCGGACGACTAGGGAGGTCGCGCGCCGGGAGCCCCGACACCGAGGGCGTACGGTCCGGCGCCCCGGGTCAGCGCTTCGATCTCGCGGGCACTGAACAGGCGAGGTCGAAGCGCGTCGAGGGCCATCCGGTGCGAGACCTCGATCGCTTCGAGGGCCCTCCGCCGCATGTCGGCCGGCGCGTCGTGCTGCGAGCCCGCGGATTCGTAACCCGCGTGTCCCATGTACGCGCCGACCACGGTCTGCAGCGGCTCGGCCGGCAGCCACGTGGCGAGCTCGGGCAGGAGCCGATCGAAGCTCGAGCGGCTCAGCGGCAGGTAGCTCCCAAGGTCGCGCGCGACGACGACGTTCATCCGGTTGATGAGCAGCTCGAAGTAGACCGCGCGGCCGGCGTTCATCGCCTGACGCGCGAACTGGCGACGCTGCATGTACACGCCGACCAGCAGCCAGCCCACCACGCCGACTGCGGCACCGATGATCCCGGGCAAGAACCGATCGAGCTCGGCCACGGCGGTATTGTGCGGTCATGGCAGCCGATCGGGGGCACGCGCACGCGGAGTCGCGGTTGCGGCGCGAGAAGATCGCCTGGCTCACGACGGTGCGGCGCGACGGCCAGCCGCAGAGCAGCCCGGTCTGGTTCCTCTGGCGCAACGGGGAGATCGTCGTGTACAGCAAGCCGACGACGCAGAAGGTCCGGAACGTGCAGTCGAACGCCAAGGTCGCGATCCACCTGCGCGACGTCGGCGAGGGCAGCGATATCGTGTCCATCGAGGGCACCGCGGAGATCGACGAGTCCTATCCGCCGGCCGCGGCGATCCCCGGCTACGTGACGAAGTACCGCAGCCTGATCGCGGACATCAACATGGACCCGGAGAGCTTCGCGAAGTCGTACTCGGTGCCGGTCCGCATCCGTCCGGCCAAGATCCGCGTCGAGTAGGGAGACCGCGATGATCGGCAAGGCGAGCCTGGAGATCCGCTATTGCGTCACCTGAGGGTATTTCTGGAAAGCCGCCGGTCTGGCGGCCGAGCTCGCCGAAGGGCACGTCCGCGAGACGGACATCACCCTCACGCCGGTGCACGGCGGCCGGCTCGAGATCTACGTGAACGGGAACAAGGTGTACGACCGCAAGGAGGTCACCGGCGCGGCCGACTTCTATCCGTCGCTGAAAGAGATGCGCAAGGCGAAGGACGTGCTCGCTGACGCGATCGCGGCGGCGCCGGCGGTCTAGCGGACCAGCGCGAAGACCGGTCGCGGGCCGGCGAGGCCCTTCAGCTCGTGCATTCCGCGTTGCTCGAATACCAGGCCGGAGCCATCGAGGAGATCGTGCGTCACCGACGAGACGAGGACCTCGCCCGGGCCGGCGAGCGCGCTGACCCGCGCGGCCGTGTGCACCGCGATGCCGTGCAGGTTCCCCGCGGTGTACTCGACGTCGCCGGTGTGCAGTCCCGCGCGGATGCGCAGGTCGAGATCCGCGAGCGAGTCGATCATCGCCGCCGCACAGCTCACCGCGCGGGCCGCGCCGGTGAAGAGCACCTGAAACCCATCGCCCGTCGTTCGCACCTCGCGGCCGCCGAAGCGGTCGATCTCCGCGCGCATCCGGTCGTTGTGCTCGAGCAACGTGAGGTGCCAGTTGGCGTCCCCGACACGCGTCAGCGTCGCGGTCGAATCGACGATGTCGGTCATGAGGATCGTCCCGAGCGTCCGTAGACCGCCGGGGGTCGGGGCGAGGAACGTCCGCGCGCTGGCGAACTCGATGGCCTCATACGGCTCGTCGCCGACGACCCAGGCATCGTGTCCCGGCGGGATCTCGTACGCGTCTCCGGCGTGCAGATCCATCTCCAGGCCGTCGTCGGCGCGGATGTGCAGGATGCCGCTCGTGGCGGCGCCGAGGTGACGGACCTGGCACGTCGCGGTGCCGACCTTCGGCTTCGCGTCGGTCGACCAGCGCCACCCCGGCTCCATCCGGATGTGGCCGATCGCGGTCTCGTCGAGGTTCACGACGTCGAACCGGCCATTGCCGAGCTGCCGGATGTCGTCGGCGTTCGCGAAATTCCGCTTCTGCAGGCGTGGCACGGGAGATATTGTGCTGGGCTACCAGAGCGCCTTGCGCAGGCGATCCGCGAGCGCCTGCACCTCGGACAGCGGCGCCTGGTCACCATCGGCCTGCGCCTTCGCCCAGAGCCCGAAGACCTTCGGCCCGCGGAACTCAGCCGGCAGATCCGGTGGCCGCGGCACGACGTGGAAATGGATGTGCTCGAAGCCCTCGCCCTCGCCGAACAGCGCGACGTACACGCGCGTCGGGTGCAACGCCGCGGTGAGCGCCTGGCTCACATGCTGCGCGAGGACGCCGAACCGCGCGGCCTCGTCGCTCGTGAGATCGGCGACGGTCGTGACGTGCCGTGAGGGCGCGATGACCAGCCAGCCGAGCAGCGGGATCGGTGCGGCGATGTGCTCGACGCGCCAGGTGCCGTCGGCGTGGATCACGCCGCCGGGAGCCGCCGGACGGTCGGTCCGGCAGATGCCGCACTCGGTCGTCATCAGCCGCCGGTCGGGACGTACGCGAGCAGCACGTTGCCGTTCTTGAACGCGCGCGTCCGCAGCAGCGTGAGCTTCAGATCCTTCGTGAGCCCCTGCAGGACCGGCTTTCCCTTCCCGAGCGCGATCGGATTGACCAGGATCCGGTACTCGTCGATCAATCCGAGCGCGCCGAGGCTGACCGCGAGATCGGAGCTCCCGATGAGCAGCGCGTCCTTGCCCGGCTCGCGCTTCAGCGCCGCGATCGCCTCGGGATCGCGGACCACCCGGGTGTTGCTCCAGTCGGCGCGCGCGAGCGTCTTGGACACGACGACCTTGGGGAGCCCGTTCATCTTCCCGGCGACGATCGGATCCGACGCGATCGCCTCAGGGGTGGGCCAATAGGCGACCATGCCCTCATAGGTCTTGCGCCCGAACACCAGCGTGTCCATGAGCTCGAGCTGCTCGATCGCGAAGTCGTTGAACTCCTCGTCGGTGTTGTGCCAGTCGATCTCCCACGGGCCGCGCTCGTAGAAGCCGTTCGCCGTGGTCATCATGAAGAAATAGAGCTTCTTCATCGCCGGCCCGCGAGCGCCGCCGTCACCAGGCCGGGGATCTCGCTCGGGGCGGTCGCGACCGGGATCCCCGCGGCCTCGAACGCCGCGACCTTCGACTCGGCGGTCCCGGAGTTCCCGGAGACGATCGCTCCGGCGTGGCCCATCCGCTTGCCCGGCGGAGCCGAACGTCCGGCGATGAACGCGACCGCCGGCTTCTTGCCGAACGCCCGCATGTACTCGGCCGCGCGCTCCTCGGCGCTCCCGCCGATCTCGCCGACGATGACGATGACCTCCGTGTCGGGGTCTTCGTTCAGGTAGCGGACGGCGTCCGGTGTGGGGAGGCCGATGATCGGGTCACCGCCGATGCCGATGCAGGTCGTCTGACCGAGCCCCGACTTCGTGAGCAGGTCCGCGATCTCGTAGGTGAGGGTGCCGCTGCGCGACACGAAACCGACCGGGCCCGGCGCGAAGTTCTCCGCCGGCATGATCCCGACCTTCGCCGTGCCCGGCGAGATGAGGCCCGGGCAGTTGGGGCCGATGAGCACGCTCGACGACCGCTCGAGGATGGACGCGATCGTGAGCATCTCGTGGACCGCGATCCCCTCGGTGATCGCGACTACAAGCGCGACGTCGGCGTCGAGCGCCTCGAGGATCGCGTCCGGTGCGCCCGCGGCCGGAACGAAGATGATCGACGCGTTGGCGCCGGTCGCCTCGACCGCCTGCGCGACCGTGTCGAACAGCGGGATGCCGTCCTGCCTCGTGCCGCCCTTACCCGGCTTCGCCGCGCCGACCAGCTTCGTGCCGTACTCGACCATCCGCGCGGCGTGAAAGCCGCCTTCGCGGCCGAGGCCCTGCACGATGAGCCTCGTTTCGGCCCAGACGAGCACGCTCACTCGGCCAGCCGGACCGCTTCCTTCGCGGCCTCGTCCATGGTCGCGCGAGAGACGAGCGGCGCCCCTTCGAGGAGCGCGCGGCCGGCTTCCGCCTCCGTGCCCGAGAGGCGGATCACGAGCGGCACCTTCGGCTTCGTGTCGTGCAGGACATCGAGAATGCCCTTCGCGACCTCGTCGCCGCGGGTGATCCCGCCGAAGATGTTGATGAAGACGCTCTTCACCTTCGGGTTCGCGAGCACGATCTCGAGCGCCGCCTTCACCACCGATTCCTTGGCGCCGCCGCCCACGTCGAGGAAGTTCGCCGCGTGCCCGCCGGCGTTCTTCACCGCGTCGAGCGTGCTCATGACGAGACCCGCGCCGTTGCCGATGATCCCGACGTTGCCGTCGAGCTGGACGTAGCTGAAGCCGAGCGCCTTCGCCCGCTCCTCCTGCTCCTCCTCCGGCTGGGTCTCCTTCAGCTTCGCGAGCTCGGGCTGCCGGTACAGCGCGTTGTCGTCGACCTCGAGCTTCGCGTCACCGGCGACGACGGTGCCGTCCTGCTGGATGAACAGCGGATTGATCTCGATCGTCATCGCGTCGGTCGCACCGAACACCGCGTAGAGCCGGCGCGCGATCGCCGCCACGGCTTCCCGTTGTGCCTCGGGCACACCCGCGTCGAAGCACAGGGCCCGGGCCGCGTAGCCCTGCAGGCCGAGCAGCGGATCCGGCCAGCCGCGCGCGATCTTCTCCGGCTGGGTCGCGGCGACTTCCTCGATGTCCATGCCGCCGACCGTCGAGAGCATGACCACCGCGCGGCGCCGGTCGCGGTCGATCGTGATCCCGAGATAGAGCTCCTTCGCGATCTTCGCGGCCCGCTCGACGTACACGCGGCCGACCGTGAAGCCCTTGATGTCCATGCCGAGGATGGCCTGGGCCGCGGCCTTCGCCTCGGCCGGGGTCTTCGCGAGCTTCACGCCGCCGGCTTTGCCGCGGCCACCCACGTGCACCTGCGCTTTCACGACGACGGGAAGCCCGAGCGCGATCGCGGCTGCCTCGGCCTCGGCGGCCGAGGTCGCGATCCGCCCTTCGGGGATGGCGATGCCGGCGCGCGCGAGCACCTCTTTGGCCTGGAATTCGTGGAGCTTCACGGGCCTCGGACTCTATCGTTTCCGCCCATGCGACGTGTCGTGGTCGGGGGCAGCACGGGATCCGGAAAGTCGACGTTCGCCCGCGCGCTCGCGAAGCGGATGGGCGTTCCGGTGATCGAGCTCGACGCGATCCGGCATGGACCGAATTGGACCGAGACGCCCGACGATCGATTCCACGCGCTCGTCGCCGAACGGACCATCGCGGACGCGTGGGTCGTCGATGGCAACTATTCGATGACGATGGATGTCACCTGGGGCCGGGCGGATACGCTCGTGTGGCTCGACTATTCATTGCCCGTGGTCCTCTGGCGGCTGTTTCTCCGCACGAATCGCCGCATCCTGCGGCGCGAGGTCCTGTGGA
>DATJHW010000105.1:0-2783 GCA_035493615.1 Saccharimonadales bacterium (SeqCode) | reverse complement strand
CATCTTCATCAACACCGTGATCGCGTTCATCATCGTCGCGTTCGTGGTGTTCCTCATCGCGAAGGCCCTCATCAAGCCGAGCCCGCCGGAGCGCGAGTGTCCGTACTGTGGGATGACGATCGCCAAGGCCGCGACCCGTTGCGCGTACTGCACCAGCCAGCTCACCGCGGTCGCGTAGCAAGCTCAGGCGGTGTGGGAGCTGGGCTCCTCGGTGCGCGACGCGAGGACGTTGCGGACGCGCTCGAGGAGCTCATCGAGCTCGAACGGCTTCGTGACGTAGTCCGCGGCGCCGAGCTCGGTCGCATAGAGGCGCTCGGAGAGGCCGAAGATCGCGGTCACGACGATCACCGGCAGGTTCCCGATGCGGCCGTCCGCGCGGAGCTCGCGCAGCACGCTGAAGCCGTCGCGGCGGGGCATCATGAGGTCGAGGATCATCGCCGACGGATGCAGCTGATCCAGCAGGCGCATCGCCTGATCGCCGTCGCGCGCGAGCTTCGCATCGAGGCCCTCCTCCTTGAGGAAGGTCACGATCGTGTCGCCGAGGTCCGGATCGTCCTCGACCACGAGCACGAGCTGCCGCCTCGCGCGACCGGCCACTAGACCCGGATCTCTTTCGCGAGCTTCTCGGGGTCCCGGATCGCGATCTTCCGACGCCGGATGCTGATGAGATCGCGGCGCTCGAGGTCGCCCAGGACACGGTTCACCGAAACGCGCGAAGCGCCGGTGAAGGCCGCCAGCTCGTCTTGTGTCAACGTCAGCTCCAGCTCTCCCGACCCGGCCGCCCCGCTCACCTGGGCGAGGTCCAGCAGATATTTGGCCACCCGGCTTGGAACGTCCAGGAAGATCAGGTCCTCGACCCGGTCCGACAGCCGCCGGACGGTCTTCGCGAGCGCTTCGAACACCACCTTCGTGGCCGCCGGATGGGCTTCCACGAACGAGAGGAAGTCCTCGCCGGCGAGCAGCGCGCAGCGGGTGTCCTCCAGCGCCGTCGCCGTCGCGGACCGCGGGCTGTGGTCGAACAGCGCGAGCTCGCCGAAGAACTCGCCGCCCCGGAGCAGCGCGACCAGTGCCTCCTGGCCGAACTCGCCTGGCAGGGCGATCTTCACGGCGCCCTCGAGCACGACGTAGAAGTGCTGGCCCGGATCGTCCTTCCGGAAGATCGTGTCGCCGCGCTTGAACGCCTTCTGCCGCATGCGCTCCGCGAGCCCCGCGAGCTCCGGATCGGAGAGCTTCGCGAAGAGCGGGACGCGTTTCAGGTACTGGACCAGCTGCAGGTCAGGCATCGCGGGAACGGTACGCCACTCTTGACGCCCAACGCATCATTGGCGGTCCCATGGACGAGGTGTACATCTCGGGCGCGCTCACGGCGATCGCCGACGGCGCGCGGGCCCGCGTGTTCTACGAGCTGTTGGCGGAGATCGTGAGCGAGTGCGGCCTCCGGCCGTACCTCCCCCACCAGTCGACCGACCCGATCGCCGCGCCGGGCCTCGATCCCCGGAGCGTGTACGAGATCGACCGGGCTCGCGTGGCCGGCAGTGGACTGGTCATCGCGTACGCCGGGACCCCGTCGTTCGGCGTGGGCATCGAGGTCGAGATCGCGCGCGAACGGGGGATCCCGGTGATCCTGGTCGCCGAGCGCGATCGGACCGTCTCGCGCATCCTGCTCGGGTCGCCCGCGGTCGTCGATGTCGTCCGCTTCACCGATCTCGCCGCCCTGCGGCAGGCGCTCGGCGACGCGATCGCGCGCGTGACCAAGAGCACGAGCGATCAGGCACCGGACGCCGTGGTGCAGCGCTTCCTCGGGAGCCTCGGCGCTGCGCGCCAGCTTCCGGAAGCCGAGGTCGCGGCGCTCCTCCGGGTGGCCGAGCTCGATGGCGAGCCGGCGAGCGCGATCCGCAAGGCGATCGCGGATGGCAAGCTCTTTGGCGCCGGCCTTCGCGATCTGGTCGGCCGCCACGCGCTGCGAGGCAGCGATCTCGCGGCGTTCGTCCTCCACGACATCCTCGAGCGACCATTCGCCGAGATCGCCCGCACGCTCGGTGCGGATCCCCGCGCCGTTCGCCGGTGGGTGGAGCAGTCCAGGGTCAAGCTGCAGCTCGCGGCTGACGCCGATCTCGCGGTCATAGGACAATGGCTCGTGACCGAGCTCATCGCGCCCCCGACGCGCGCCCTGCAGCTCCGTCTATTCGCGAAAGCAGCGCCTGGGGCGGACGCGTCCGAAGGACAGGCCGAGAAGAAAGTGGAGAGCCATGAGCAAGGGCCAACGGAAGCAGAAGACCACCGGCAAGCTGGGCTGGCGGTCGAAGAAGGCGAACCACGGGCGTAAGCCCGGGATGGGCCGCGGGAAGCGCAACTAGGCCCGGATCGACCTGAAAAGAAAGGAGCCGCCCCGGGGGGCGGCTCCTTTTTCGGTTCGAGGTCGCGAGGGCGGTCACTTGCGCTTGCGGGTCGTCTTCTTCCGCCCGGTGCTCTTGCGGGCCGTCGTCTTCTTGCGCCCGCCGGTGCTCTTCCGAGCGGTCGTCTTCTTGCGGCCGGTGCTCTTGCGGCCCGTCGTCTTCCGGCCGGTGGTCTTCCGGCCGGTGGTCTTGCGGGTCGTGGTCTTCTTGCGGCCGGTGCTCTTGCGTGCGGTCGTCTTCTTCCGCCCGCCGCTCGACGTCGTCTTCCGACCGCCGCCGCCACGCGTGGTCTTCTTGCGTCCGCCGCCGCTCATGCCGCTCGATGCGGGCATCGGCGCCGGCGGCGGGGGCGTGCCCGGAAGCGGTGACGGCCAGCTCGACGCCGGC
>DATJHW010000104.1:0-10218 GCA_035493615.1 Saccharimonadales bacterium (SeqCode) | reverse complement strand
CTCGTGAGCGCGATCTGGCGCTACGGCGGACCGGACATCTTCGCGAAGCGACTCGAGCCGATCCGACCAGCGGTCGAAGCGAGCGCACCGGATCCTGACGACCTCCCGAACACCTTCGCTGCCAGCCAGCCGATCATGTCGCCGAAACCCGGCGACCCACCCGGTTACACGCGTATACCCGCGCCGTCGGTTGAGCCTGGCCCGCGGCGTGTGGGCATCCAGATCGGACACTGGCAGACCGACAACGTGCCGCCGGAATTGCGCCGACTCGAGATCCAAACGGGGACGAGCTGGGGTCAATACACGGAAGTGGGTGTCGCACAGGACATCGCGGTTCGGGTCGGCGACTTGCTCGAGAGCCACGGCTACATCGTCGATTACCTTCCGACAACCGTGCCGCAGGGGTATCTCGCGGATGTTTTCATCGCCCTGCACATGGACGGCGACGGAACCGGCGAGAACAGCGGGTTCAAGATGGCGCACGGCTCACGGCGTGGTCCGTACGAAGAGCAACTCCTCGACGACGTGAGGGCGGAGTATGGCGCGGCGACAGGACTCGACTATGACCAGCTTCATGTGAGTAGAAACATGCTCGGCTACTACGCTTTCTCATGGCAGCGCTTCCGCTCGGCGACGTCACCGTTCACGCCTTCGGTGATCCTCGAGATGGGGTATCTCAGCAATGATGGCGACCGCGACCTCGCCGTGAATCATGGCGACGTCCTCGCGCGAGGTATCGCGAACGGGATCGAGCGGTTCCTGTCTGAAGTTCCCTCCACAGAGTTGTTCTCGAAGGACCTGCTGCTTCCGCCTACCCGGCCAGCGTTCCCGAGCGCTTCCCCGTCCCCCTCAGCGACGCCATAGCCTCGCAGCGAGACGCGCTGCCGCGGCCTCGATGAGCGGCTCAGCATCGCGCATCGCATCCGCGAGCGGCATTCCCTCAGGCGTGCTCACCTCGATCGCATCGACGCCTTGGGTCAGCAGGGCTTCGTAGCCCGGGGCGGTCCCGCCGACCACCATGACGGCGCGCACCCCGGCGTCGCGAGCCGCGTGCGTCACGGTCTGAGTGAGCTTCCCGTACACGCTCTGCGCGTCGGCGCGTCCCTCTCCGGTGACGACGAGATCCGCTCCGGCGATGCGTGATGCGAATTTCGTCGCGTCGAGCACGAGCTCCGCGCCGGAGCGCAGTCGCGCATCGAGGAAGGCGAGCAGGCCGGCCCCGAGGCCGCCGGCGGCACCGGCTCCGGGCACGTCGCGAACGTTGCGACCGACGAAGTCTTCGATCACGTCGGCGTAGCGGGCGAGCGCCGCATCGAGCTCTGTGATCATCTCGGATGTCGCACCCTTCTGCGGTCCGTAGACCGCGGACGCGCCCTCCGGACCCAGCAGCGGATTACGCACATCGCACGCGACCTCGACGGCGGGACGGATCAGCCGGGGGTCGGTCTGACCTTCGAGATGATGCAACCGAGCGAGCGCGGCTCCGCCTTCCGGGAGGTCGCGGCCCTCGCGATCGAGGAAGCGGTAGCCGAGCGCGCGCGCCATGCCGGCGCCGCCGTCGTTCGTCGCGCTACCCCCGATGCCGATGACGATGCGATCCGCACCGCTCGCGGCCGCGGCCAGGATCAGCTCACCCGTCCCGCGCGTCGATGTGATCCGCGGGTCGCGCTCGCTCTCGCGCAGCAGCGGCAATCCGCTCGCGGCGGCCATCTCGACCACCGCGGTCTTGGCTCCACCGAGGATCCCCCACTCCGCGCCGATCTCGCGGAGCAGCGGATCGTGGACGCGCGCCATCCGGACCTGCCCGTTCGTCGCGCGCACGAGCGCGTGCACGGTGCCTTCACCCCCGTCGGCCAGCGGCAGCTCATCGAGCTTCGCGTCCGGGAGCACGCGGCGAAAGCCGCGCGCGATCGCGGCCGCGACTGCGACCGCATCGGCACTCCCTTTGAAGGACTGCGGCGCGATAACGACCCGGTACGGAATGCCCGCGAGCGTAGACGGGTTGACGCAGCGTGGCCGCAAACAGAAATAGACTCGGGTCGTGACCCTGGTTTCCCCCACGAGCGACGCCGCCTGTATTCAGCGCGAACCGGCCGAGCTCGGTCCAGGGTGGTCCGCGCTCGCCGCATCGCGCCAGCCACCGAGCATCTTCCTCACCCCGGAATGGATCGGCGTCGCGCGCGCCCACGATCGGACGCAGCCGATCACGCTCGCGGCCGGTGACCAGGGCGTCGCCGCGCTCGCCCGCGAAGACGACGGGACGATCACGTTCGCGGGGGGCCACCTGACCGACGAACAGGACGTCGTCGCCAGATCCGGGCACGAGACGGGGGTCGCGACATCGGTCGCCCGCTGGATCGCCGAGCAGCGTCCGCCACGAGTCCGGCTCGAATACGTGCCCGAAGAGCGTCCGACGCTCGCCGCGTTCGACGCGGTATTGAGCGAGGCCGGCTACCGGGTCACGCGGGCACGCCAGACGGTCTCGCCGGTGCTCGGTCTCCCCGAGTCGTACGAGACGTACGTGCAGTCGCTGGGCAAGAAGGAGCGGCACGAGCTGCGGCGGAAGGTCCGGCGGCTCGAAGGCGCCGGTCCGGCGACGTTCCGGTTCGCCGCGGATGCCGAGCGCGCGACGGTGCTCGACCGCTTCTTCGCCCTGCATCGCCTGAGCCGCGGGGAGAAGGCCGGCTTCATGACGGCCGACGTGGAGCGGTTCTTTCGCGACGTCGCGGACGCCCTGGAGCCGCTCGATCGGCTGCGTCTCGGCGCCCTCTCGTTCGACGGAGCGGACGTTGCCGTGCTCTTCGGCTTCGCGATCGGCAAGGTCATCGCCCTGTACAACGCGGCGTATGACCCGGGGCTCGCGTCGCTCTCCGTCGGCATCATCAGCCACGCCTGGGCGATCCGCGAAGCGATCGCCCGCGGGTACATGACCTACGACCTCCTCCGCGGCGACGAGCCGTACAAGTACGACCTCGGCGCGCGCGACCGCTGGCTCGCGCGCCTCGACGCGGAGCGGCTTTAGTGCGCGTCGCGATGCTGTCGGTCCACGCGTGCCCGATGGCGAAGCTCGGCGGCCGCGACTCCGGTGGGATGAACCTGTACATCCGGGAGCTGGCACGCGATCTCGCGAGCCGCGGGATCGAGGTCGACGTGTACACGCGCCAGCGCGAGCACGACCATCCGGACATCCAGGTGATCGCGCCAGGCGCACGGGTGATCCACATCGAGTCAGGCCCGGTGAGCTACCTCCCGAAGATGGAGGTGTACGACCGGCTCACGGAGTTCACCGCGGGCGTCGAGGCGTATGCCGCGAAGCACGACCTCCGGTACGACGTCATCCATGCGCATTACTGGCTGTCGGCCGAGGTCGCGCGGGTGCTCGGCCCGAAGTGGGGCGTGCCGCGTATCCAGATGTTCCACACCCTCGGGCTCGTGAAGCGCGAGGTGATGGACGAGGACGTCGACGCCGAGAGCGACGTGCGCATCGCGATCGAACGTCGCGCGGTCCGGGAGTCGGCCGCGATCGTCGCGGCGAGCGAGATCGAAGCTGCGGAGCTCGAGGAGCTCTACGCCGCACCGGCCGCGAAGCTCCGGATCATCCCGTGCGGCGTCGATCCCGACGTCTTCCATCCGATCCGCCAGGCGGACGCGCGCCGCGCGCTCGGCCGCGACGAGTGCGAGCGGCTCGTGCTGTTCGTCGGGCGCATCGAGCAGATCAAGGGGATCGACGTGCTCCTCAAGGCGATCGGCCTCCTCTTCCGCACGTATCCGGAGATGCGTGGCGAGCTGTGCCTGCTCGTCGTCGGCGGCGCGCTCGACGCCGAGGACGCTGAGGCAGAGACCGACAAGATCGTCGAGCTCCGGCGGCTCGTCCACGAGCACCGGCTCGAGGACACCGTCGACTTCGTGGGTTCGCAGGATCAGCCGCGTCTCGCGCTCTACTACAACGCCGCGGATCTCTGCGCGGTGCCGTCGCTCACCGAATCGTTCGGCCTCGTGGCGCTGGAGTCGATGGCCTGCGCCACGCCGGTCGTGGGCACGCGGGTCGGCGGGCTCCAGACGGTCATCGAGAACGGCGTCTCCGGCCTCCTCGTGCCCGCGGGCGACGACGCCGCGCTCGCCGAGGGGATCGCGCGCCTGCTCCTGGACCATGACCTGCGCGTGCGGCTGGCGGCGGGCGCCCGCGAGCGAGCCAAGGCATATTCATGGCACCGCGTGGGCGAGGAGATCGCCGCGTTGTACGCGGATCTCATGCAGCCGGTGGAGGTCTGATGGCGGACGCATTCGAGCTCCCGCGCCGCGCGATGGCGATCTTCGCGCATCCCGATGACGTGGATTTCGGCTGCTCGGGCACGATCGGGCTCTGGACCCAGAAGGGCGTCCACGTCACGTACTGCCTCATCACCAGCGGGAACAAGGGCACCCACGACGCGAAGATGACCCCCGAGCGCCTCGCCGGGATCCGCGAGAAGGAGCAGCAGGAGGCCGGCCGCCGCGCGGGCGCGTCGGAGTTCGTCTTCCTGCGTCACGACGACGGCGAGACCGAGGTCTCGATGGCGCTCCGCGGCGAGGTCTGCGAGCAGATCCGTATCCACAAGCCCGATCTGGTCTTCTGTCCGGACCCGTGGCGCACGTACCAGATGCATCCCGATCACCGCGTCGCCGGCTGGGCCGCGCTCGACGGCATCATCGCCGCGCGCGACCACCTGTTCTTCCCCGAGCAGCTCACGAATGGGCTCGCGCATCACCGCGTGACGCGGGTGCTCATGTTCGGCACCGCCGAGCCGAACGTGTGGTTCGACATCTCGTCGTCGATGAAGACGAAGATCCACGCGCTGCAGGCTCACGAGAGCCAGATCGGTGATTTCAAGCGGCTCGCGGAGCGGATGAATGCGTTCGCGGCGGCGACGGGCAAGGCGTGGGGCCTCGAGAAGGCGGAGGCCTTCCGCTACCTGGAGCTCGCGTAGCGGGCTAGTGCTTGAAGTGGCGCCGCCCGGTGAACAGCATCGCCATGCGGTGGCGATTGGCGGTGTCGATCATCATCTGATCGCGCATCGAGCCGCCGGGCTGGATGATCGCGGTCACCCCGGCGCGGGCCGCGACCTCGATGCCATCCGGGAACGGGAAGTACGCGTCCGAGGACATGACCGCGAGCCGCGCGTTCTCGCCGGCCTTGCGAACGGCGACCTCGACCGCGACGACGCGTGAGAGCTGGCCGGGGCCGATCCCGACGCTCATCAGGTTCTTCGCGAGGACGATCCCGTTCGAGGTGACGTGACGCACGCAGCGCCACGAGAAGATGAGATCCGTGAGCTCCTCGAGGGTCGGCTGGCGTTCGGTGACGACCTTGAAGTTCGACTCGTCTGCCACGGACTCGTCGGGCGTCTGCACGAGCATGCCGCCGGAGACGCGCTTGAAGTCGAGCATCCCGTCGCCGTGTCGTCCGCGCAGCTGCGGGACCCACCCACGGACGGCGAAGATCTCGAGGTTCTTCCGCTCCTTCAGGATGGAGATCGCGTCCTCCGCGTATGCCGGCGCGATGATCGCCTCGTAGAACGTGTCGCGGAGCGCGTCGGCGAGCTCGCGCGTGACCGGACGGTTGAGCGCGACGATCCCGCCGAAGGCGGACACCGAGTCGCAAAGGAACGCGCCCCGGTAAGCCTTGGCGATGTCCACGTCCGACGCGATGCCGCATGGATTCTGGTGCTTCACGATCGCCGCGGTCGGCTGGGTGAAGTCCGACGCGATCCGCCATGCGGCGTTGATGTCGAGCATGTTGTTGAAGCTCGTCGCCTTGCCGTGGAGCTGCTCCATCGTCGTCATCGCGCCGGATTCGCCGCGGACCGCGTAGAACGCTGCCTGCTGATGCGGGTTCTCGCCGTACCGCAGGTCCCGGATCTTGCGCAGCGACAGCGTCATCTCATCGGGAAACTGGACCCCTGCATCGGTCGCGACCTGCGCCGCGATCGCCGCGTCGTACGCCGCGGTATGCGAGAACGCCTCGGCCGCGAGCTGGCGCCGCGTTTCGACCGAGATGGAGCCGCGCTCCCGAAGCTCCTCGAGGACCGGCCCATAGCGCTCGGGGCGCGAGAGGACGATCACGTCGGAGTGATTCTTCGCAGCGGCACGGAGCAACGTCACACCGCCGATGTCGATCTTCTCGAGCAGCGCATCGCCCGATGCGCCGGACGCAGCGGCCTCGCGGAACGGATAGAGGTTCGCCGCGACCAGGTCGATCGGCTCGATGGCCTGCGCCTTGAGCTCGCCCATGTGCGTCTCGTTGGCGCGTCGCGCGAGGATCGCCGCGTGGATCTTCGGATGGAGCGTCTTGACCCGGCCGTCGAGCAGGCTCGGTGATCCTGTGACGTCCTCGACCGAGCGCGCGGTGATGCCCTCCGCCGCCAGCGCGGCACGCGTTCCGTCGGTCGCGACGAGCTCCCACCCGAGCTCCTCCAAACCGCGGGCGAGCGCGATCAGTCCAGCCTTGTCATCAACGGAAAGCAGTGCGCGCATGCGTCTCCATCACCTGAGGCGTCGTGGGATTCGCCGGTAGTATACGAAGCCCGTGCCACTCGACCTTGGGCATTTCGCCCACCGTTTCATCGAGCCGTTCAACGGCGAATCCCGCTTTTACTGGCCGGCGGTGATCGCGCTTGGGATCGCGCTCGTCGCGAACATCGTCTGGTACTACCTGCCGGCGCGCGGCGTCGCGCCGGCCGAGAACGCCGCACGCCCGTGGGCGTTCTGGATCAACGTGATCACGCTCATCATCGCGACGGTCTTCCTGATGGCGAAGGCGCCGTTCGTGCTCATCGCGCTCGCATTCGGTTTCGACCTCGCGCTCCTTGTGTACATCTACGTCGGGTGGCTGCCGCCGCTCGAGGCCGCGTGGCTCCGCGAGCGGCGCCGCGCGAAGTACCTCCCGAAGCCGAAACGCCGCCGGCGCTAGCCGATCGCGAAGCCGCTGTGCCGCGGCTCACCGGAAAGCGCCTCCGCCTCCACGGACTCGACCGTCGCGTACGAGGGACCCCGATGCAGCCACGCCTCGAATTTCGTGAGCGCGTCGTCCGAGCCGACCGCCTCCGCCTCGACCGCGCCGTCTTCCCGATTCCAGATCCGCCCGCGGAGCCCAAGCCGCAGCGCGTATTGCGCCGCGGTGGCACGGAAGTTCACGCCCTGGACGCGGCCGCGCACGATGAACCGCCTCGCGCTCACGGCACCTTGCGCCGGAGCACGGCGTCCAGACCGCGCGTGTTCCCGACGCGATCGGCGGTCGCCCACCCGCGCCGCGCCGTCGCCGCGCCGTAGATCGTCCAATCCAGCTCCTCGATCGCGTGCGCGTCCGAGTCGATGACGAGCGTCGCGCCCTGCTCCACGGCCTTGCGCACGGCCCAGTCCGGCAGGTCGAGGCGCTCCGGCCCACCGTTCACCTCGAGCCGGGTCCCCGTCGTCACCGCCGCGGCGATGACGGCGTCGAGATCCACGTCGTACGGGTCGCGACGCTCCAGGAGGCGGCCGGTCGGATGCGAGATCGCCGTGACGAGCGGATGCTTCATCGCCCCGACCAGCCGCCCGGTGATCTGCTCGCGGGGCTGATTGAATGCGGAATGGATCGACGCGGTCACGATCTCGAAGCCGGCGAGCACGTCGTCCGGGTAGTCGAGCCGCCCGTCCGCGCGGATCTCCACCTCGGTGCCGATGAGGACCCGGAACGGCGCGAGCTCCTGATTCAGCTTCGAAATGACCTTGTTGCGCGCGGCGATCCGTTCGAGGTTCAGGCCGTTCGTCATCCCGAGCCCGACGGAGTGGTCGGTGACCGCGACGTACTCGTAGCCCTTGTCGCGCGCGCGACGGACCATGTCGGTGAGCGTGTCGCGGCCGTCGGTCCAGTCCGAATGCGTGTGCAGGTCGCCCTTGAGGTCGCCGACCGCGACGAGCGCCGGCAACCGATGGGCCAGCGCGGCGTCGATCTCGCCGTGGTCCTCGCGCAGCTCGGGCGGGATCCAGTCCATGCCGAGCGCGGCGTAGATCTCCTCTTCGGTGCGTGACGCGACCGGGGTGCCGCTCTTCTCCTCCCCGACGCGATAGAGCCCGTACTCGTTCAGCAGGAGCTTCTTGCGCAGCGCGAAGCCGCGCAGCCGCACGTTGTGCTCCTTCGATCCGGTGAAGTAGAGGAGCGCCGCGCCCCACGCGGCCGCCGGGACGACGCGGAGATCGATCTGCAGGCCGCGTTCGACGATGACCGACGACTTCGTCTCGCCCTGCGCGAGGATGCGTTCGACGTTGGGCGCGCCGGTGAAGGCGGCCATGATCGGGGCGGCTTGGTCGCTCGCGACGAGCAGATCGATGTCGCCGATCGTCTCCTTCCAGCGGCGCAGGCTGCCGCAGACCGAGATCTCACTCACGTTCGCCGTCTCGCGGAGGTACGCGACCATGCGATCGGAGGCCGTGCGGGCGAAGTTGATGAGCGATCGTCCAGTCCGCTGGCGAAGCGACGCGATCGACTTGAGGATGTTCTCCTCGGTCTTCGCCTGGATCTTCGGCAGCGACCGGAGGCGACCGTCCTTCGCGGCGGCCTCGAGCTCATCGATCGTCGTGATCTTGAGGTGCTGGTTGATCAGACGGGCGGTCGCGGGACCGACGCCTTTGACGCGGAGGAGGGTCAGAAGGCCCTCCGGGACCGCGGCCTTCAGCTCCTCGTGGCGCTTCGCCTTCCCGCCCTGCAGGTATTGGGCGATCGCCTCGCCGACCGACGCGCCGACCTTTGGGATGATCGCCAGATGGCCGGCCTCGTAGATCGTACGGATCGGCTCGCGCAGGTCGCGGATCTCACGCGCCGCCGCACGGTAGGTCACGGCGCGGAACACGTTCTCGCCCTTCAGCTCGAGCAGATCGCCGATCTCGTCGAGCAGGTCGGCGACGCGCGCGTTCTCTTCGGACGCGTATTCACGGGGCACGCGCCGATGCTAGCTAGCGCCGGGTCTGCGCGAGCTCCAGCATCGCGAACGCCTCATCGATCGAGCCGCGCGCCCGAAGGACCTTCGAGTATTCCGACGCCGCGATCGACAGGTCGGCGCGGTCGTCGATCGCCGAGAACAGATCGATGGCCTGCTTGAACGCGCGATCCGCGTCGCCCGTCTCACCGCGCGACTCGCACGCGGCCGCGACGACGCGTAGCGCGTGAGCCCGCTGGATCTGGTCACCGACCGCGCCGAGGGAGCGCTCAGCCTGCTTCGCCATGCGCTTCGCGCCGACGGCATCGCCGTCACTGAGCAGCACCCGCGCGCGAACGACCTGCGCGATCGCGCCGCCGTGCTCGTCCCCCACCTCGGTGGCCCGCGCGATCGTGCGATCGGCGAGCTCGCGGGCTTGCGCGACGTGGCCCTGCTGCAGATGGATGGAGGCGAGCGACTGACGGACGTGGAGCTCGAAGCTCGTGTCGGCGACGCGCTCAAAGAGCTCGAGCGCGCGATCGTAGCTCGAGATCGCCGCGTCGAGGTCGCCGGCGTCGTAATGCGACACCGCGATGCCCATGAACCCCTGCGCCGCGAGCTTCAGCTCGTTCGCGCGCGATGCCGTGGCGAGCGCGACCTCATACGACGCGATCGCCTTGGTCGTCCGTCCGAGCCGCCGGTACGCCGTACCGAGCGCCACGGCGACGCGTGCGCGCAGGCGAGGATCGAGGATCTCGTAGCGTTCGACGATGTCCCGCACGGTCTCGAACGCCTCCGTCGATGCGACGAGCTGACCCGCGTCGCCGTACGCGAGGCCGCGCACGTAGAGGAGCCGGGCGACGTCGAGCGGCTGCTTGGTGACGTCGACGAGCGCAAGACCCTCGGTCACGCGATCGAACGCCTCCTCACGGCGGCCCTGGTTCAACGCCGCGCTCGCGAGGAGTCGGAGGAAGCCCGCGCGCTCGGACGACTCGGTGGCGACCGAGAGGCCGGCGATCGATTCCGCTTCCGCGGTACGCCAGTCCGATCGCTCTGATGCCGCCTCGGCCGCGAGTCGATGAAAGGTGACGCGCTTGGTGGCCGCGAGCGGCTCGTCCGCGATGAAGTAATCGAGCGATCGCCCGAGCTTGGCGGCGATGTACTGAAGCGAACGGATGGACGGACGTACCAGGCCCGATTCGATCTGGCTGATGAATCCCTTGGTGAGCTCCTCGCCCGCGAGCTGGGCCTGGCTGAATCCGGCTTCACGTCGGGCGGTCCGCAC
>DATJHW010000103.1:0-20978 GCA_035493615.1 Saccharimonadales bacterium (SeqCode) | reverse complement strand
ACCTCGTAGCGCTCGCGCAGCCCGCGCAGGATCGAGATCGTGTCCTCGACCGTCGGCTCGCCCACGAACACCGGCTGGAACCGGCGCTCGAGCGCGGCGTCCTTCTCGATGTGCTTGCGGTACTCGTCGAGCGTCGTGGCTCCGATCGTGTGGAGCTCGCCGCGCGCGAGCATCGGCTTCAGCATGTTGGCGGCGTCGACGGCGCCTTCGGCCGCGCCCGCGCCGACGATCGTGTGGAGCTCGTCGATGAACAGGATGATCTGGCCGTCGCTGGCCGCGATCTCCTTGAGCACGGCCTTGAGGCGCTCCTCGAACTCCCCGCGGTACTTCGCGCCCGCGAGCAGCGAACCGATGTCGAGAGCGAAGACGCGCTTGTCCTTCAGCCCCTCGGGCACGTCGCCGCGGACGATCCGCTGCGCGAGCCCTTCGACGATCGCGGTCTTGCCCACGCCGGGCTCGCCGATGAGCACCGGATTGTTCTTCGTGCGGCGTGACAGCACCTGGATGACGCGCCGGATCTCCTCGTCCCGGCCGATGACCGGGTCGATCTTGTTCTTCCGCGCGAGATCGGTGAGATCGCGCCCATACTTCTCGAGGCTCTGGTACTTGTTCTCGGGGTTCGGATCGGTGACGCGCTGATTGCCGCGGATCTCGCGCAGCGCGTTCAGGACCCGCTCGTGCGTGGCGCCGATCCGCTGTAGGGCCTGCCCGGTGTAGCCCTGGTCCGCGGTCATCGCGAGCAGCAGGTGCTCGGTCGAGACGTATTCGTCGCCCAGCGCGTCGGTCTCCTTCTGGGCCTGCGTGAGCACGCGGCCAAGCCGCGGGCTCGCCGAGAGCTGCACGTTGCCGCTCACCTTCGGCTGGCGCCCGAGCTCCTGCTGGATGGCCGACAACAGCTGCTGTGGCGACCCGCCGAGCGCCTCGATGACGCTCGGCACGATGCCGCCCTGCTGCGCGAGCAGCGCGGCGAGGAGATCCTCGACCTCGAGCTGCGAGCGCCCGTTCTCCTGCGCGGCCTGCTGCGCCGTGATGAGCGCCTCTTGGGTCTTCTCGGTCATCTTCTTCGGATCGATCATGTGTTTGCTCCTAGAGCAGATGCGCGCGGACGTCTTCGGTCCGTCGCTCCGCGGCGAGCTCGGTCGCGAGCTCGCGTTCCTTCTCGTTCAGCTTGGTGGGCAGCACGACCTTCACGGTCACGAACAGGTCGCCGGATCCGCCGCCGGCGCGGGGCATGCCCTGTCCGGCGAGACGGATCGTCCGCCCGTTCTGGGTCTCCGGCGGGATCCGGAGGCTCACCCGCCCCTTCAGGGTCGGCACGGTGACCTCGGCCCCGAGGAGCGCCTCGTGAAGCGCGACCGGCAGCTCCATGCGCAGATCATCGCCGTCCCGCGTGAACACCGGATGGGGCTTCACCTTTACCTGCAGATAGAGGTCGCCGCCGGCGGCCTGTCCGGCGAGCCGGATGCGCTGGCCGTCCCGCACACCGGGCGGGATCTTCACGCTGAGCCGCTTGGTCGCGCCGTTCTCGCCTTGCAGCTCGAGCACCCGTTCGCTGCCCTTGTAGGCCTCCGGCAGGGTGACCTCGATCGGGTATTCGACATCCGCGATCGCGCGCGATCGCGCGGTCCGGCGCCGCGTGCCGTTGCCCGCGGCCGCGTCGGTGAACCCGCCCATGTTGCCGAACACCGACTGGAAGAAGTCCGAGAAGTCACCGCCGCCGCCGCCGAACGGGTCCGCCCCCGGCGTGCCGGTGTAGACCCACTGGAAGCCGCCGTTCGTGCCGCGGCGCGAGCCCGCCCCGGCCTGGGCGTAGCGCTCCCAGTCGGGACCGAGCTGGTCGTAGCGCTTCCGCTTCTCAGGATCGCTCAAGACCTCGTTGGCCTCGTTGACCTCTTTGAACCTCTTGGACGCGTCCGTCGACGTGTTCACATCGGGATGGAACTGGCGCGCCAGCTTTCGGTACGCCTTCTTGATGTCGGCGGCGGTCGCGTTCTTTGAGACCCCGAGCGTCTTGTAGTAGTCCTTGTATTCGACGGGCATCGTCGCCCCCTTCTAGTTCGGCGGCGGGACCATCGACGGCCGCGCCGCTTCGATCTGCGCGGGGGTGATGCTCGGTCCAGGAAGGAGTGCCAGCTTCAGCACTTCCTCGATGTTCGAGACGGGCTTGATGTCGACCGTGTCGGTGACCTCCTTCGGGACATCGACGAGGTCCTTCTTGTTCTTCTCGGGGAGGATGAAGGTCTTGATCCCGGCGCGGTGCGCCGCGAGCAGCTTCTCCTTCACTCCACCGATCGGAAGGACGCGGCCGCGCAGGGTGATCTCACCCGTCATCGCGACCTCGCGCCGGACGCGGCGGCCGGTGAGGGCCGACACGATCGCGGTCGCCATCGTGACACCCGCGGACGGACCGTCCTTCGGGATCGCTCCCGCGGGGACGTGGATGTGCATCGCGTGGTCCTTGAAGAAGCCCTTCGGCACACCGAGCTCCGCCTGGTGCGCCCGCACGTAGCTCAGCGCGGCGCGCGCGGACTCCTCCATGACCTTCTGGATCTGTCCGGTGAGCACGAACTCCTCGGTCTTGCTGCCCTGATCCATGATCGTCGCCTCGACCGTGAGCACGTCGCCGCCGGACTCGCTGACCGAGACACCGGTGACCGCGCCGACCTGGTCCTCTTCTTCGGCCAGGCCGAAGTCGAACTTCTCCGGTCCGAGGTACGTCGAAAGATCCGCTGCGTCGACCGTGACGGTCTCCGCCTTGTGCTCGGCGATCTGGCGCGCGACCTTCCGGCAGATCGTGCCGATCTCACGCTCGAGGTTCCGGACGCCGGCCTCTCGCGTGTAGAGCCGGGCCATGTCCTTGAGCGCCGCGTCCGTCAGGATGAGCCGTCCGTTCTCGAGACCGTGCTGCTTCAGCTGTCGCGGCAACAGGTACCCGATCGCGATGTGCATCTTCTCGTCCTCGGTGTAGCCGGGGAGCCGGATGATCTCCATCCGGTCGCGGAGCGGCGGGATGATCGTGTCCTCGACGTTCGCCGTCGTGATGAAGATGACCCGCGACAGGTCGTACGGGACTTCGAGGTAGTGGTCGGAGAACGTGCTGTTCTGCTCGGGGTCGAGGACCTCGAGGAGCGCCGAGCTCGGGTCGCCGCGGAAGTCCGCGCCGACCTTGTCGATCTCGTCGAGCATGAACACCGGGTTCGTTTCGGCCGCCGTCTTCATGTTCTGGAGCACCCGGCCGGGCAGCGCACCCACGTAGGTGCGCCGGTGGCCGCGGATCTCCGCCTCATCACGGATACCGCCGAGCGACATGCGGACGAACTTGCGGCCCATCGCGCGGGCGATGGACTTTCCGAGGCTCGTCTTGCCCACGCCGGGCGGACCGACGAAGCACAGGATCGGGGCGCGCAGCTCGTGCGAAAGCTTGCGCACCGCCATGTACTCGAGGATCCGATCCTTGATCTTCGGCAGGCCGTAGTGGTCCTCGTCGAGGATCCGCGCGGCTTCCACGATGTCCCAGTCGTCCTCGGGCGCCTTCTTCCACGGCACGGAGATGAGCCAGTCGACGTAGGTGCGGATGACGCCCTGCTCCGGCGAGGCCTGCGGGATCTTCTCGAGCCGCCCGACCTCCTTGAGGGCCTTCTCCTTCACCTCGTCGGGCATGCCGGCGGCCTCGATCTTCTCGCGAAGCTCGTTGACCTCCGAGCTGCCGTCATCGTCCCCGAGCTCCTTCTGGATCGCCTTCATCTGCTCGCGGAGGATGTACTCGCGCTGGGTCTTGTCGAGCGTCTGCTGGACGTCGCTCTGGATCTTTGCCTTCATCTGCAGGATCTCGTTCTGCTTGGCGAGGAACACCGAGAGGAACCGCAGCCGGTCGACCACGCCGTCCATCTCGAGGAGCTGCTGGCGCTGCTCGATGGTGAGGTCCTGGCTCTGCGCGACGAGGTCGGCGAAGTGCGACGGGTCGTCCGTGCTCTTCGCGGTCATCGCGACCTCGGGCACGATCGATCCGCCGTTCTCGACGTAATCGCCGAACAGGCTCTTGACGCTGCGGAGAAGCGCCTCGCGCTCGACCGACTCGCCGGGGATCTCGCTGATCGGCTGGAACGTGACGCGGAAATACCGGGTATCCGGCGTGAAGCCGGTGATCTTCACCCGCTGAAGGCCCTGCACGATGACCTGAGCGCTGCCGTCCGGGATCCGAAGGAGCCGCACGATCTCGGCGACCGTCGCGACCGTGTAGATCTGGTCGGACGTGACGTCATCGATCTCCGGGTCCTTCTGCGCGGCGAAGATGACGTAGTGCTTCTCTTCGCTCATCGCGGCGTCGATGGCCGCCACGCTCTTGTCGCGACCGACCCCGAGGGGTTGGACGATCTTCGGGAACACCACCATCTCCCGCAAGGGGACGAGGGGCAGCTCCGTGGGGTAGGTGCGAATCTCTTCAGTCATGCGTGGGCGACCTTTCTGTTGACAGGGGCTCGGCCGGGGCCGGCAAAGCCGGACCCGGCCGTACCCGCTGTCGCGTTTGTTTCGGGCTCGTGATCTGGGCGGCTATTTCGCGCTGGTTCCTGCGCTGATCTTCACGGTCTTGGGCTTCACGGTCTCCGACTTCGGCAGGATGAGATCGAGGACGCCGTTCGTGAACGTCGCCGTGACGGCATTCGAGTCGATCTGCACCGGAAGCGTGAACGCGCGCTGGAACTTCCCGCTACGCCGCTCCTGGCGCAGCCAGCCGTCGCTCGTCACGTCGGTAGCGGCCTTCGTCTCGCCCGAGAGCGACACGGTGTCGCCGGTGACGTTGATCTCGATGTCGTCGGGCGTCATCCCGGGAAGGTCGGCGCGCAGGTGATACGCGTCCTTGGTCTCCCAGAGGTCCACCGGCATCGGGATCTGGCCGGCTGGGCCGGACCACCCGTTCGGCCGGATGAAGCTCTCCTGGAAGAGCTGGTCCATGGCGTCGCGCAGTGAAACGAAGTCGCTAAGCGGGGCGATACGGGCAAGGGCCATCTCTACATCTCCATTCGGTTTTTTGGGACGCGTCCCGGGCCGGCAACGCCGGGCCGGGCGGACGCGCGGTCGCTTTCCGCCTCTGCTCCCTCGATCGCGTTCGCCAGCTCCCGCAGCAGGTCCGCGGCGTCGCGGAACTGCAGGAGCATCTTCACGCCGGCGAGGTTCACGCCGCGCTGCTGCGTGAGGTAGCGGATGACCCGCACCCGCTGGAGGTCCTCATCGGAGTAGAGCCGGATGTTGGAATCGGTCCGGACGGGCTCGACGAGGCCTTCCTCTTCATAGATCCGCAGCGTGCGCGGGTGGCAGCCGGCGATGCTCGCGGCGATCGAGATCACATAGACCGGTCGGCTCCCACGCGCCATGACGTTGTTATAAGACCTATCAACGCCATTGTCAACCTTCTTGCAGCCGACCGCCTAGCCGAAGAGCGCCTTCTTGACCTCCTGCTCGGCGGCGGTGGGGGCGAACACGATGATCCGGTCCCCCGCCTCGAGCTTCGTGTCGCGGTGGGCGCGCAGGATCTGGCCCTTTCGGACGATCGCGCCGATGTGCGCGCTGGCCGGCAGCCCGACGGCCTCGACCTGCTTGTCGGCGGCCGGTGAGCCCGCGGCGATCTCGGCCTCGACGATCTCGAGGTCGGAGCGGGTGAGCGGCATGAGCGGCATGAAGCCGCCGGTCGGCAGCTCTTGCTCGATGACACCCATGAGCACCCGGGTCGACGACAGCGTCTCGTCGATGCCCATCGCCTTGAACACGATCTCGTTCTTCGGGTTGTTCACCCGCGCGATCACGCGGTTCGCGCCGCACTTCAGCTTCGCGAGCTGGCTGATGATCAGGTTGTCCTCGTCGTCGCCGGTGACCGCGAGGACCGCATCGGCCCGCTGGCAGCCGGCCTGGATCTGGAACCGGCCCTCGTCCGCGGGCGCGTTGATCACCACCGAGCCGAGCTGCTCCTCGATCCAGAGGGCCCGCCTGCGGTCGCGCTCGATGATCATCACCTCGTGCCCGGCCTCCAGCAGCGCCTTCGAGAGGTGGTAACCGACCTCGCCTCCGCCCGCGACGACGAAATACATCAGGGCGCCACGTCCGGCAGCTGGGCCGAGAGCTCCTCGTCGTGTTTCATGGCGGCCTTCATCAGGTTCGGACCGATGCTCTTGTCGCCGGCGAGCACAGCGTGGAGCAGCGTGCCGAGGATCGTGGTCCGCGAGAAGGTGTAGATCCCCTGCCCGCGATAGGTCGCGGCGCGGATCGGGTCGTTCACCTTCGCGAAGACCTGGGCCACGCCGAAGATCTTCTTCGCGATCTGGGCGGCCATGAGGTTGCGGTTGTCGCCCTGGGTGAGGGCGAGGAACGCGTTGGCCGACTCGATGCCGGCCTGGCGGAGGATGTCCATGTCCGTCCCGTTGCCGAGGACCGGCGTCCCTTTGAAGTTCGAGGGCAGGCGGCTGAACGCGGACCGTTCGACGTCGACGATCGACACCGTGTCGCCGCCGCCCTGATCGAGGAGCTCCGCGAGGAAGGCGCCGGTGCGCCCACAGCCGACGATGACGACGTTCACTTGGGTTCTTCCTGACGATACGCGAGCACCGCGCATGGCGCTTTCACGTAGACCTCCTCGACCGTGCGACCCACGTAGACGCGGCCGAGTCGTCTCCGGTACGGCATCCCGAGAAGGATCAGCTCGCTGTGCTGCTCGACCGCCGTGTCGACGATGGCCGCCGCCGCCTCGCGGGCCTGCAACACCTCCGTGCTGATGTGCGCGCCGAGCTTCTCGGCGACCTTCTCCGCGAGCGCGAGGACCTCCTCGCCGCGCTCGAGCTCGGCATCGAGGACGGCGTCGAGCGGCATGTTCCATTTCACCTCGATGACGTGCACGGCCGTGATCTTCGCCTTGTGGGCGCGCCCGAGCGCGATCGCGAACTCGATGACGTCGGGGTCGATGGCCGTACCGGCAAGTGGCACGAGGATGTTCGTGAGCTTCACAGGCGGCGGAGTTTAGTGCGGTTCGAAGTCCTCGGCGTCGCCAAGGTGATACGGGACATCAATGACACTCGTGTTCGGACGAGTGAACAGCGCGAGCTTCAGACGCAGCGCCGTCTGGTTGTGCAGCGTGGCATCCCACCAGTGCCGTGGCACGAACTCAGCGAGGACGACGACGATCGGCCGCGCCGGGTCGCCGTCGTCGATCGCATCGAGATAGCTCAACATCGGCGCCAACAGGGATCGATACGGCGACACGATGACCTCGAGCGGTATCGCGCTGCCGACCGATCGCGCCCAGCGCTCCTTGAACGCTTGCGCGCCGTCCTCGTCGAACGAGATGTGGACCGCCGACACGTGCTCGGAGAGTCCCCGGGCCAGGCTGATGGCGTGCAGCGCGGCCTTGTCGATCCGGCTCACCGGCACGATGAGCCGCGGCTCACGCGCGCGCAGCGCGACCTGCGCGCCGCGCGGGATCAGCAGCTCGTCCTCGATCCGACGGTAGTGCTGGTGCACCCGCCACATGAGGTAGACCAGGACCGGCATCACCGCGAGCACGAGCCACGCGCCGAGCGCGAACTTGGTCACCGTGACGACGACCGCGACAACCCCGGTGGCGACAGCACCGAGCGCGTTGACGGAGATCGAGAACCGCCAGCCGCGTCCACGCTCCCGGAGCCAGTGCCGGACGAGTCCGGCCTGCGAGAGCGTGAACGCGATGAACACGCCGATCGTGTAGAGCGGGATGAGCCCGTTCACGCTCGCCTGGTACGCCGCCAGCAGGAGCGCCGACAGCATCGCCAGCACGATGATGCCGAAGGAGTAAGCGAGGCGATCGCCACGCTGCGCGAATTGACGTGGCATGAACCGGTCGGTCGCGAGGATCGAGGCGAGGCGCGGGAACCCGGAGAAGCTCGTGTTCGCGGCGAGCGTGAGGATGATCGCCGTCGCGATCTGGACGACATAGAAGTACCAGCCCTCCCCGACGAGCGATCGGGTCAGCATCGACAGGATGCTCTGCGTCTCGCTCGCGTCCGGCTGCAGACCGATGCGCGTCGAGAGGAAGCTGATGCCGATGAACAGCGTGCCGAAGAGCGTGCCCATGGCGACGAGCACGACCCGCGCGTTGGTCGGCTCCGGTTTGCGGAAGGCGGGGACCCCGTTGGCGACCGCCTCGGTCCCGGTCAGTGCGACGGACCCGGACGAGAACGCGCGCAGGATGAGGAACGCGCCGAGCAGCTCGCTCTGCTGGACGGCGACTGGTGGCGGGATCGGGGCGGGCAGGTCGCCGGTGACCATCCGGTAAAGGCCGATGGCCAGGACGCCGAACACGCTGATCACGTAGAAGTACGTCGGCCCGGCGAAGAGCACGCCGGCCTCACGGATCCCACGGAGGTTGCCGATCGTGAGCAGCCCGATGAAGACGACGCCGATGGTCACTTTGTAGGGGTCGAGATCCGGCCGGGCGCTCGTGATCGCGAGTACGCCGCCCGCGACGGAGACGGACACCGTCAGGACGTAGTCGACGAGCAGCGCCGCGGCCGCGACGAGGCCGGGGATCCGACCGAGGTTCTCGCTCGCGACGACATAGCTCCCGCCGCCGTTCGGGTAGGCCCTGATGACCTGCAGGTACGAGACGACGACGATCGCCAGGATGACGACGATGGCGATCGTGAGCGGCATGGTGAGCGCAAGCGCCCCGGCGCCGGCGAGCGCGAGCGCGCGCATCGTTTCCTCGGTCGCGTAGGCCGACGACGAGATGTTGTCGGACGCGAAGATGGCGAGCCCCGTGACCTTGGAGAGGCGCTCCTCGTGCTCCTGTTCGCTCGAGAGCCGGCGGCCGAACAGGATCGACCGCACCCGCTCGAGGGCGCGGCCGGCGGGGCCTTCGGGCTCGAGCGCCTTGTCGGTCGCTTCGACGTAGCCCCGTTTGCGGCGGAGCTCACCGCTCCGGACGATGCGCACGCGGGCGTCGCCCGGAAGGCGGCCCTTCACGCGCTCGACCCGCTCAAGCCGGTGCTCCGGACGCGCTGGCGGCTCGGGGGGGTCGCCCGGGGTCTCTCTCAAATCCGGCGAATCTTAGGCCGTGATCCGCGCGCGCTCGGTGCCGCTCTGATCGACCAGCACCACGACCCGGACCCCACGCACGAGGCCGTCGTCCACCGAGACGGTCTGGGCGGGATACGTGAGCGCCTGGGTCACGATCGCGCCGTCGCGCGGCGCGGTGACTTCGCAGCGCATGGTGAGCGTCGGGCCGTCGCGGGTGATCCGCCGCACCCGGATGCCGTAGCCGCCGGTACGCCGCTCCCCCAGGCGCACCGTGAGCCGCACGCGGCCGCCCCGTGGCAGCTCGTACTCGAGCGGCGCGTCGCCGGGAGGGGTGCCGAGCTCTTCCCGAAAGGCGATCTCGCTCACAGGCCGAACGCCAGCCGGTCGGCGAGCAGGTCGGGGAGCTTGAGCGCGCGCATCCGCTTCTGCGTCTCGGGGATGTCGTAGTCGACGCGGTGGAACTCGACGGTCGCGCGGTCCACGTCGAGCAGGGCATACGACGCGCGCGGGTCGCCATCCCGAGGCTGGCCGACGCTGCCCGGGTTGATCATCACCTTCGCCTCGCCGACCGGGAAGCGCGCGGGCACGTGGGTATGGCCGACGCAGCACCGGGGTACAGCGAGGCCGGCCATGGCGTAGCGGGCCGTGCGCGCGTCGAAGATGTACTCCCAGAGTGGATCGCGCGGACTGCCGTGGCAGATCGCGTAGCCGGCCGCGGGCTCGAGCGTGACGGGGAGCGCAGCCAGGAAGTCGCGATCCGCTCCGCCAAGCCACGCGCGATGACGTTCGGCCGCGGTACGCGCAGCCGCGTTGAAGAGCTCGAGCCCTTCGCCGGTGGCGATCGCCCGGTCGTGGTTCCCGGCGATGAGCGTCGCGCGCCGCTCGCGAAGCAGCGCGAGCGTTGGTGCCGGATCGGGTCCGTAGCCGACCGTGTCGCCCATCACCCAGATCGCCGACACCTCAGGCAGGTCGCGGAGGACGGCCTCGAGCGCGACGAGATTCGCGTGGATGTCCGACAGCAGGGCCACGATCATGCCGCGGCGGCCTTCGCCTCGGCGATGGTGAAGCGCCGGGCGGCCAGCGCGCGGCCGAGCACCACGGACGCCACGCCGAACCGCGCGAGGGCCGTGACGTCGGCGAGGTCCCGCACGCCGCCACCGGTGTGGAGCGCGACCGCACCGGCTCGCGGTCCGAGGGCGTCCCGGATCTGCTGCAGCAGCACGATCGGCGGCCCGCCGAAGCCGCCCTCGGTCGTGAGGTCGACGACGTAGAGCGCGCGGATGCCGGCATCGATCGCGGCCGTGGCCGCGTCGACGCTGTCCCGCCCGACCGCCCGGGCGACGAGCGCCTCCCCACCGCCGCGCGGAGCGAGCCCGCCGGCCTTCGACTCGATCTCGACGATGGCCCGATCGGCGATCGTCGCGATCCCGCGAAGGAGCGCGTCGTCGCCGAAGACCGCCGAGGAGAACAGCACCCCGGCGAAGCCGGCACTCAGGACCTCGGTGGCACGCTCGAGGCTCGCGAGCCCGCCGGCGAACCGGCAGGGGATGCCACTCTCGCGCGCGATCTCGGTGAGCAGCGGCAGGTTCAGGTAATCGCCACGCTCCGCACCGTCGAGGTCGACCAGGTGCAGCTCGTCGGCGCCGTCGGCGACGAACGCCGAGGCGAGCTCGCGAGGCTCGACCTCGAGCTCCACACCGGAGCGGAATTTCACGCGCCCGCTGCGAACGTCCACCGACGGCACGATCACCACGGGCGGCGTCGCGCCTCGGCCGAGGTGCGCGGGTAGCGATCTGGCGACGCGCGCACCTTGCGCATGACGACGAGGTTGCGGCCGGGCAGCACGTCGGCAACTCCGAGCTGGATCGTGGACACGATCGCAGCGATCTCGCCGCCGAGGGACGCGAGCGCCTTGCGCACCGCGGCGAGCTCGGCGTCCACCTTACCCTTCCAGACGATGACGTCGCCGCCGATGCGGATGAAAGGCAAGAGGTATTCCGCGCACGCCGCGAGCGTACCGACCGCGCGCGCGGTCCCCACGTCGTATGCGGCGCGCCGGTCGGCTGAATGCGCGAGCGTCTCAGCGCGCTCGTTGCGCACCTCGACGTCGTTCAGGCCAAGGAGGGCGGTCGTCTCCTCGAGGAAATGCGACTTCTTCCCCACCGACTCGATGCAGGTGACTTTCGTGTGCGGCATGGCGATGCGCAGGGCGAGTCCGGGAAAGCCGGCGCCGCTTCCCACATCGACGATGCGCTCGCGCCCGGTCCAGGCGCGCACCGCGCACGCGGTGAACGAATCGAGGAAGTGCTTGGTCACGATGTCGTCGATGGCTGTGATCGCCGTGAGGTTCACGCTCGTATTCCGTTCGATGAGGATCGCTGCATATCGCTCGCAGAGTGCGACCTGCGCGCTCGACAGCTGGAGGCCGATGCCTGCGGCGCGCGCCGCGAGCGACTGGAACTCGCGACCGGCGACCGCGGACACGCGGCCTATCGTATGGCGCTAGGTCGCACGCTTCGCGTCGCCGCCGTGATCGTCGCGATCGGCGCCGTGGCGCCGCCGATCGCCGAGGCGGCCAGCCGGACGGTGACGGTCCAGAACTTCGCATTCGCTCCGCCGACGCTGGCGATCAATGTGGGCGACAGCGTCACCTGGACGAACAGCGACCCCGTCGGCCACACGGCGACCTCCAACGCGGGATCGCCGGCGACGTTCGACAAGCAGCTGCCCGCGAGCGGCGGGAGCGCGACCGTCGCGTTCTCGGTCGCCGGCACGTACGCCTACCACTGCACGATCCACCCGTTCATGACCGGCACGATCGTCGTCCTCGGTCCGACACCGTTGCCCTCGACACCCCGGCCGACTCCGCCGCCGACCGCACCGCCGACGCCGCCGCCGACGACACCACGCACCGCACCACCCACCGCGCCGCCGACGGCGAGTCCGTCGCCGACCCCGTCGCCGAGCCCGACCCCGTCGCCGTCACCGTCAGCGACGCCGTCGCCAACGGCGACCGCGAGCCCGATCACGGTCCCCACGGGCGTCGCGCTCCCAAGCCCGAGCCCGGTCGCCGGGACGGGCCCCGGCCTGGGCAGCGGTCCGGGGCCGGTGCTTGCGGCCGGTGCGCTGGCGCTGGCCCTCGTGCTCGGCGGCGCGGCCCTGTATCTGTTCCGCCGCAGATAACGATCCGGTAACGGAGCCATGCCGGTTCATGGCAGCGGCTATGCATTCACGCCTGCTCGTGAACGAGTGGCTGGACGGTGTGTTCGGGACGGTCCGCTGCGCGAACTGCGGCGCGGTGTATGGCCGCGATTCGATCGCGGTCGTCGGCAATCGCGATGAGTACTGGTTCGTGCGCTGCACGTGCGAGGCGTGCGGCACGCAGGGCCTCGGAGTGGTGATCGTGAAGCGCGTGACCGACGAACCGCCGGCCATCGCCAGCGCGACGTACGCGCTCGACGACGGCGAGGAGCGCATCCACGTGGACGATGTCCTCGAGGCCCACGAGCTCCTGCGCGATTACGTCGGCGACGTCCACGGACTCTTCGAGAAGGTCTCCGGCCACTAGGTGCGACAATGGCGGTCTGATGACGACCGCCGTGAAGGGTCCTGCCGATGACATCGCGGAGATCCTCCTCGACGCCGACACCATCAAGCAGAAGGTCCGCGAGCTGGGCTCGCAGGTCGCGAACGACTACGCCGGCCGCGACCTGGTGCTCGTCAGCATCCTCAAGGGGGCACTCCCGTTCCTCGCCGACCTCATGCGTGAGATCCCGATCTACTGCTCGCTCGATTTCCTGGAGGTCTCCTCATACGGAGCCGGAACGAGCTCGAGCGGCGTCGTGCGCATCCTGAAGGATCTGGCCAAGCCGATCGAGGGTCGCGATGTGCTCGTCGTTGAAGACATCCTCGACACGGGTCACACGCTGAGCTACGTGATCGAGCATTTGCGTGGCCAACATCCGTCGTCGCTCGGACTGTGCGCGCTGCTCGACAAGCCGGCCCGCCGCGTCGTCCCGATCCAGGTCGACTACAAGGGGTTCGAGATCCCCGACAAGTTCGTGGTCGGCTATGGCCTCGACTTCGCCGAGCGCTACCGGAACCTGCCATTCATCGGCGTCCTGAAGCCCGAGGTGTACGCGGGGCTCACGTGAGATTCGGCCTCGTCGTGCTGATCGTCGTCGCGAGCGTGCTCGCCGGCGCGCGGCCCGCGTCCACGGCGAGCCTGCCCGCGCTGCCGACGACCGTCCGGGTCAACATCGCGGGCCTCGGGACCTCGTACGCGGTGATCGCCTCGACCGGGACGGTCTCCGCGATCGGCCCCGACGGCACACTCCTGTACCGCGGGACCGGGAAGACGCTCGCCCGCACGAACGTGCGCAGCGTCGCGTCACTCGGCGTCGAGCTGCCGTCGCACGATGCCAACGCCGGCGCGCTGTCCCGCGCCGAGCGCGCGGCGCTCATTCGAGACGCACGCCTCGCCATCGCCGAGAGCGGCCCGCAGGCCATCGTCACCGTTCCGTTCCAGTTCTCGCTCCTCCAGAGCGCGGACGACGATCTCGGGAAGACGGTGCTGCAGGCCGACAAGATCCAGGGCATCAAGTTCCAAACGAGCGACGGTCTGCTCACCGTGAACGGACGTGCCTTCCGCGGCACCTTCGAGCTCGCGCCCGACGACGAGGGCGACATGGTCGTCGTGAACACGGTGTCGACGCACGACTACCTCGCGTCCGTCGTCGGGTCCGAGGAGCCATCGTCATGGGAGGCCGAGGCGCTCGCCTCGCAGGCCGTCGCCGCGCGCACGTACCTCTACACGCACCTCGGCAAGCACAAGAGCTACGACCTCGAAGGCGACACGCGCGACCAGGAGTACGACGGCACGGCGAACGAGGACTCGCGGACACGCACGGCGGTCGACCGCACCGCTGGACTCGTCGTGACGTACGGCGGCGCTCCGATCGAGGCGCTCTATTCGGCGAACGCCGGTGGGATCACCGAGAACTCCGAGACGGTGTTCGCGAACGCACTGCCGTACCTGCGGAGCGTGCCCTCACCCGGCGACGAGGTCGCGAAGGACAGCTCCTGGGGCCACACGAGCTGGGAATGGACCAAGGAGATGAGCGCGTCGCAGCTGCGCGACTACCTGCAGCTGCGTGGCCTGTCGGTGGGAACGCCGACGGCCATCCAGCTGACCGCGGTCTCGTCGACCGGCCGGGTCATCGGCGCGACCATCACCGGCACCGCGGGCTCGCAGCCGATCGGCAAGGACCGCGCGCGCTACTACTTCGGGCTCCCCAGCTCCCTGTTCACGGTGAAGGTAACGCCGACCGGCGCGAACGAGCGCGTCGACGCCGCGAACGCCGCGCGCATCAGCGCCCTCGAGCTCCTCGGCGCGCGCGTCGTGCAGACGAGCTTCGAGATCCTGCGCGACGGCTCGGGCAACGAGCTTGGCCTGCGCGTGACGGGCTACGTCTACGCACTTCCGGCGACCTTCGTCTTCACCGGCAAGGGCTTCGGCCACGGCGTCGGTATGTCGCAGTGGGGCGCACAGGGTATGGCCCTCGGTGGCTCGACGTATCAGCAGATCCTCGCGCACTACTACAGCGGCACGGCGCTCAGCGCCGTCGGCGGCGGATGAGTCGGGCTAGCTGACCACCGCGGTGGCCGCGCGGATCGGTACCTTGACCTGCAGCACGACCGTGCCGTCCGGACGCGCCTCATGCGTCGACTCGCCCTTGAGCAGCTCGAGCCGCTCGCTGCGGCGGAGGCCGGAGGCAAGCTCGCCATCGGACGGCAGATCCTTTCCATCGCTCTGGAGGAGGATGTCGAGCTGCTCGTCCTTCCAGGTCATGCCGAGCACGATGTCCTTCGCGTCGCCCTTCTCGATCCGCTCGACCAGCGAGTCCTGGATGAGCCGGAAGATCGCGACCTCGTCGTCCGAGGGCAGCCGGCGGTCGCGGCCGGTGCTCGAGAAGTCGATGCGGATGCCGTGCTTGTCCATGAGCGTCTGGATGTAGCGGCGCAGCGTCGGCACGAGCCCGAGGTCGTCGAGGATCATCGGGCGGAGCTCGAAGATGAAGCCACGCAGCTCCTGCAGGGTCTTGTTCACCATCTGGCGGAGCGCCGCGAGCTCCTTGCGCGAGCGCTCCGGGTCGACGCTGTACAGGCGCTCGCTGATCTCCGATTGCAGGACCACGTTCGCCATCGCCTGGGCTGGACCATCGTGGACCTGGCGGGCGATACGCCGGCGCTCTTCCTCCTGCGTGTCGACCACGGCCTGGAGGAGCTTGCTCTCGTCGAGGACAGGCGTTGTGTTCACCGGCATCGGCGGAACGCTGAAGTGCGCCAGCTGGTCGCGCGCGCCGCTCACGAGCGTCTGCACGCGATCCAGGAGCTTGCGCTTCGCCTGGAGCGAGCCCATCTGACCTTCCATGAGGAGCCGACGGCCCTGAGCGGACGCGAACTCGTCGCCGGCGGTCACGGCCTCCGGATTGGATTGGTTCGCGCGGATGGCGTCGACCTTGGTCTTCGCGCTGTCCTCACGCTGCTTGAGACGGTTGACCTCGGTCTGAGTGGACTCGATGAGGAGGTCGAGCTCTCGCATCTCGGCGGTGATCTTCGCCTGCTCGGTCGTGAAGCTGGCGACGATGCTGCTCGGCGCCTTCTGAGCCACAGCTAGTTGCTCATCTCCGGCCCCTTGATCCAGCCCTGCCGCATCGCGTACACGACGGCCTGCGTCCGGTCGTTGACCGAGAGCTTGCGCAAGATGCTCGACATGTGGTTCTTCACGGTCTGCTCGGAGATCGCGAGGGTGTACGCGACCTCCTTGTTCGTCATGCCCTGGGCGATGTTGTCGAGGATCTGGACCTCGCGCGGCGACAGCGGTGCGAACACGTGCGAGCTGCCTGGCCCGTAGACGGAGAGCTCGCGGAATTCGGCGAGCACCTTCGTGGCGACCGCCGGTTTGGCGAAGATCTTCTCGTTGATGATGAACTGACCGCTGCGCACCTTGCGGATGGAATCGACGAGCTCCTTCGGCTCGCAGTCCTTGTGCAGGTAGGCGGCGGCACCGGCGCGGATCGCGTCGAAGAGCGTCTGCTCCTCCTCGAGCGCGGTCAGGATCACGACCGCGACGTGCGGAAGCTCGCGGCGCACCTTCTGCGTGGCCTTGATACCCGAGAGCTGCGGCAGGTCCACCTCGATGATGAGGACGTCGGGCTCGAGCTCGATCGTCTTCGCCACGGCTTCCTCTCCGTCGGTGACGACGGCAAGGATCTCCATGTCGGCTTCCTTCTCGAGGACATGCGTGATGCCGAGCGTCGTCAAGCGACTCGCGTCGGCGAGCACGATGCGGATCGCCTTCTCCGGCTTATCGGCCAAGCGTCTCCCCCTCCTTGCTCGTTGGAAGCAGCAGTGTAACGGCGGTGCCCTGTCCAGGGGTCGATTGGACCTGCAACCGCGCGCCGATCAGCTCCGCTCGCTCACGCATCGCGAGCAGCCCGACGGACCGCTGGCGGCGCGCGACCTTGACGATGTCGAAGCCGACGCCGTCGTCGGTGCAGTGCATGAGCCACTGATCGTTCGACTTCTGCCACACGATCCCAACCGCCGACGCCTGCGCGTGCTTGTGCACGTTCTGCAGGGCCTCCTGCATGACGCGGTAGATCGCGAGCTCCTGGGCGGGCTCGAGGCCGGTGTCGCCGGCGTCCAAGTGGCAGTCGACGCGGAGCCCGTAGCGGGCCTGGTACTCGGTCGCGTAGTTGCGGATCGCGCCGGCGAGACCGAGCTCGGAGAGGATCGGCGGGCGGAGGTCGTAGATCATGCCGCGGACCGCGTCGAGCGACGCGCGGAACTGGGACTTCAAGTTCGCGAGCTCCGCTTTCAGCGCGGTGCGGGCCTCGCCGGTGGCGCGGTCGGCGATACGTTCGAGGTACTCGACCTCGAACATCGCGTTCGCGAGGACCTGGGCCGGGCCGTCGTGCACGTCGCGATAGAGGCGCTCGCGCTCGGCCTCGAGGCTCTCGAGGACGCGCTGGGCCACCGTGACGATCTGCTCCTGGTCGTCGTTCGGCTCGAGCTCGATGCCGGTGCCGCCGAGATACGCGGCGCTCGACTCGATATGGCTGATCGCGAGCTGCAGCTGCTTCAGCCGGCGGAACGCGCGCTGCGAGGCCTCGTCCGGCTCGCCCGAGGCGCGTGACTGGCCCTCGGCGCGCTTCGTGTAGGCCTTCTGGAATCGCTCGACCTGCTGCCGGAGGCGGCGCACCTCGCGCCGCAGCTGGTCGACGATGAGGCCGAACAGACCGTCAAGGTCGTCCTCGCGCGGAAGCTTCGCGGGGGTGCGCTCGTTCGTCTAGGCATCCTAGGGCCCGGCAGCCCGCTCATTGGGCACGTCGATCAGGACGAAGGTGTCAGATGAGGCGCGGATGGGCCAGCCGAGGTCCCTGGCCCGCACGGCCACCGGATCGCTGGGCCGGACGAGGATCTGCCGGATGTCGCGCCGCGCGATGACGTCGCGCCAGCCCGGATGGACGCCGAGGACGGTGGTGTAGTCGTCGAGCACGCCGTTCAGGTACGGGATGAGCCGGCCGTCGACGAACACCGGCGTCGCCGGCGCAGCCCAGATGAGGTAGCCGCCCCAGTCGTACTGATTGAGGAGGCCCGGTCCCGGCCGGAGCGAGGGGAGCGCCGCGGTCGGGAAGCCGCCGAGATCGGGCGAGCTCACGCCGACCCGGGCCGCGACGGCGAGCAGGACGGCCGCGATCACGAATGCGATCGCGTCCGCGCGGCGGCCCGGCGGTCGTGTGGGCGCCGCCAACGCCGGCAGATCGAGGCCGATGATGGAGGCCACGTGAGCCAGCGCGTCGGCGCCGTACGCGGCGAGGTACGGCGCGGCCGCGATCGCGAACAGTGGCATCTGCCGCGTCGCGATGAGCGAGATGGCGAGGACCGGTAGCAGCAGGACGGCCTCGCGCGGAGCGCGGGCCCGCGAGAGCAACGCGACGAGCAATGTCGAGAGCAGGACGACCGCGAAGATCGCTCCGGGGAGGGTCGTCACGTCGGGGACGCTCCACTCCTGGATCTCGCGCGGCGGATGCAAGAGGTGGAACCCCGGCGCGGTCCAGGCCCCGACGCTCGCGGGCGTGAGCAGCGTGGCGATGACCGAGCCGATCGCGGCGACAACGTAGATGCGCCGCCGCCGTGGTTGGGCGATCGCGCCCTCGATCGCGACAAGCGCGGTGAGACCGACCCCAAGAGCGAACGAGCCGTGGAGGTTCGCCCACACCAGGATCAGCGGCGGGATCCAGTAGAGCGCGCGGTCGCTGCCGCTGCGCGCGGCCCGCAGGAGCACGATGAGCAGCGCGAAGCAGACGAAGCCGAAGAGCTCGGGCCGCTCGGTCCAGACGAAACGCGATAGGGCGATCGCCGGAAGGACCGCAAGCACCGCCCCGAGCGGTCGGGTCGGACGCTCGCGCAACGTGGCGTAGACGACGACACCGACGAGCAGCGCGATGGCCAGCGCACGGAGCGCGACCACGCCGCGCCACTCGCCCGCGCCGAACGCGAGCGCCCACAGCGCCTGGCCAAGCCACTGGTCGCTCGACGTCGGCTGTCCGGCCACCGTCCACGAGAGTGCGTCCGGGACTGCGATGAGACCGCGCAGCACATCGCGTCCGACGACGAGGTGCCAGAACACATCGCTGTCGCCGACGGCAAGCTGCGTGGACGCGGCACCGAACGCCGCGCCGATCGCGATGGGCACCACGAGGGGAGTCCTCATGGCTTTGCCAGCAGGATGAAGCTCGGACCTTGTGCCCGGACAGTCCAGCCGTCCTCCCGGAGCGCGACCGCCAGCGTTTTAGAGGGCATGAGCAAGACCTCGCGGACGTCGTATTTCGCGAGTACGTCCTTCCAGTCGGGTCGCAGCTCGACCGCGTCGCGGTAGTCGCGCAGCACGCTCGGGTAGAACGGGAACAGCCGGCCATCGACGAACACCTTGCGCTCCGGCACGTGATAGATGAGGTACCCGCCCCAGTCGTACTCGTTCAGCAATGTGCCCGATCCGGTCCGCAGCGCGGCGACCGCTCCGGCCGGATACGCGCGCTCGTCCGGTGCGGCCGGAGCGCCGATCGCGCTCGCAAGCGCGCCGGCGCAGAGCAGCATTGCCAGGACCGCGGCGGCCATCGGCGGCATCGGACGGAGTGGCATCGCGTGCGGGCGCAGCCGGAGGTACAGCCGCGCACCCCCCGCGGCCACGAACGGGGTCGCCGCGAACACGAAGAACGCGATCTGCCGCTGCGCGGACAGCGCCAGCCACAGGAGCGGGATCAACAGGAGCGCGTCGAGGATCTCGCCTCCGTCGAAGAGCGCGACGCCAAGCGATGCCAGGACGAAGACCGCGAAGATGAAGCCCGAAGGCTCGAGGACGTCTGGCGGCGCCTCCTCACTGATGAATCGAGGGGGCGCGAAGGCATGGCCGACCGCGCCGGCCACGCCGAACGTCTCCGGATCCGCGAACGACAGGACGATGCTCGCGACCAGCGTGAGGACGAGCGGAACGATGTTCGGTCGCCGGAGCACGAGCGCCTCGACGGTGAACGCGAGCACGAGGGCGATGCCGATCGGATAGCCGCCGTGCAGGTTCGCCCAGAGCAGGATGAGCGGCGGGATCGCGACGAGCGCCCGCCGCGACCCGGCGCGGGCGCTGTACAGCAGGTCGAGCACGACCGGGAAGAGCATGAACGTGAAGATCGCCGGCCGATCGGTCCAGCGGGTCTTCGAGAACACGAGCGCCCACACCACGACGAGCAGCGCCGCGATGAGCGGCGCGCCGCCCCTGCGGGAGAGGCGGGCGAGGAAGAACGCCGCGATCGCCACCAGCAGGCCGCGGAAGATGGCGAGCCCCGCCCAGCTGCCGGCGTTGAACACGAGAGTGAGGACGATCTCGCCGAGCCATTCGCCGACGCTGTACGCCTGGCCGCTGACCGTCGAGCTGAAGACGTCCGTGCGCAGGATCTCGTGGTGATCGAGCATCCACTGACCGCTCGCGAGGTGCCAGTACGTGTCAGGATCACCGGTCGGGTAGCCGGACGCGAGCGTGAAGCCGGCCGCCGCCAGCCCGATCGGAAAGGCGTTGCGCGCGACCCAGTTCATCGCCGCAGGCAATCGATCACGTCCTTCCGAGGCAAGGCGTAGATGCGGACGATGCCCGACGTCACCGGCGGCTGCAGACCGCTGGGCACGGACCCGTCCCACAGGGCCTGATACGTCGAGAAGTGGACGGGCTCGAGCACGATCGCGCCTGCTCCGCGATCGGCTGCCGCGCAGAGACCGGCAGCGATCCCGTCAGAAGGAGTGACGATCACCGGGCGGTCCGCGATCCACCGCCAGGCGGCCGCATCGATCGCGAGGAACGGTCCGCTCGGGATGGACGCGACCGCGGCGACGCGCGCACGGTACGGATCGTTGAACGACGCATCCCACTGCGCGAGCGCGAAGACCGAGACGACGCATGCCGCAACGACCCCGCCGGCCGCCGCGACGCGGGCGCGCTCGATCGTCCGCAGCAGCTCGGCGGTCCCGACGACGCCCAGGGCGACCCCGAACGGCACGAACGCGGCGAGCGAGTGGAAGTACGACCCGCGCGTCGAGTGGAGGGTGAAGACCAGGCTCTCGACGAGGTACACGAGCGCGAGGAGTCCCGCGAACGCGCGCACCTCGGGCCGACCGCGCCGGACCCAGATCGCGCGGGCCATCCCCGGGAGGAGCAGCAGGCCAAAGCCGAACGCGAACGTGATGAGGTTCGTGACCAGCGCTCCGGGCTTCGGCGCGAGGAGCTGGTCCAGCGTCGGCGTCGCGATCGGTCCGGCCGCGAAGAAGTCTTCGTAGCGGACCAGCAGCACCGAGCGGGCGAAGAGATCGGAGCCCGGTCCGAGGCT
>DATJHW010000102.1:0-6033 GCA_035493615.1 Saccharimonadales bacterium (SeqCode) | reverse complement strand
ATTCGCGCGCGACGACGAGGCGTTCGTGCTCGGGATCGACACCAAGGAGCTCGCTATCTGATGGTGTGTGTCAAGATGCCGGACTGCCCCTGTGATTGCTCCGAGACTTTGACCGCTGAAATTGCTCTGTGATTCTGACCGTGCCGAAGGGGAGAGAAGGGACGGACCACAGTGCAAGACAGACGGGTCCTCGTGCTCACGAGGCTCATCGCCGGCAAGGTCGACCCCGCGGAGGCGGCGCTCCTGCTCGGGCTCTCGGTCCGCTCGATCCGCCGGCTTCGCGCGCGGTACCTCGAGCGAGGGCCGGCCACGCTCGCCCACGGGAATCGCGGCCGCCGTCCGGCGCATGCGCTCGACCCCGCGACGAGCGAGCGCGTCTGCCGTATGCGGTGAGCATTCGGCGCCCGCTCTTGTGCTAACCGAGGTCGGCGTTAGGCTTCCGGCTCGTTGGACCGGATCGCCGACGAGGAACTTGAGGCCACCGCCCTCCTGGCGGAGCCCGTCCGTCGCACCCTGTACCTCTATGTCCTGCGCGATGGCGGCGAGGTCGGCCGCGATCAGGCCGCTAGGGCCATAGGGATCGAGCGCGGCCTCGCGGCGTTCCATCTCGACAAGCTCGCCGATGCAGGTCTCCTCGACGTTACTTACCGTCGGCTCTCGGGGCGCAGCGGCCCGGGCGCCGGCAGGCCGAATAAGCTCTACCGGCGCTCCGCGCACCAGATCGACCTGACGCTGCCCGAGCGCCGCTACGCGCTGATCGCCCATCTCCTCGCCAGCGCGGTCGCCTCGAGCCCTGCGGCGACTGCGGCGCTCGGACGCGCCGCGCTCGCACTCGGGGAGTCCATCGGCGCGGGGGCGCGCGTCGCGGCCGGACGCCGCGCCGGCCGCGACGCGCTCATGCGGACGGCGAAGGAGCGCCTCGCGCGGATGGGCTTCGAGCCGTACCACGCCGAGGGCGGGACGATCCGCTTGCGCAACTGTCCATTCGACGCGCTCGCGAACGAGCACCGTGAGCTGATCTGCGGCGCGAACCTCGAGCTGATCGATGGTGTGCTCGCGGGGCTCCGCGCGACGGGCATCGTCGCCGCGCTTGAGCCGGGCGCGGGCCACTGCTGCGTCGCGCTGAAGCGCCCACTGCAGGCGTAGCCGCTAAGCCAGATCCGGCCGCTTCGCGTGGCGGGACGCCGAGTCCACGCCCGCGAATGTGAGGAAGTCCGTCATCCGGAACTCCGGTCCCGGCCGCTGCAGCGTCGGCATCCAGCCCGGCTGCTGCACCACATAGGAGGCGGGGTCGCTCTCGAGCAGCCCGATCACGACTTCGGCGACGATCCGTCCGCCGACCGGACCCAGGTGGAACCCGCCGGTGTTCTTGCCGATGTCCGTATCGGGCACCAGGGCCGCCTCCTTGAGCATGTAGTAGAAGAGCGGCGTGTGCTGTTCGAGCAGCATGTCGTAGTCGCCGAGCTCCTTGAGGTCGTCCGCGCTCAGCACGTCGGCGCCCATCGCGGAGGCGATCGACTGCCCGGACGGCATCGACCATGTGACGTGCCGCAGCAGGTTCCGCTGCATAAGCGCGGTCGGGGGCTTGCGGCTGGCGATCGCGGCCGTCGGGAGAGCGAACAGCGGAGACGAGATCTTCGGATCGATCTGCTTGTTCGGCTTGACGTTGCCGTCCTTGAAGTCGAAGAACGTCTGCCAGCCGATGAACCGGCGAGGCGCGCGGAAGCCGCCGCGCAGGTCGCCCGGGTCGACGCCAGGTGCCGGCGCGAGATCCCCGAGCGCGGGATCGAAAATGAGGCCGAAGAACGGCTTCCCCTGGTCTCCCTTGAGGTTCGCGCGATAAGAGGGGCGGACCATGGTGTGGAGCCGAAAGCACGCCCCTTGGAACTCGACGGGCATCGTCGCGAGGCCGACGTCGGGTCGATAGAAGCGGCGCCGCCGTGACAGGACGGCGTTCACCATCGCCGGTCCGACGAACAAAGGCAGGAACTCGTTCACGATCATCCAGTGGTAGTGCCAGAGGGTCAGTCGCCTCGCCTCGGAGAAGACCGCCGGGGGATCGACGAGCCCGAGCGTCTGGCGAACGTAGTCGACAGCGTTGTTGTGGAACAGGATGAACGCGCAGTGCAGCCCCGACAGCATGAGGTGCTGGTCCGTGCGCGGATCGGGGACGATGGCTTGGAGGTCGACATTCCGCGGCAGATCCTCGAAGATCCCGCCGCTCTCGATCCGCAGCTTGATCGGATCGCCCTTCTCGTAGTACTGGGGCGTCACGAACGGCCCCAGCCCGTACACGGTGTCGAGGTCGAACGCGGCGGGGTGCGCGTTGAACGTCGCATACGGATCAGTGGGAACGCCGAGCGTCGAGCGGCCGTCGAAGGTGATGTCGAGGTCCATGAACTGCCCGAAGAACGTCACGCCAGCCGTGTGCGTCGGGTTGTCCGGGTTCGTCGGCGGCGTGTTGCCGTTGACCGTGGCGTCGGCAATGAGGGCGACCGGGCCGGCCTCGAGCTTGTCGTTCGCGTCGAGGAGGCCTCCGGCCTTACCGATGTCACGGAGCGCATCGCGCAACTGGTCCGTCGCGCCGAATGGGACGAGGTCGTGAAAGAACGGCTGGAGGTCCGGGAAGATCCGGCTGAAGTTGTTCGGGTTCAGGGTCGGGTGCGTGATCGCATACGTGGCGCCGGCGCCGGCGCCGACGATCGTCGCGGCACCGACGCCGACCCCGACCCCGGTCAGGAATGCGCGGCGGCTGTACGCCGGCGCCCCTGCGGCCATCGGGGCCGGCGCCGACGGGCGCGCTGCGACCTCCGTGGGCGCAACCGCCACGCCTGTGGAGACACCGCCGGCCGATCCCGGGATACCCCGCAGCGGCGGGACGAAGACCGGCTGCGGCGCGTGCGCCCTGAGGTCCGCGACGGAGACGGGCATCGCCGGAGAGATCGCGACGTAGCTGAGCAGCACGCTCGAGATAGCGGCGAGACCGGCGGTGCCGAGCAGCAAGTCGAACGGCCACTGGATCCCGTAGCCGATCCAGAAGATCGCGAAGTACGAGATCCACATCACGGCTGGGGCGGCGAGCGCCGCGGCGCGATAGCCGAGAGTGCGGGATGCGTCAGGATGCGCGATCGCGATGATCGTGTCGAACGTGAGCCCGCCGATCGCGAACGCGATCACGGTCAGTCCGAGGTCGAAGGTGGTGAGGCCGCTCATCGCCGCCGCGACGACGGCCATGAGGAACGTCGCGCTGCCGAACGGCAGCCGCCAGCGGCGCAGCACGAGGAACAGGGGCGCGAACAGGATCACATTCGTCGCGAGGATCCGGGCGACGGCGGCGAACTCGGCCGTGTAGCGCACGCGGACGTCGGCTTGCAGCGACGCGGGCATGCGCCCGAGCGAGAGCGACGGCATCCAGTCGAGGGACGCCGAAAGCCACTGGAACATGAACGCGGCCACGCAGGTGACGAGCGTCAGCGAGAGGAGGACGGGAAAGAGGCGGCGGAAAGTCGCCTCGCGCGGGTAGTAGTTCGGTGCGTACCACCCCGAGCGGAGCCCGGCCGAGACGAGAGCGGCAGCTCCCGCGAAGAGAAAGAGATGGAACGGCGCGATCACGCGTGCGACGCCGTTCTCCTCGCCGAACTCGGTGTGCCAGAGGAGATCGCCGAACATGCCGACCATCGCGATGACGAAGCCGAAGACCGCGAGCGGGTAGCGCAGGGGGATCCCCAGTATCCGGTGGAGGTAGGGCGGTGGCGCTTCGTCGGGGTGAAAGAGATGACGGTTGCGCGTCATGACCCACGCGAACGTCGCGGTGAAGCCCGCGTAGAGGAGCGCGTGCCAAATCGTGAAGAAGCTTCCGAGCGCGCCGTTCTGCAGGTTGATGTGATTCCAGCCGTCGAGGAAGAGACCGAGCACGAGGATGCTGGCTAGCAGCCCCGTGACGAGGTCTTCGCGCCAGATGGCCTTCGGGCCCATGGCGGCCTCCTTGTGAGCCGAGCGGGTGGACCGTGTATACGCTCTAACGCAAGCGGCGACGAATATTACGTCGTCTTGGCCGGTACCGCACAGCCGACTTCGGCGAGCCTGGCAATCGCGTTCGAAGTCGGAGCGCGTCGCCTCGGGCGTCGCGTCGTTCGGCGAGAGTCCCGGCCCGCCGCGCTGATCACGGTGTTGGCGCCTGCGGCGATCGCCTCCTTGATCGCGTCGACGATCTTGCCGCCGGTATCGCCGGGAACGAGCGCGGTCGAGATCACATCGATGTCGTTCGGAACGGCGCTCGTATGCTCCGGCCGTGCCGTTCCGGACGATCATCGAGCCCTTCCGGATCCACTCCGTCGAGCGGCTGCGGCTCACGACCGAGGAGGAGCGGCGAACGAAGATCCGCGGAGCGGGCTACAACCTCTTCGACCTACGGGCCGAGGACGTCATCATCGATCTGCTCAACCCCCGAACAGTGTGCGCACTTCGAGCGTCGGGAGATGACGCTGGAAAAGATGCTTCGCGATCGGATCCACGAGGGCCTGTTTCAATTTCAGCTTGCGGCCACGGCGATGCCGGTGTGTTGCCAGAGCAATCGAGGCAGGGGTGCGGGTCCATGGCCTACCGAGCGCGGGCCGACCACTCCTAAACGCAATTCGATGAATGCGGTGACCCGGTCTCGAATAGGACTGGGAACCCCGATTGAAGGCCGCCTCGCCTTTGCCATGACTTGTGGGGCGGGCCAACCTTAGGCAAATGTGCGACTGGCGCTGTGATTTCGCCTTGCGGAGCTGCAGGTCGTCCAGATCCCAGGCCGATAAGTCTCGACCGAGGCGACCGCGACGACGAGAGAGACCCGGGCGACGCCCGGGTCTCTTCGTTGTCATCCTGACGGGTGCTCACGCCGGGTGACTCCGCAGGCCCCCCTACGCAAGGTCGAACCCGGGTTTGGGGTGGCCTCGCGGTTCTCCGATGTCCTCGAGCAGCGCCTCTTCGGCGAGCTCAGCGAGCGTCAGGCCGAGTACACCCACGACATCGCGAGCTCCGGGCGACACCTCCTCGAGCTGGTCACCGAGATCCTCGACCTATCGAAGGTCGAGGCCGGCAAGATGGAGCTCGAGCCGAGCGAGCTCGACCTCGCCGACACGATCCGTGGGGCCGTCGGGTTCGTGCGTGAACGGGCCGCGGTCCACCGGATCGCCCTGGCGACTGACGTTCCCGCCGACGTTGGGACCATCGTCGCCGATGAGCGAAAGGTCCGCCAGGTTCGGCGCGGGCACGACCTTCACGTTCGCGATATCGGTCGCCACGTCTGCGGGGACTCGCTCGAACCATTCGGGGGGCAGAGATCGCGGATCAGATCCTCGAAAGGCAGGGGATGAACCCGGCCCCGAAATTTCGGAAGGCCGACTCCGCCCGGATCATGACTTCATTGAGCGGTGGGTGCGCGGCTGCAAGTTCCCATTCCTAAGTATCGAGCGGGAACCGCATCCACGTCCCGGTCCGTCCCGCCTTGCCCCGTTCCGGTCGCTGTACCGTGGCTGTACGAGATCTCGCGCAACCGCAAGAGCGATAGCGAAACGGCCGAATTCCCGAACAAAATGCGGAGGGGGTGGGATTCGAACCCACGGAAGCCTTGCGACTTCAGCGGTTTTCAAGACCGCCGCATTCGACCGCTCTGCCACCCCTCCTAGGCAACAAACGGCAATAAACATAGGCCCTGATCCTCGTCGACGGTCGTTCGTGCGGTGACTTTGATGCCATCTGTGAAGCCAGCACCGATGCCGTCGGGTGCATGTCAGTGCAGTGGCGCAGCGTCCCGCTGAATCGCCGCGGAGCCGCGCCGAGGGGGGCAGGTCATCCGCGGAGCCATAGGCTCGCGTGAGCTGGCTGCACGGTCTGCGCGACTGCGTTGATGAGATCAACGCGCACGGCATCGAGGTCGACCTCGTTCGCGAGCTGGCCGATGAAGGCGTCGAGCGTCCGCCCGGCGTCATAACGCCCGCGATAGAACCGGCGATCGACGGACGACTGGATGCGGCGCCGGAACGGCTG
>DATJHW010000101.1:0-3576 GCA_035493615.1 Saccharimonadales bacterium (SeqCode) | reverse complement strand
CTTCGTCTCGCCCTTGGCCGTGCGGGTCCGGTTCACCGTCGCCGCCGCGATCCGCTCCGCCGTGTCCTCAGGCCTGCCGCGCTGCTCCTCGTTCTCCTTGATGTGCTCGTACTGGCGCTCGCGCTTGTCGCTCCACGCTTGACTCGGCATGTCCGCACCTCCCGCCGCCGGCTCATGCAGATCGCGTGCTCGCCTGCCGCGGCGCCGTGACGACACGGGCACTCGCGTCCACGGCCGGTACAGAATGCGACCGGTGAGACGCGCGCTGGTCACGGTGCTCAAAGCGGATATCTCGGGCTCGACGCCGCTTGGTGAGCGGCTCGACCCGGAGGAGCTGCGCGGCGTGCTCGGCAGCTACTTCGGCGCTCTCGCGCGCGAGATCCAACGGCACGGCGGGCTCGTCGACAAGTACATCGGCGACGCGGTCATGGCGGTGTTCGGGCTTCCCGAGCCGCAACCCGACGACGCGGCGCGGGCGACGCGCGCCGCGCTCGCGATGCAGGAGGCGATCGCGGTCGAGAACGAGGCCCTCGCGGCACGCTACGGTGTCCGGCTTTCGTTGCGCATCGGCGTGAACACCGGCGAGCTGGTGGGCCCGGACGATGCAGAGCCGACCCTGATGGGCGAGACGGTCGAGCTCGCCGAGCGGATGGAGGCATCGGCTCCGCTGAATACGGTCCTGGTGAGCGGATCGACGCGACACGCGGCGGCACGCCGGTTCCGGTTCGTCGACGGCCCTGCGGTCACGCCGAAGGGAAAGAACGCCGCCATTCCGTCCTACCGCCCGGTCACGGGCCGGAAGCGCAGCGTCGACCGGCCGGCCGCGGCCCGAGCCGGTTCGGCCAGCGCGTCCCTGCAGGTGGCCGGTCAGCGCGAGCACATCCTCCAGGAGGAACGGAAGATCGTCACGGTCCTCTTCGCCGACGTCTCGGTGGCGGAGGGCCACCTCGAGCCGGAAGCCGTGCGCCCGGTCCTCGGCGCGTACTTCGGCGCCGTCGCACGGGAGATCCAGCACTTCGGTGGGACGATCGACAAGTTCATCGGCGACGCGGTGATGGCCGTCTTCGGCGCTCCTGTCTCGCACGACGATGACGGCGCACGCGCCATCGCCGCCGGGCTCGCGATCCAGGCGGCGATCGGACGTCACAACGTAGAGCTCCGTCGCGAGTTCGGCGTTCAGCTCGCGGCGCGCGTCGGCGTGAACACCGGCGAGGTCGTCGCCGGCCTGCTGCCGGGAGAGGTGCTCGCGTACACGGTGACCGGCGACGCGGTGAACACGGCCCAGCGCATCGAGAGCAAGACGCCGACGGGCCAGGTCCTCGTGAGCGAGAGCACGCACGCGCTCGCGCGGAACGCCTTCGTGTTCGAAGCCGTCGCTCCGCTGACCCTCAAGGGCAAGGCGGCGCCAGTACCGGCGTTTCGAGTGATCCGCCGTGAGCGGCGCGCGAGCGTCCGCGGCGGGACCGCTCTGGTCGGCCGGACCGACACGCTCGACGCGCTGCACGGATTCCTCCGAGCGGCGGCCGCTGGGCAAGGCCAGGCGGTGCACATCCACGGCGAAGCCGGCGTGGGCAAGACCCGCGTGGTCGGAGAATTCCTCACCAGATCGACGGCGGCCGCCCGGCTGCGCGCGCGATGCAGCTCGTACGAGAGTGAGACGCCCTACGCCCTCGTCGCCGACCTGCTGCGCAGGATCTTCGGTCTCCAGGACACCGATGACGCGGACACGGCGCGGGCCGCGGTGAACTCCGGTCTCGCCGTTCTCGAGTTGCCGGCGCACGAAAGTGCGGCGGCCGTGCTCCTGGAGATCCTCGGCTACCCCTCCGGCTCCGCCCTGGACCCCGAGGCCAAACGGCGACTGCTCACGTCCGTACTGCATCAGCTGTTCGAACAGCGCAGCGCCGCCGGCGTGCTGGTCGTGGTGTTCGAGGACACCCACTGGATCGACCCCGCCTCCGCCGATGCCCTCGCCGGTCTGGTCAGCTCGATCGGCGCCGTCCGGTGCATCGTCCTCAGCACCTCACGAGCAGCTGCGGTGCCCTGGGCCGCGGAGCAGCTGGCGCTCGAGCCGCTGGAGACCGCCGGCGCCGAGGAGATGATCGACCGGGTCGCGGTGGCCCCGCTCGCACCGGAAGTGCGCCGGCTCGTGCTCGAGCGCACCGGCGGCAACCCGTTCTTCATCGAGGAGGTCGTCCGATCGCTCGCCGACGGCCGCAGCACGACGGTCCCGATGACCGTGCAGGAGCTGCTGGAGGCACGGGTCGACGCGCTCGAGCCGACGCCGCGATTCGTGGCCCAGCGCGCTGCGGTCATCGGGCGGATCTTCGCAACGCGCGTGCTCGAGCGGGTGACCCCCGGCGAACCGCTCGACCCGACTCTCGATGCACTCGAGGCCGACCGCTTCGTCGAACCGCGCGAGCCGGTCCCGGAACGCCTCTACGCCTTCCGGCATGCCCTCGTGCAAGAGGTCGTGTACAAGACCCAGCTGGTCTCGCAACGCCGGCGCGCCCATGTGGCGGTCGGCGATGCCGTCAGTGCGCTCTACGAGGGCCGGCTGGACGAGTTCGTGGACGCGCTCGCGTACCACTACGGCCGCGGCGACGACGACACGAAGGCCCGATCCGCGCTCCTTCGAGCCGGCCGCCGCGCGCAGCGCCTCTACGCGAACGAGGAAGCGATCGGGTACTTCACCGGCGCGATCGAACGGAGCGCGAACGACCCCGAGATCCGCGCGCTCGGCTACGAGGGCCTCGGCGACGTGCAGCGAGTGACGGGCGTGTACCGCGCGGCCCTGGCGAGCTACGAGGCCGCCCTTTCGACGCGTGTGGATGGCCCGATCGAACAGGCTCGCATCCGGCGGAAGATGGGTGTGATCGAGCAGCTTCAGGGTCGCACCGACGTCGCGGCCGATGTCTTCGCGCGGGTGGCGGCCGAGCTGCCGGAAGAGGCCTCCGCGGAACGAGCACGCGCGCTCGAGAACCTGGGCGACGTGTACTGGCGGCAAGGCCGCTATGACGACGCGCTCGGTCGCCTCGGGGAGGCCGTCGCCGCTGCCGAGCGCGCAGGTGACGACGACGCGCGCGCCGAGGTGCTGAAGCAGCTCGGCTCCGTGCATCTGGCGCGGGGCGATCTCGACGAGGCGCTCCGCGCCTACGAGCGGAGCCACGACATCTACAAGACGATCGGGGACGTGCTCGGTGAGGCGAACGTTGCGAACAACATCGGTTTGGTGCGTCGGCGCCAGAGTCGGTACGCCGACGCGCTGGCGGCGCACGAACACGCGCTCGCGATCCGTCAGCGGATCGGTGATCCCCTTGGGATCGGCAACAGCCGGCTGAACGTCGGCCTCATCGATCTGCTGCAGGGTGATCTCGAGCGAGCTGAGGCCGAGTATCGCCAAGCGCTCGAGGTGTTCGGATCCATCGGGTACCTCACCGGCATCGCGAGCGCACGCGGTGGGCTGGGCGTGGTGAAGGTCGAGCAGGGCGCGACCGCCGAAGGGCGTACCGACCTCCTCGCCGCGCTCCACGAATTCGAGCAGGTCGGCAACCGAAGCGATCTGGTGACGGTGTTCCG
>DATJHW010000100.1:0-5412 GCA_035493615.1 Saccharimonadales bacterium (SeqCode) | reverse complement strand
GCGACATCCAAGTGCTGGACGAGAAGGGCACGCGGTGGGATCTCGGCAACACGACCGGCTCGGATGAGCAGAACGGCCTGAAGGTGGGCCTCAAGCCGATCGGCGACGGCGGATACACCGTCGCGTGGACCACCGTCTCGGCCGTCGACGGTCACGAGACCAAGGGCAGCTTCGCGTTCGTCGTCGGCAATGGCCCGCTGCCCGCGCTGCCGGATGTGCCGAACGCATCGCCTCCGCCGTCCGCTCTCGAGCTCGGCGGGCGCGCGCTCTCGTACGCCGGCATCGCCCTCGCCATCGGTACCGCGCTGTTCGGGCTGATCGTCCACGCCGCTGCCGATGCCGCGGAGGAGCGGCGCGAACGACAGCTGCTCGGACTCGCGGCCGGCCTCGTCGTCGTCGGGTCGGCGGCGCTGATCGCGTCCCAGGGCGACCGCATCCCACCGCGACTCGAGCTGTTCCTCGGCCTGCGGCTCCTCGCGGGTCTGTTGATCGGGGCGGCGCTGGTTCCCGCGCTCGGCCCGGTCATGCGCCGCCGGGTCGCGCTCGCCTGCGGGATCGGCGCGGGACTCACCGCGACGCTCGTGTCGCATGCCACCGCGCTCGGCGACTACAAGGACATGACGTTGGACCTGATCCACGTCCTCGCCATCTCGGCCTGGAGCGGCGGGGTCCTCGCGTTCCTCTGGATCCACCTGCTGACGGCGCGCACGGACCGGGCCACGCTCGCCCGGACGACCTGGCGCTTCTCGCTGGTCGCGGTGACGTCGGTCCTCGTCCTGGTGACCGCGGGCGTCCTGCAGGCGCTCGACCGGCTGGTCCTGATCCAGGATCTCGTCGAAACGCCGTACGGCCTGGCACTGCTGGCGAAGGGGCTACTGCTCGTCATCGTGCTCGCCATCGCCGCATTCAACCTCCTGCGGTACGGCCCGCACGGCGACCGTCGGGCGCTCATCCGCGGTACGGTCGTCGAGACCGTGCTGCTCGCGGGCGTGTTCGTCGCAGCCGGGGTCCTCACCGCCCTGGCGCCTCCGGCGCAGCCGACCGGTGCCGCGTTCGATCAGACCCAGCACGTCTCGGCCTATCGCGTCGAGCTCGTCGTGCCGACATCGACGCCGGGCCGCAACCGGTTCGTGCTCCGCGTGCACGACGGACTGCAGCCGGTGACGAACGCGGAGAAGGTCGCCCTGCGCTTCACGATGGTCGAGCACGACATGGGCCAGACCGAGCTCGTCGCGGACGAGCGGGCACCGGGCGAGTACGTCGCGATCGGCAGCCCGACCGCGATGTACGGCACCTGGAAGGTACAGGCGATCATCCGCCTTCCGGGAAAGGATGACGTGAGCGCGCTGTTCACGGTCCCGATCTCACCGAACGGCACGACCGCCGCCGCGGCCGCGCTCACGACCAAGTCGTTCGCGCTCGTCGTGTTCCCGGACCCGAGCGCGCCCGTGGCCGGCGCCCCGATCCAGCTCAGCGTGGTGGTGCTCGCGAACGGCAACCCGGCGACGGGACGCGCCATCAACGGGACGATCGTCGCGAAGGACGGCCAGCCGATCGCGGGAGACTCTTTCACCGCCACGGAGCAGGGCTCGGGCCGCTACAGCATCGACATCCCCGCGCTTGGCGCCGGGAAGTGGACGATGCGCATCCAGATCGGCGGCCCGGCCGACGCCGCCGACTACGCGTTCACCGTGTCACCATGAGTTGGTGATCCTCCTCCACGGGACCTTCGTCGATGAGTTCCTCATCGAGATCGTCCTGCCGCTCGCCATCTTCGGCGGTCTGTACTGGTGGTCGTCGCGCAAAGAGAAGAAGAAGCGAAAGGATGGGGTCGCAGCCGCTCCGGTCGCGACCGGCGATCGCGAGGAGCCGCGGCCATGACCCTGCCGACGATCAGCCGTCAGGGCTTCGAGCAGATCGCGATCGCTCTCGGCGTCGGGATCGTGCTGTTCGCGGTGCTGGCCGTGCTGCGCCGGCGGCGCGGGCAGGAGTACCGCCGTACCGCGATCTCCGCGGGGATCCTGGCCGGCCTTGCGGCGGTCGCGCTGGTCATCGGCTACACGGTCGCGCCGAACATCCCGACGCCGGCGGTCCCGTTCACCGCGCGGTTCGTGCAGAACCCCACGCCGGACACGGCCGACACGGTCGCGAAGGGCAAGGCGCTGTACAACGCGAACTGCGCGCTCTGCCACGGTCCGGTCGCGAAGGGCGACGGCGCGCTCGCGCAGACGCTGTTCCCCCACCCGGTGAACCTCCAGGTCCACGTGCCACTCCACGCGCCGGGCGAGCTCTTCTACTGGGTCTCGAGCGGCATCCCGGGCACCTCGATGCCGGCGTGGTCTGATGTCGATCCCGCGACCGGGAAGCCGCGGCTCTCGGACGACGAGCGGTGGTCGATCATCCGCTACCTGCAGGCCCTCGCGCGCGGGGAGACACCGTGAATCTCTTCGACATGACGACGCCGTGGTACGAGATCCTCCTTCGGACCTTCGTCGTCTACATGACGGTGCTCGTGCTCCTGCGCGCCGCGGGGAAACGTGAGCTCGGCCAGATGACGCCCTTCGATCTCGTGGTGATCCTCGTCATCGCGAACGCGGTGCAGAACGCGATGACCGGAGGCGACAACTCACTCATCGGCGGGATGCTGGCCGCGGCGACACTCACGGTCGTGAACATCGCGGTCGGCCGCTGGGGCAGTCGGGTCCCGTTCTTCCGCCGCCTCGTTGCGAGTGAGCCGACCCTTCTCCTGCGGGATGGGAAGCCCATGCAAGCGGCTCTCGACAAGGAACGGATCGACATCGAGGAGCTCGAGATGGCCGCGCGCCAGCACGGCATCGCCGACCTGGCGGACGTCACCGCCGCGGTCCTCGAGGAGGATGGCTCGATCAGCATCATCCCGAAGGATGGGACGAAGGTCCGGCGGAGCCCGCGCCACTTCCGGCAGTTCCGCAACCGCTGAGCGCCGCATGGTCGCGGCCTGCTCGCCCACCGAGGCGTGCGGGCGTGCGGACCCTGGCACGGCGTCTGCATTCGGCGCTCTGTTGGCGGCTGCTGGACAGGCCAGCAGGCGCGAATCCATTCAAACGGAGTGGACGGATGGAGACGGGATCGGTCGGGTACATCTGCACTGCGGCGGCGCATCCGCCGCGCTCGGCGCCCAACGGCACCGGACTCACGGTCAACGAGGGGAAGTGGGCGTTCTGTCCCGCAGGCGAAACCAGTGGCCACGAGTGGAGCACGGTCGAGGGCGCCTCGCTCGATGAGCTGGCGCGCGCCGCGACGACCGCGGCGCGCGCCAGCTCGGTCGCGGAAAGCTAGGGAGCGCCCGCCGCCGGTCGCATCCGGCGCCACACGTAGAGCACGATGAGCGCGCCGAGGATCGACCCGAGGATCCCGGCGGCGCTCAGCTCGAGGCCACCGCCGAAGATCAGATTCAGGAGCGTGCCGCCTACGAGCGAGCCCACGATGCCGAGGACGATCGTGCCGAGCCAGCCCATCGGGTCCGGGCCCGGCATGAGCAGGCGCGCGATCGCGCCGGCGATGAGGCCGATGACGATCCAGCCGATGATGCCCATCTAGAGCTCCACCTGGTCGCGCTCGGGCATCGCCTCGTGCATCTGCTCGGCCTTGCTCGCCTCCATGCGCGATCCCAGCTCTTCGAGCTCATCCTTCGTGAAATTCTTGCGGACGAGCTTGAACATCTCGTTCTCTTCTTCGCCGATGTGATGCTCGACGTTCTCCTTGGTCACCTTGAACTTGGCGGCCCAGTGCTCGTCGTCGAACGGCGTGTCCTTGAGCTGCTCGACGATGTCGTCGACGAGGTGATGCTCCTCGAGGGCCTCGAGCACGATGTCCTTGAGCTCCTTGTCGTCGACGTCGTGCAGGGCCGGGTAGAAGATCTCCTCTTCGATGTTCTCGTGGATCGTCAGATCCTTGAGGAGCTTGGTCCACTTCTGCTCGCGGGTCCGGACACCGCGCTCGGTCGTTTCCTCGAGCTCGGTCATGAGCTTCTTGGCCTTGTCATGGTCATCCTTCAACAGGGCAAGGGCATCCATACGCGTCTCCTCCGACCTGGTTTGGACCGTCCTTGGGCAAGTCGCCTGCCAACGTTGAGCGTTCGTTGAGGAACGCGACATCTTCGTTGAGCCGCAATTGACGGATCCGTCGTTACACCGAGGCCGTGCGCCGCGCCCCCGCTCCGATCCAGCCCGCAGCGACCCTCCGCGTCGAGCTCGCCGAGCGACTGCGCGTAACGGCAGCGCGGCTCAGGCACACGGCGATGCCGTCACGGTGACGTTCCAACGGTCGGGCCGACGCCGCCGATGAGCCACGAGGCGCAGGGCGAGATCGACCTCGTCGAGCGGCAGCCTGAGCAGGGCCAGCGACCTGGAGACCGCTACGTCCGCATCGTCCGGCCATCCCGGGGATCATTCGTCCGGCGAGGCCCGGGCCACCTCGTCGCCGGCGAAGAGGTGCTCGCGCCGAGCTCCGGCGCCGGCCGGGCCGCGGAGCGCGTGCGGCGCACGCTGTTCGGCGCGCGGATCCCGACCGAGCGCGAGATCCACGAGCGGATCGACGTCCTCAAAGGACTCGCGGTGTTCGCATCGGACAACATCTCGTCGTCCGCGTACGCCACTGAGGAGATCATGCGGGTGCTCACGCTCGCGGGGATCGGCGCGCTCTCGCTCACCATGCCGATCACCATCGCGATCGTCGGGGTGCTCGCGATCGTGGTCGCGAGCTATCAGCAGACGATCCGCGCGTATCCGAACGGCGGTGGCTCGTACATCGTCGCGAGCGACAACCTCGGGCCCGCCGCGGGCCTGACCGCCGCTGCGGCACTCCTGACGGACTACGTGCTCACGGTCTCCGTCTCGATCGCGGCCGGCGTCGCGGCGCTCACGTCCATCGCACCCTGGCTCTACGACCAGCGCGTGCTGCTGGGTGTCGCGTTCGTCGGGCTTCTGTGTCTCGGGAATCTCCGCGGACTCCGCGAGAGCGCGACGCTCTTCTCCATCCCGACGTACGCCTATCTCGTCGCGATCTTCGGCCTGCTCGCGTATGGCCTGTGGCGGGCCGCCACCGGAGCCCTCCCGGTGTACGAGGCCCCTTCGGCGTGGCGGCCGGTCGGGGGCGCCCAGGCCCTCGGGTTGATCCTCATCCTGCGTGCGTTCGCGTCCGGTTCGGTCGCGCTCACCGGCACCGAGGCGGTATCGAACGGCGTGCCGGCGTTCAAGCCGCCCGAGTGGAAACGCGCGCAGGTCGTCCTCGTCCTGATGGGCACGTCGTTCGGAGCCATCTTCCTCGGCATGTCGTTCCTCGCCGGTCGGATCGGGATCCTTCCCGACCCCACCGAACAGACGACGGTCGTCAGCCAGCTGACCGCGCTGCTGGTCGGCGAGGGCACGCCGT
>DATJHW010000099.1:0-36225 GCA_035493615.1 Saccharimonadales bacterium (SeqCode) | reverse complement strand
CCATCACTCACCACACCCCCACCGGATCGACGCTTCGATCGGGCACCGGCTCCATCGGTCTCGCGGTCGGTGCGGTGATCCTGGGCGGCGCCGGTGCACTGTTCGGCCTCGGCGGCTTTGTGGCCGTGCTGCTGGGCGATGCCGCGATCCCGCTGGACGTGGTGTCCCTGATCGCGGCCGGCGTCGCGTTGTTCGCCCTCGGCGCGGCGCTCTTCGGGCGCGACGATCCAGGTGCTGCGGCGGTCGGCATGGCGACCGCGCCGATCGCCTACGCCGTGCTCATCGGTGGCGGATTCGGCTCCTGGTGGGCGACCTACCAGGACGCGGTCGCGACGAGCGGCGCGGCCGAGAACGCAGTCTGGTCGGCGATGCCGGCCATGGGACTCTTCGCGGTGTCCGGCGGCCTGCTGGCGGTGGCCTCCGCGCTCGCGGCCCTGCGGTGGACCGCGACGACCGGGAACGCCTGAATCACGGCGGTGAATGCGTGACCGCGCCGGCGGATCGCCGGCGCGGTCAACGTGACGAGGATGGCGGATCAGAAGATGACGTTCAGCTTGTTCGTCAGCTCCTTGACGCCATGGGTCGCCCACGTGATCGTCTCAGCCTCGCGGCGCACGCGGTAGCTCGGAACGCTCCCCTGCAGGATGACGTGACCCTTGTCGACGGCGACGTCGATGTGCTCGAAGGGGAACCGGCGCTCGAGCGCGGCCTTCAGCTCGTCGTGGATCTCGGTGTCGGTGCGCAGCGGCGGCGCGATGACGATGTGATTGTTCACGCTGACGACGTCGAGCAGCCGCGCGACCGCGTCCGCGGCAGCCTTCCGCTGATACCAGTAGTCGACCGTGCCCTTGAGGGTGACGATGCCGTTGCGGACGACGGACTCGATGCGGTCGTCCGGGACGATCACATCCCATTCGAGGGCGTTGCGGACCGCATGAGCGATCGCGGTGTCGTCGCGCGGTGCGCCGACCAGCCCGACGACGAGCTTGTTCGCGATGTCCCTGACGCCCGGGACCATCGACGCGATCGTCGCGGCCTCGCCGATCTTGAAGTAGCTGGAGACGGTCCCCGTCAGTGTGACGACGCCGTCGTCGACCTCGACCCCGATCTCGGCGGGCTTGAAGTACAAGTCCCGTGCGATATCGGCGAGCACGTCGAGCTGGATCTGCCTGTCGGTCTTGGCGCGGGTCTGAATGACGGTCATGGCCTTATCCCTTCGCCTTTACTTGGATGCGTGCCGGCTTGGTCACCTCGGCCTTGGGCATCGTGACGGTGAGGATGCCGTCGGCCTGGATCGCCTCGATCCGGTCAGGATCGATCGGGAGCGGAAGTGCGAAGCTGCGCTTGAACACGCCGGCCTGCCGCTCCTGGCGCAGGAAGGTCGCGTCCGTGGTCGTCGACTCGGTCTTGTATTCGCCGGCGACGCTGATGCTGTCAGTGGTCGCGGTGATGTCCACGTCGTCCGGCTTCATCCCTGGCAACGAGGCCGTGAGCACGTACGCCTCGGTCGTCTCACGCAGATCGACGGCGAAGGTCGTGGATGGTCCGTCGAACAACCCGAACGGCCAGACCAGGCTCTCCTCGACGATACGATCCAGGGCTTCGCGCATGGAGATGAAATCGCGCTTGATGGGGGTCGGTGCGAGCTTCATGGAACGATCTCCTTTCGGTCGCAGACGTCCCGCGAACCGTCGATCGCGGGCCATCCTTCAGGGTCGCCGTTCAGGTCCGGATCCGCGAGGGCCGTTGCTCCTGATATCGAAGTGCCTTCGACACAGATCGGGCACCGGACCGGTCGAGGCGCGCGGGCCTGGCGGCATCGCCCTACGCTCGATCGGATCATGACGACCACCGGCTCGGCGGACCGCACCTTCGCGCATCGGGAGCTGGCAGGCACGGAAGTGCGTTACCACCCGCTCGACGCGGTCCGCGACGCGGGCCTGGGCGATCCGGCGCCGCTCCCGGTCACGCTCAAGGTCCTCCTCGAATCGATCGTGCGACGGACATTCCAGGGCGTCGCCAGTCCCGACGACGTGCGCGCCCTCGCGCAGTGGCCGCGGTCCCCGGATCCGAGCGCCGAGATCGCCTTCCTGCCCGCGCGGATCCTGCTCCAGGATTTCACCGGCGTGCCTGCGGTCGTCGATCTCGCCGCCATGCGCACGGCCCTCGCTCGTGCGGGCATCGAGCCGAGCGACATGGCGCCGAGCATCCCGGTCGATCTCGTGATCGACCACTCCGTGCAGGTCGATTCGTTCGGGGCGCAAGCCGCCTACGAGCGGAACATCGACCTGGAGTACGAGCGCAACGGCGAGCGGTACGCGCTGCTCCGCTGGGCCCAGCAGGCCTTCCCGAACTTCCGGGTCGTCCCGCCGGGGATGGGGATCTGCCATCAGGTCAACCTCGAACGGCTGTCGCGCGTGGTCCAGCTGCGCGAGCAGGGGGGCGCCCGCATCGCCATCCCCGACACGCTGGTCGGGACCGACTCACACACGACGATGGTGAACGGGCTGGGCGTCCTCGGCTGGGGCGTCGGCGGCATCGAAGCGGAGGCTGCGATGCTCGGGCAACCGATGTACCTGTCTACGCCGCGGGTCGTCGGCGTGCGCTTCACCGAGGCGCTCCGCCCGGGCGCCACGGCGACGGACCTCGTGCTCACCCTCACCGAGCTGCTCCGCCGCACCGGCGTGGTCAACGCGTTCGTCGAGTTCTGCGGCGCCGGGCTCTCGGGACTCTCCGTCGCCGATCGCGCGACGCTGTCGAACATGTGCCCCGAGTACGGGGCGACGGCGGCCCTCTTCCCGCCGGATCAAGAGACGCTGCGCTACCTCGAGGCCACCGGCCGCGAGCCCGAGCTCGTCGACCTGGTCGAGCGGTACACGAAGGCCCAGGGCATGTTCCGCACGGACGAGACGCCGACGCCAGTCTTCAGCCAGCTCATCGAGCTCGACCTCGCGACCGTCGAGCCCAGTCTCGCCGGCCCGAAGCGGCCGCAGGATCGGGTCGGACTGGCCGGGGTCTGGGAAAGCTTCATGGCGGGTGACGCTCGCGGGCCGACCGCGTTCGCGGCGCAGCGCTTCGACGATGAAGGCGGCACGGCCGACGTCGAGAGCTCTCGGGCCGGTCGCCCGACGGCGCCACCAAGCCCCGGGGTCCACGATGGCTCGGTCGTCATCGCGGCGATCACGAGCTGCACGAACACGTCGAATCCGTCGGTGATGATCGCCGCGGGGCTGCTGGCGAAGCGCGCGGTCGAGCGCGGCCTCCGCGTCGCACCGACCGTCAAGACCAGCCTCGCCCCGGGGTCACGCGTGGTCACGGACTACCTCCGCGCCGCCGGGCTGATGGAGCCGCTCGAGGCCCTCGGGTTCTACCTCGTGGGCTATGGCTGCACGACGTGCATCGGCAACAGCGGTCCCCTCGCGGATCCGCGGGTCGAGGCGGCCGTCAAGGACGAGAGTCTCAACGTCGTCGCGGTCCTCTCGGGCAACCGCAATTTCGAGGGTCGCATCCATCCGCTCGTGCGCTCGAGCTACCTGGCGTCGCCGCCGCTCGTGGTCGCGTACGCGCTCGCCGGCACGGTGCGGACCGACCTCACCGCGGATCCCCTCGGTCGGGACGGTGCCGGCGAGCCCGTGTACCTGCGTGATCTCTGGCCATCGGCAGAGGAGGTCGCGACGGTCATCCGCGAGTCGGTTCGAGTGGAGATGTTCGAACGGGAGTACCACGCCATCTTCGAGGGAGACGAGCGCTGGCGCCGGATGCCCGCGCCATCCGGAGCGGTCTTCGCCTGGGACCCCGGCTCGACGTACGTGCGCGAGCCGCCGTTCTTCCAGGGGCTGAGCGCGGCGCCTCCGGCGCTGTCCGACATCATCGCCGCCCGCGCGCTCCTGGTCGTCGGAGACTCGGTGACCACGGACCACATCTCGCCGGCGGGCAGCATCCCGTCCGCGAGCCCGGCGGGCCGCTACCTCATCGAGCATGGGGTCGAACCGCGGCTGTTCAACAGCTACGGCGCGAGGCGCGGGGATCACGAGGTGATGATCCGCGGCACGTTCGCCAACATCCGGCTGCGCAACGGCCTGGTCCCCGGCCGCGAGGGCTGGTGGACGAAGCACCTCCCCGACGGCGAGGTCCTGACCATCTTTGACGCCGCCGAGCGCTACCGGACGGAGGGCATCCCGCTCATCGTCATCGCGGGCAAGGAGTACGGATCCGGCAGCTCGCGGGACTGGGCCGCCAAGGGCCCTGCCCTCCTTGGCGTGCGCGCCGTCATCGCCGAAAGCTTCGAGCGGATCCATCGAAGCAACCTCGTCGGCATGGGCATCCTCCCGCTCGAGCTGCCGGCCGGCACATCGCTCGCGAGCCTCGGTCTCACCGGCGAGGAGCGCTTCTCGATCCGCGGCCTCGCCGGCGGGATCGAGCCCCGTTCACGCGTGACGGTCGACGTCGTGGCGAGCGACGGAACGGCTCGCTCCTTCGACGTCATCGCCCGTCTCGACAACGACAGCGACGTCGACTACCTGCGGCACGGGGGGATCCTGCCGATGGTCCTTCGCACGTTGCTGCAGCAGCCTCGATCGAGCCCGGGGACCTAGGCGGGCTTCGTCCCCGACGGCGGCACGTTGAAGCGTCGGCCCGTGATCTCCGTCGGCATGATCGCGATCCAGTGCCACCGGTCGCCGGGTGCCGCCGGGTGGACGGGTACCCAGCGAAGGTGCTCGCTCGCGCGACCCGGATTCATCGTGATCTCTTCCGCCCGGCCCTTGGCCACCACGCTCCAGCCGACGCCGGACGCCGGCTCCCAGCCGTCCACCTCGAAGGCGACCGCGCTGGCGCGGGCCGCGGAGAGCTTGGTCCCGGCGTTCGTCCGGAAGACGATGATCCTGCCCTCGATGCCGTAGTTCACCGGCAGGATCTCGATCCGATCGTCGGTGCTGAACGCGATCCGGCCGACCTCGTGCGACCCGAGGAGGACCAGGCACTCATCCTCGGTGAGGACGGCCATGCCACCTTCGAAGGTCACCTCGCCTCGCCTCCTCCGCCGTCGCGTCGCCCGTCCATTGGATAGCAGAGTGCGCCGCGGTCCGGTGGGATCGTCAGAGTCGAACGGCTCGCCTTCGGGTGCCGCTGGGACCAACGGCCATCGAATTGGGGTCCGGCGGTCGTTGAATTGCGGCCGCGCGCACACACACTGGTTCCAACGCCGGCCGCGGACGAGCCTCCTGGGAGGTGTGCAATGGACCGGTCCTTCGAGCAGTGGTACGACTGCCGCGCGTGCGGCGAGCGACGACGGTTCCCATTCGAAGCGAACGCCGACGACCCAGGCTGCCGGTGTCCACCGGCTCCGGTGGTCCGCCAGACCGACGACAGCAAGGACGAGGCGGCTGAGCTCGTCGTCAGCTAGCGGCTCGCTTCAGCCCTACGTCGGAATGGTCTATCGGGCCAGCATCGGACGCTGCCAGACGCGGGAGGTGCTGCGAGCAGGACCGTGGCATCCCGGCGTGCAGGATCTCGAGCGTCCGCGCGGCCTTGACCGCGAAGGACTCGGTCGCGGCCACGACGAAGCGGTGTGGGTGGCCGGCCCAGGCGATCGCGATCCGCTCGTCGATCCGAGCAGCCGCAGCGGCCGACTCGCGCCGTAGCGGGTTCTCGTGGTCGTAGCCTTCCGCCGCGGGAGGCACGCGGAGGCGGATGACCGTGTCGTACCGTGCGAGCTCCGCGCCACGGGTCGTGTTCATGGTGCGCCAGAGCGTCCCTGGTCCCACCCAATACGCCGCTCCGTCGACGGTCCCGCGATCGCAGAGCTCGATCGCCGGATCGTCCAGGTCGGCGACATTCTCGGATCCGTCGCACCGCCGTGAGGCCCTACCGCTCGACGATGAGGCTTCGGCGCGCCCGGTAGTCCTCCGCGTCGATGTCACCGCGCGCGAGACGCTGGTCGAGAAGGGACAGCGCATCCCCACGCTCGCGCGTCGGGGCGAAGCGCACGATGGCGAGGACCACGAGCGCCACGAGCGCGAGCCAGAACAGCGCCGAGCCCGCGATCATCCAGCCCATCCAGCTCTGGTCCATGTACGGGTACCCGGGGAACATCATGCGATCACCTCCGCGGATCTCACAGGGCCACCTCGCGCTCCGTGTGCCGCGCGCAGTCCAGATCGCGCGGTGCCTGCGGCCGCGCGACCAGCCGGTCGAGCGGGATCGGCCGGCCGCAATCGACGCAGAAGCCGTAGACGCCCGCGCCCATCCGGCCCAGAGCGGCCTCGATCTCGTAGAGCTCACGCTTGAACCTGCTGATGTCCGTAAGCCGGAGCTCGCGTTCGTACAGATCCGCCGCCGCACCATGGGCGATGCCCTCATCTTCTGGAACAGCCGGCCTGGCCAGCTCGCGCTCGCCGGCCGCGATCTCACGGCGCGCTGACGCGCGGTAGGTCTCGAGCACTCTGCGAAGCTCAGGCAGACGTTCGGCGAGCAGGCTCGGGGCGTGTCCGACCGAAACGGCCATCACAAAAGAGACTCGCGCTCGCGGCCAGCCGGGCCTAGTGCCGCTCGTCCCGAGGCTCGCGGACCTTCGGACCTACGTGCGCGTCGACGGCACGGCGTCGCCCGGGGCGGGGAGCAGATCGACGCCCAGCAGCCGGTCCAGGAGCTGTGCGCGCCAGATCCAGCGGAGCACACCGGCCCACGCCATCGCGACGATCGCCGCGATGGCCAGGTCGGCCTCCGACAGAGGCGCCAGATCGAAGAACCGGCTTGCGTCGGGATGTAGCGCGACCCAGACGAAACCGAGCAGCAGCAAGCTCGCGAGCACCGCGGACCGCGCTCCCGCGGGCACGACGTCAGGCGCGGCCGCGTCATGGCCCGGAGGAGATGCGAATAGCAGCAGTCCGACGCCACCGAAGACCGAGAGTGCGGTGAGGGCGCTCTGCGCGAGCTCAGAAGACCCGCTCACAAGGAGGTACGCGAGGTAGAAGACCAGGCCGACCAGCGCGAGGCTCCACCCTGCCGGCGCGACGAAACGGGCCAGCGCGCTCACGAGCCGGCGCCGGGCGGGCGCGGGCCGCGCCCAGGCGGCGAGAGCGATCGCGGGCACGCCGACGGTGAAGAGCGTGACCACCGCGTTCTGCTTGGGGGTGAACGGGAACGCCGCATCGACCAGAGCCGCCCCGGCGATGAGCAGCACCATGTACGCGATCCGCGACAGGAACAGTCGCAGGACGCCCTGCATCCCGTTCTGGATGCGCTGCCCCTCACGGAACGCCGCCGGTAGCGTCGCGAATGAGTCGTTCAGCAGCACGAGATCCGCTACCGCCCGCGCCGCGGGCGCACCACCGTTGAGCGCGATCGCAAGGTCCGACCGCTTCAGGGCGGGCACATCGTTCACTCCGTCGCCGACCATCGCGACGTATCGTCCATCGTCGCGCAGCGCGCCGACCAGGCGCTCCTTCTGCTGTGGCGTGACGCGGGCGAAGACGGTCCCTTCCCGTACGAGCCGGCGCAGCTCGCCGTCGTCGGCGGCGCCGATCGCTTCGCCGAGCACGACCCGGCCCGCCGGCGGAACGCCGGCCTGCGTCGCGACAGCACGGACCGTCTCGGGGTGGTCTCCCGAGACGAGCTTGATCGCGATCCCGACATCGGCGAAGCCGGCGAGGCATGTCCGCACGTCCGGCCGGAGCTCGTCCCGGAGCGTCACCAGCGCGATCGGCGTCAGCATGACGGGCAGCGCGGGAACCGCCGGCGGCACCGCGGCATCGACGGCCGGACCACGGCCCAGGAGCACGACCCGCAACGCCGCGGTCGTGGCGTCGGCGACCGCCGCGTCGACGGCCGCCCGCGCATCCGGCGCGAGACGCGGCCGCAGCGCCTCGGGAGCACCGAGGACGAGCTCGGCGTGGCTTGGGTCGTCGAGCACGATCGCGCTCCAGCGCCGCGCTGAGTCGAACGGGACCTCGTCGCGGACCGGAAGCCGATCGGCTGGGCACCCCGCCGCGATGGCCCGGCTCGTCCGGTTCGAGGCGGTCACACTGGCCGCGAAGCCACCGACGAGACGCCTGGCAACATCCTCACCGACCGCGAACGCTCGGAGCGCCACCACCTCGAGCCGTCCTGAGGTCAAGGTGCCCGTCTTGTCGAAGCAGAGAACGTCCACATTGCTCAGTGACTCGATCGCGTTGGACTGCTGGACGAGCGCGCCCTGTCCCGCGATGCGCACGGCCCCGATCGCGTACGCGGCGGCCATGGCGAGGAAGAGCCCATTCGGGACGAGACCGGCCACGACGACGGCGATCCGGACGATCTGGACCGGGGGGAGCCCGTCGATCATCGCGGCGGCGACGAGCATGACGCCGAACGAGCCGGCGATCAGGAGGAGAACGCGGACGATCAGACGGATCTGACGCTGAAGCGGCGTCTGGACCCGACGGAAGGCGCGAGCCCCCACCGTCAGACGGTTCGCGAGGCAATCGTCGCCGACCGCCCGCGCCAGATATCGGGTCGTGCCGCTCACGTCGAATGTGCCGGAGTGCAGCTCATCCCCGGGTCCTCTCGAGATCGGGTCGGCCTCACCGGTGAGCAGGGATTCATCCGCGTCGATGCGGCCGGAGCCGACGATCGGACCGTCGACCAGGACCTGGTCGCCGGGACGGATCACGAGCACGTCTCCCACGACGATCTCCGCCGGGTCGATCTCGCGCTCGGTCCCATCTCGCAGGACGGTGGCTTTCGGACGCGTGAGCACGGCGATCCGGTCCAGGACGCGCTTGGCCCGTATCTCCTGAACGACGCCGACGAGCACGTTCACGCTGATCACCGCGATCGACACGAGCGCATCGCTCCACTGGCCGAGGGCGAGCAGCGCGAGGCAGAGCACGAAGATGACCTCGTTGATGAACGTGAAGACGTTCTCGCGCACGATCCGCCGGTAGGTCCGGCCGGTCGCCGGCGGCAGCCGATTGCCGAGTCCGCGCGCGCGCCGGCGCACGGCGTCCTGTTCGCTGAGCCCGCCGGCGTCCGGCGCGACCACGTCGTCCGGTGCGTGCGCTCGATCGGCGGGCGTGAACCCGCCCAGGACCTGGGTCGAGGCGACGATCGTCGCCGCGTCCCGCGTCGCCAGCCCGGGCTCGGCGATGGTGCGCCGCATCGCGCTCATCGTGCGTTTCGGAGGACCTGTGGGCGGCGGTCCAAGGTCGCGTTCTGGCTGAGCACTACGTCACCGGATCGGCGCCGGCGGGCGGCGGCGAGGTCAGCGAACCAGCTGCGCTGGACGCTCTGTCGCGAGCGGGAGCTCGAGCGTGAACGTGCTGCCGGCCGTGGAGCTCGCGCTCAACCAGAGCCGCCCACCCTGCCGCTCCGCGAACCGCTTGCTGAGATGCAATCCGAGGCCCGTTCCCGGGATGTGGCGGGTGGTCGACGCGCGATAGAACGGGGTGAACAGCCGCGACTGCTCCGCGACAGGTACGCCCATACCGTGGTCGGCGACCGAGACCCGGACCGTGCTGCCGAGGACGACCACCGAAACGTCGAGCGGCGCATCCGCCGGGCTGTACTTGCGAGCGTTGCCGAGCAGGTTGTCGAGGATCTCGGCCGTGCGCTCGGGGTCACCGCCGACCCGCACCGTGTCCGGTGACCGGAGGATGATCGATCGCGCGGAGCCTTCCTCGTGCCGGGCGATCGCTCTCGTCACCACTGGCAGGAGATCGAACGTCGTGATCTCGACATCGAGACCGTTCGACACGAAGGTCCCGGCATCCAGGAGCGCGGTGAGGAGCTTGTCGATGCGATCGACCTGCGCGATCGCCAGGGTCATGGCTTCGCGTTCGCGCGTCTCGTCCTTCCCGATCTGCCGTTGCCCGAGCTGAAGCTGTCCGCGCATCACCGTCAGCGGCTGGCGCAGCTCGTGGACCACGATGGCGAAGAGGTCGGACTGGTGGGCGGGGGTGGGCCGCGCGGCAGAAGCCGCGACCGGCCGGTCGACCTCAGCGACCGGCGCGTAGGCGCTCACGGCGCTCGCGGTTGTGGGGAGCACTGCCAGGCTCTGCGTGCTCATCCTTCCTCCGACTGCGTGCCCGCTCGGAGCATCATGGCCCTGGGCACCCGCCGCGGGAAGGGTCGGAAGTCCCGTCCTCCTGCGACGACTGTCAACTGGCGGACATAAGAAGACCCGAGCGACCTGCCGGCCTTCGATGAGGTGTTCATGACCCACCTCCTCGCGGCGGAGCCGGTCGTTGATGCCATCGCCGACCGTCTTTGATGCCGCTCCCGTGACCGCTTCCGTTGATCGGATCTCTGGAATCGGTCCCTCTGGCAGATCCCTCGGGCTCGACGATCATCGCGCGAGACCACGCGATCTGCGAGTGCCGATGGTCCCGTTCCAGTGGGTCGAACGTCGGCTGCCGGGCGAGGACGGCCGGCGCATCATCGCGTTCGTGACGAACGATGTCGTCCGCTGGCGGGCCAACCTCCAAGGTGAGGTCGACGGGGCGACCGCCTATCGCGCCATGGCCGAGGCGGAACACGATGGCCCGCTCGCGACCGTCTACCAGCATCTCGCGCAGACCGAGGAACGCCACGCCTCGTTGTGGGAGACCAAGCTGCGTGCTGCCGGCGCGTGGACCGGAATGCCCCGGCCCTCGTGGCGGGCCCGGATACTCGCCGCCGTCGCGCGGCGATTCGGCGCCGGCGCGATCGCCGCCACGATGGGCGGTCGCGAGACCCGCGACCAAGGCACCTACGACGACCAACCCGAGGCGAGCGGAACATCGTTGCCGCGCGACGAACGGTCTCACGCGCGGCTCCTCCGCGAGATCGCTGGGAGCGGGATCACCGGTCCGGGCATCGCGAGCCTCGAGGGACGGCATCGGACCGGCGGCAACGCCCTGCGTGCGGCGGTGCTGGGCGTTGATGACGGGCTCGTTTCGAACTTCTGTCTGGTGATGGGCATCGCCGGCGCGACCTCGGACAGCCGCACGATCGCCCTCGCCGGGGTCGCCGGGATCCTCGCGGGGTCCATCTCGATGGCGCTCGGCGAGTGGCTCTCGGTCCAAAGTACGCGCGAGCTCTTCGCGCGTCAGATCGGGATCGAGACGGAGGAGTTGGCCGCCGCGCCGCAGGAGGAAGAGGAGGAGCTCACGCTGATCTACCAGTCGAAGGGCGTCGCCGCGGAACAGGCCCGCGCGATCGCCGGCCAGCTGGTGCACGGGGACGCCAAAGCAGCCGTCGACGCGCTGGCGCGCGAGGAGCTCGGCATCGATCCACACGACCTCGGCGGGTCGGCGTGGGTCGCGGCGGGCACGTCCTTCGCGATGTTCGCGACAGGAGCGTTGGTGCCGCTCGTCCCGTTCGCCTTCACGACCGGGACGCCCGCCATCGTCGTCGCGGCGGTCCTGAGCGCGCTCGCGCTCTTCGGCGTGGGCGCGCTCATCACCGTGATCACCGGGCAGTCCGCGCTTCGCGCGGGTCTCCGCCAGCTCGCCATCGGGATCGTAGCCGCCGCGGTCACGTACGGGATCGGCAAGGCACTCGGCACCGCGATCACATGACCTTCACCATCGTGCTCGCCTCGGACGGCTCGGCTCAGGCGAAAGTCGCTCGCGACCTCGTCGCCGGGTTTGCGCTGCCCGACGACGCGCTCGTGCGTATCGTGTCGGCCCTCGGCACCCCACCGTCGCTCGCCGGGCTGCCCGGATCGATGCGCGACCAGGTCATTGCCGGCGCGACCGCCACGATCGAGCGCGAGCTCGCCGAGTTCGCGGCTCCGCTCGAGCGGCGCGGTCTCCGCGTCGAGTGCGCGGTCCTTGAGGGCCGGGCCGCGACGGCGATCGTCGACGACGCCGGTTCGTCGCGCGCCGATCTCGTGGTCGTCGGCAGCCACGGCCGCAGCCAGCTTGGCTCGCTCGTCCTCGGCTCGGTCAGCGCGGAGGTCGTCGACCGCGCACCCTGTCCGATCCTCGTGGCTCGCGGGAGCGGCGCGCTCGAACGCGTCATCTTCGCCGAGGATGGTTCCCCGAACGCGCGCCGCGCCCGCGACCTCGTCGCGGACTGGGAGATCTTCCGCGACGCGAGGGTGCGCGTCGTCAGCGTCGCCCACGTCGATCCGCACTTTCACTCCGGTATCGCGCCCTCCGAGCAGGTCGTCGCGCGCCGGACGCTCGTGGCCTCCCGCGCGGCAACGCAGCACGAGCACGAGCAACTGGCGACGCGATCGGTGCAGCTGCTCGCGCGGGCCGGTCGTCGCAGCGAGGCGGAGGTGCGCCTCGGCATCCCCGCGGCCGAGATCGTTTGCGCCGCGCGTGAGTGGCCGGCGGACGTCGTGGTCATGGGTAGCCGCGGGCGGACAGGGATCGAACGCCTGCTCCTCGGGAGCGTCGCGCGGGGCGTGTTGCAGAGTGCACCATGCTCGGTGCTCGTCGTGCCGAGCGGCGCAGCGGAGATCGCGGCCAGTCGCTAGTCAGGCTCCATGCAGGAGCACGACGAGGCCGCCGGGATCATCGCTTCTCGAAGCGACCGGTGCGTTCGCTGAGGCGAATGCGGAACGCGACGCCGGCCAGGCCGGCCTCGCCGACCGGGTGCCCAGCGGGGCCGGCGGTCTCGCTCGAGGTCAGCGGAGAGAGGCGCGACCGAAGCAGATTCATGGCCGCGGTCGCAAGGTCGCCGGGCAGCTCCTCGTACCGGCCCCATGCGATCACACTCCGCCAGTTCGCGAGGTCGTCGACCTGGTCGACCTCGAAACACACGTCGGGCGCGGCACGCATCATCTTGATCTTGAGACCCACCGCCGAATGGCCGTAGACGTTGTTCCCGTCATACACATATGTGATGGGGACGACGTACGTCCGGCCGTCGGCGCAGACCCCGATACGCCCGACGGTCTCCGAATGAAGGATCCGATCGATCTGGTCCGGCTCCAGCGTGCCGAGCATCAGCGTGCCTGGGTCGTGCCGGATGGGACCGCGCCCGCGGCACCGGTCGCCGCTGCCGGCCGGACGAATCCGCCGTTCCGGCGCGAGCCGACGACGATGAGGTCCGTCGCGTACTCGTCCTTGTGCTGCGCGACGAGGTCGCTCACCGTCACGCGTGGACTCCGGTTCCGACGGTCGCCTGGCCCTCTTCGTCCTCGGCAACGTCGCGCGGGATCCAGCCGAAGCCCGCGAGGACGTCGAGCGACAGGTCCGGCACCGCGAACCACTCGTGACCCTCCGCCGCCGCGGCCGGACAGAGCGCGCGTTGCTCGCGATATGTCGTGACGCGGTGGCCCGCCGTGCGAAGACGATGGTGGTCCGGTCGCATGCAGATGTACGAGACGCACGTGTTCGTCACGTGGACGTCCCGACCGCCGTCGAGGATCGCGGTCATGGGAGCCTCCGCAACGAGCCGGGGTAATGAGTGCCCCGCTGGACATAGACGAGGATCGCGCCCACGGCTCCGATGGTGATGCCGGCCGCGACGCCGAGCTGGACGATCAGCTCGATCGCCCGTTGGTATGAGGGCTCGCCACCCTCGAGCGAGGTCACCACGATCGCGAAGCCCGCGTAGATCGCGAGGAGCGCGACGCTCGCGCCGGCAATGAGCAGCGCGACCCCGAGGTCCCGATGCCTGCCGCCTCGGACCATGACGAGGCCCGCACCGAACGCGCCGGCAGTGAAGCCGAGCGGCGTGAGCACCAGCGCGATGAAGACATCGACGCCGTCCGGAACACCCACGGTGCCGACGAGCACGGTCGCGAGCGGGCCGAGCGTGACCGATCCGATGAGCAGGAGCGTCCAGAAGCGCGCGTCGGGCACGTCATCGCGGACGAGGGCGACAACGATCGCGATGACCAGGGCCGCGCCGAGCACGAACAGGTAGAACATCCCCTACCTCCGGCTCGCTCGTCCGGCGATCAGCGCGCGCCGGCCCGGCGTGCGTGGCCGGCGGTGCGCCGGTCGCTTCGCGACCGGGCCGAATGCGTGTGCGGTGGCCAGGAGGGCATCCTCGATCAAGGCGAAGTCGCGTTCGCTGAGGAGTCGCGGCGTGTCGAGGAGATCTTCCCGCCGTACGGCCCACCAGCCGCGTGCGGCGGCGAGCTTCGTGCCGAACGAGGTCACGGCGACCTCGTGCCCCGGGACCGATGCCACCCGATGCCGGAGCCGCAACATGCGCGCCTCGCGCGAGAGCTTCACGACGGTGGCCGTCCCCGCGAGCACCGGCCGTTGGTCGATGCCCCGATCCGGCCAGCTGATCACCGCGACCCGATCGCGCGGCGCGAGCTCGTCAGGCACCGGCCGCAGCTCGGCGAACCAGTCGTGCTCGGTCAGCGGTCCACCGGTCGCGGGCGTGACGATGAGCCACGTGCGCCCGGTCATGCCACGGGCTCGGCAGCGGCCTGCTGCTCGCGCCAGCTCGGGACCGAGCCGAACTCGAGCAGAAGCCGACCCCGGCAACGCGGACAGTGCGGAATGAGCGACTCGTCCCAGATCGGCGCGAGATCCGAGACCACGCCGGCGAGCGCGCGGCGCACGGCGACGCGGCTCAGATCGTCGATCCGGACCTCGATGTTCGGTGTGTCGAGGCCGCACATGAGGCAGCTGAAGCACACCCTGACCAGCCGTACGGTCGATGCGGTCATCGCCAGCACGCTAGGCATGCGTGCAGCGACCGGCGAGAGCCCATCGGTCCTTCCGGGTGGTCCGCTCGGCCCTATCCCGGCCGCCAGCCGGACGCGAGCGTGGATCGCACGTGACCCTCGTTCGTGATGCCTCCGCTCTTGGCGCCTCGCCCGAGCCGCTGGGCCTGACCGCGGCGGAGGCGCTGCTGCGCCTTGCTCAGTACGGCCCGAACGATCTGGTCCCGCCGACGCGGACGCCCGGTCCATTCACGTGGCTGCGCCGCGTCTTGACGGATCCAATGGCCGTGCTGCTCCTCGTCGCCGGCGGGGTGTATTTGAGCGTGGGCGACGTCGGCGACGCGGTGGTGAGCCTCATCGCGTTGGTCGCGATCACCGCGGTGAGCGTCGTGCTCGAGCTGCGCACCGAACGCGCGCTCCAGTCACTGCAGCGGCTTACGAGTCCGGTCGCCGCCGTGTGGCGGGATGGCCGGCTGCAGACGATCCCCGCGAACGCGGTCGTGCCGGGCGATCGCATCATGCTGCGCGAGGGCGATGTGATCGCCGCGGACGCGACCATCGTCGCGGACGGCCGGCTCATCGTCGACGAATCGTCGTTGACCGGAGAGTCCGATCCTGTCGACTTGGAGCGCGACGCTGTGGCTCAAGCGGGAACCACGATCCTCTCGGGCCGGGCAGAGGCGATCGTCGTCGAGACCGGACCACGAACGCGCTACGGCAGGATCGGCGCGCTCGTCGCGGGCATAGCCGAACCGCCCACTCCGCTCCAGCGCGGCATCCGGCGATTCGTGACGTCGGTCGGCATCGTCGCCCTGCTGGCCTCCGCCGGGGTGACCGTGGTCGAGCTGGCGCACGGAGTCAGCTGGACGGTCGCCGTCGTGGCGGGAATCTCGCTCGCGATGGCCGCGATCCCCGAGGAGTTCCCGATGGTCTTCGCGCTGTACCTGGCACTCGGCGCGTGGCGGCTCGCGCGAGATCGCGCCCTGATCCGGCGTCTGGCGAGGGTTGAGACGCTTGGCTCGACGACCGTCATCGCGACCGATAAGACCGGGACCCTGACCGCGGGTCGCCTCGAGCTGCGGCTCTTCGTCGAGGCGGACGGGAGCATCGCCACCGGGATCGATCGCGCTCGCCTGTTCGAGGCGGCCATCCGTGCGAGCGAGCCGAGCGGCCACGACCCGCTCGATGCGGCGATCCTCCGCGATGCAACCGGGACGCCTGACGGCGACCTCGTCGCGAGCTATCCGTTCGACCCTCGAGGCAAGTCCACCGTGCAGGTGTGGCGCCGCGATGGCCGCCTCGAAGCCTTTGCCAAGGGCGCGCTCGAGCCGATGCTCGACCGGACCGACGCGAGCCCCGCCCTGCGAGCACTGGCCGAGGCGGCCAACGCGCGGCTCGCCGAAAGCGGCATGCGGATCCTCGCGATCGCCTCGGGACCGGTATCGAGCGCCGCCTCTCGGGCCGACGCCGAGCGCGCATTGACGTTCCGCGGCCTCGTCGCGTTCGCCGATCCCATCCGCGAGGGCGTGCGCGAAGCGCTCGATGAGTGCCGGTCCGCCGGCATCCGCGTGGTGATGATCACCGGCGATCATCCGGCGACCGCCCAAGCCGTCGCGCGCGACCTCGGACTCCCCGGCGCCGGCCACGTCATGACCGGCGAGCAGCTCGATCGCGTATCGGAAGACGAGCGCGCGCGGGCCGTCGCCGACATCACGGTGTTCGCGCGCATCGAGGCGGCGCAGAAGTACGAGCTCGTGCGGGCGCTGCACGCCCGCGGTGCCGTCGTCGCGATGACCGGCGACGGGACCAACGACGCGCCGGCGCTACGTGAAGCGGACATCGGGATCGCGATGGGCCGCCGCGGCACCGAGGTCGCGCGCGCCGCCGCCACGATGGTCCTTCTCGACGACAACTTCGCGACGATCGTCCACTCGATCCGCGATGGCCGGCGGATCTTCGAGAACCTCCGCCGCGCATTTGCGTACCTGATCGCCTTTCACATCCCGCTGCTCCTTGCAGCCGTGTCCATCCCACTGCTCGGTGCGCCGATCCTGCTCCTGCCGATCCACCTGGTCTGGCTGGAGATCGTCGTGCACCCCACGTCGTCGCTCGTCTTCGAGGCGGACGCGCCGCCGTCCGACATCATGCGGCGGCCACCTCGGCCATCCGCCGCGGAGCTCATCACCCTCTCGGACCTGCGCCGTCCGGTCGTCCTCGGCATCACGCTGACGGCCGCGGTGCTGGCGCTCTACCTCGGCGACCTTGGGCGCGGCTCCCTGGTCGAGCACGCCCGGGCTCTCGCGCTCACGGCACTGCTCTGCGGTCAGCTCCTGCTGGTGCTCGTCACGCGGTCGCCGGCACGCGCGTTCTGGCGCGCCTCGACGGCGGGCAACCGCGCGCTGCCCCTCGTGGTGGCCGGCTCGGCCATCTCGCTCGTCGCGGTGCTGCAGATCCCGGTACTCGCGCGGTTCTTCGAGGTTGCACCGCTCGATCCGCTCGAGTGGGCGGTGGCCCTTGGCGTCGCGGTCGTCGCGACGTTATGGTCCGAGCCGTTCAAGGCTCCGTCGTCCTCGATCAGCCTCGAGGTACCCACGCCCACTGCGTGATCTCCGGCGCGTCCTCACCGTGCTCGCGCGTATAGGCGCGGCACGCGCGGCGCCGGTCCACCATCAGCTGACGCACGTCGCCCGCCCGCTCCCCGAGACCGGGAACCCGATCGATGACGTCCATGACCAGGTGGTACCGATCGAGGTCGTTCAGCATGACCATGTCGAAGGGAGTCGTGGTCGTGCCTTCCTCCTTGTAGCCGCGGACGTGCAGGTTCTGATGGTTGGTCCGGCGGTAGGCGAGACGGTGGATCAGCCACGGATACCCGTGGTACGCGAAGATGACGGGCCGATCGGTCGTGAAGAGCGCGTCGAAGTCCTGATCACCCAGACCGTGCGGGTGCTCGGAATCGGGCTGCAGCCGCATGAGGTCGACCACGTTCACGACCCGGACGCGGACGTCGGGGAGGTGTTGCCGCAACAGGTCGGTAGCCGCGAGCGTCTCGAGCGTCGGCACGTCGCCACAGCACGCGAGCACGACGTCCGGCTCCCGCCCGTCGTCGGTGCTCGCCCACTCCCAGGTCCCGACGCCTCGCGCACAGTGGGCCATCGCCTGGTCCATGGGCAGCCAGTTCTGCTCCATCTGCTTCCCGGCGACGATCACGTTGACGTAGCCCCGGCTCCGCAGGCAGTGGTCCGCGACCGAGAGCAGGGTGTTCGCGTCGGGCGGAAGGTACACGCGGATCACCTCCGCCTTCTTGTTGGCCACATGGTCGATGAACCCTGGATCCTGGTGTGAGAAGCCGTTGTGATCCTGCCGCCACACGTGTGACGACAGCAGGTAGTTGAGTGACGCGATCGGACGACGCCACGGGAGGGCTCGGGTGACCTTCAGCCACTTGGCGTGCTGGTTGAACATCGAATCGACGATGTGGATGAACGCCTCGTAGCAGTTGAACAGGCCATGCCGGCCGGTCAGCAGGTAGCCCTCGAGCCAGCCTTCGATGACGTGCTCCGAGAGCACCTCCATGACGCGCCCATGCGACGCGATGTGGTCGTCGGTCGGGAGGATCGTGTCGGCGAAGACCCGGTCGGTCACGTCGAAGACGGCATTCAGCCGGTTCGAGGTCGTCTCGTCCGGCCCCAGGAGCCGGAATCGATCCTGGTTGCGCGCGATCACGTCGCGGAGGAACGCTCCGAGCACCCGTGTCGGCTCGGCGGACGTCGCTCCGGGCGCGGGCACGGCCACGGCGTAGTCGCGGTAATCCGGCAGATCGAGGTCCCGCAACCGGGCACCGCCGTTGGTTCGCGGGTTGGCGCTCATCCGGCGTTCGCCCGTCGGCGGCAGGGCCGCGAGCTCGGCGACGAGCGTGCCGTTCTCGTCGAACAGCTCCTCCGGCCGATACGAGCGCATCCATCGCTCGAGCTGCGCACGGTGTTCGTCGTTCGTGCGGGCAGCATCGATCGGCACCTGGTGCGCTCGCCACGTGCCCTCGACCGGCAGGCCATCGACGAGCTTCGGGCCGGTCCATCCCTTCGGTGTACGAAGGACGATCATCGGCCAGGGCTGCCGGCTCGCGTGTCCGGCGCCGCGGGCCGCGTCGCGGATCCGCCCGATCTCGGCGACGGCCCGATCCAGTGCTGCGGCCATGAGCTGGTGCATGGCCGCCGGCTCATCGCCTTCCACGAAGATCGGCGCGTGGCCGTATCCCTCGAGGAGGGCGCGCAGCTCCCGCTCCGGCATCCGCGCGAGCACGGTCGGGTTCGCGATCTTGTAGCCGTTCAAGTGGAGGACCGGAAGGACCGCGCCGTCGCGCACGGGATCGATGAACTTGTTCGAGTGCCACGACGCCGCGAGGGCTCCGGTCTCGGCCTCGCCATCGCCGATCACGCAGCACGCGATGAGGTTCGGGTCGTCCAGCGCCGCGCCGTAGGCGTGCGCGAGCGAGTAGCCCAGCTCGCCGCCTTCGTGGATCGACCCAGGTGTCTCGGCCGACACGTGGCTCGGGACGCCACCGGGGAATGAGAACTGACGGAAGAGCCTCCGCATGCCCGAGCTGTCGCGCGACACGTCCGGATAGATCTCGGTGTAGGTGCCCTCGAGATACACGTTCGCGAGGACCGCGGGCCCGCCGTGGCCGGGTCCGGCGATGAAGATCGCGTCGAGGTCCCACCGCCGGATCGCGCGGTTCATGTGCGCGTAGATGAAATTCAGCCCCGGAGTGGTGCCCCAGTGCCCGAGCAGGCGCGGCTTCACGTGCTCGGGACGGAGCGGCTCGCGAAGGAGCGGATTGTCGAGAAGGTAGATCTGTCCCACCGCGAGGTAGTTGGCGGCGCGCCAGTACCGGTCGATCAGCGCCAGGTCGTTGGGCGAGAGCGGGACCGCGGGATCTGCTTCCGCCTCCGTCGGCATGCCTACGCTCCCTTCATCCGTTCGCGGTCAGCCGCCCTACGCTTGCCGCATGCGCGACCGCGTGCTTGTGCTGAACGCGGGATCGTCGACCTTGAAGGCAAGTGTGCTCGCGGAGGGCGTCGAGCGCGCCGCGGCGAGCATCACCGTTCCGATGCGCGGGCAGGCGGATGCCGCCGACGCGCTCCATCACGCCGTGGATGGCCTGGGCGGCGCGGTCCGCGATCCGACCGGCCTCCGAGCCGTCGGCCATCGTGTGGTGCACGGTGGCTCGCGATTCACGCGCGCGACCGTGATCGACGATGCGGTGCTCCAGGGCATTCGCGATCTCGCGGCCCGAGCGCCGCTCCATAATCCGGTCGCCGCCGAGGTCATCGCCGCCGCGCGGGCCGCGTTCCCAACGATGCCGCACGCGGCCGCGTTCGACACCGCGTTCCACGCAACGTTGCCGATCGAGGCATATCTCTACGCGCTGCCGTACGAGTGGCACACCGACTGGGGCTATCGGCGGTACGGATTCCACGGTCTTTCGGTCAGCTGGTCCGTCGAGCGGGCCGGCACGTTGCTCGGCCGTCGTGACCTCGGCATCGTCGTCGCGCACCTCGGTGCCGGATGCTCGGTGAGCGCGGTCTGGCAGGGCCGCTCGGTGAACACGTCGATGGGCCTGACGCCGCTCGAGGGGCTGATGATGGCGACGCGGGCCGGGTCGGTCGACCCCGGCGTGCTGCTGGCCGCACAGCGGGAGCATTCGCTGGACCTCGACACGCTCGAGGCGACGCTGGAGCACCGCTCGGGACTGCTCGGCGTCTCCGGACGGACCGCGGACATGCGCGAGCTCATCGCCCTCGCGCCGGGCGACGACCGTGCGGCACTCGCGATCGCGATGTTTTCGCGGTCCGCGGCCGCGGCCGTCGCCGCCGCGGCGACGGCGCTTCCCCGCCTCGACGCGATCGTTTTCACCGGAGGCATCGGAGAGCATGCGGCCACCGTCCGGGCGGACATCGTGCGCCGCCTCGCGGCGATCGGCGTGCCGCCTGTCGCTGACGAGCCGGTCGAGGGCGACGCGGTCCTCGTGGCCCGACCGGTCGCCATCGTGGTCATCGTCGCGCGTGAGGACGTGGTGATCGCGCGCGAGGCGATCGCGCTGATCGCGTGAATCGGATCGGCCTCAGCCCGCGTCGAGGGTCTGGACGCGGAAGATGAGCTCCCAGGTGTTGAACACGCCCCACAGCAGGTTGACGACGGCGATCCCACCGACCGCATACAGCGCCCGCGCGTCGCCGGTCGCCACAGCGATCGCCGTGACGATGCTCACGACGAACAGCGCGATGCCCGCGCCGAACTGGACGATGGTGACGCGCCGGTCGTAGCCGACGCCGGCCGCTCGGAATCCGTCACGCGCCGCGGCCGCGAATGGCAGGGTGGCGGCAAGGACGAGGGCGAGCAGCTCGAGTCCGAAGGCCCAGAGCGTCTGGGGCATGAGCGCGAGGAAGCCGATCGCGAGCGAGACGACGTACGCGAGGAAGACCGTCCGCGCGACGGCCCGCAGCTCCGCGTTCTCCCGGGCGCTCAGGACCCGCATGTGGATGGAGAGCGCGACGAACAGGAGCCCGAGCAGCGCCGCCGAGGCGGTCACGACGCTCACGTTGAAGTCGTGCCACACGACGAGCTCTTCGGCCATGGCCGGCGAGGATAGCCGCCGCGCCTACGCCGAGGTCACCGCAGGCAGGTGGGTAGTCGCACCCGGTGGCCCGCCGCCCGGATCCTGGGCCGAAGGACCCGAGCGACGGCGGCGAACGACCCTAGCCTCGGCTGGCGCGACTGGCGATGCTGGCGGTCGAGGTGCATCGATGAACGCCGCCCGGGCGCACTCGACAGAACTGGTAGCCGCGCTCACCGTGATCCTCCTGCTGTTCGCGCCGGCCCTCGAGCCGATACAGCTGGCCGCCGTATCCCTGATGGCCTTCGCGGTCCTGCTCGTCACCTCCCGCGACCGTGCGCGGGGTCTGCTCGCGCTGTTGCTGGCGTCGGCTGCGGCCGCGGTCATCGTTGTCGTTCGGGTGGTCGCGACGGGGCGCTGACAGCGGCCCGCCGCTGTTCGCGTCGGGTTCACATCGTCAGCGCGTGACCTTGTAGAAGCCGCCGGACGACCCGTACTCGAGCACGTAGACCTCGCCGGCGCGGTCCTGCGCGAACGAGCCGATCGAGAAGCCGGACGTCGCGACCTGGACCGGCCCGACGATCTGGCCGTTCGTGTAGCGCATGCCCCAGATCCGGCCGCTGCAGTAATCGCCGAAGAGATACACCCCGCCCAGGCCCGGAGCGGCGCCGCGATCCACGAACCCGCCGGTGACGGAGCAGCCGACGCTGTGCGGGTACTCGGCCACCGGCAGCGTCAGACCGCTCGTCGAGCAGGTTGACGCGTTGTAGCAGTGGGTCGCCTCCATGATGTTCCAGCCGAAGTTCGCGCCGCGCGACACGAGGTCGATCTCCTCATAGGCATCCTGCCCGACATCGGCGAGCCACAGGAGACCGGTCGCCGTGTCGAACGAGAAGCGCCACGGGTTGCGCAGGCCGTACGCCCAGATCTCGCCACGCCCGCCACCCGCGGCGAACGGGTTGTCCGACGGGACCGTGTAGTGCGTCCGATCGCTGACGTTGATGCGCAGCAGCTTGGCGAGGAGGACGTTCTTGTTCTGGCCGTTGCGCAGCGGGTCGCCGCCGGACCCGCCATCGCCCATCCCGATGTAGAGCTCGCCGTCCGGACCGAACGCGAGCTGCCCGCCATTGTGGTTGTCGTACGGCTGGGCGATCTCGAGGATGACGACCTCGCTCGCCTTGTCCGCGACGATCCGATTCGAGGTGAAGCTCGCGATCTCCGTGCGGAGCGGGCCCCCGCGGGTGTAGTCGACGAAGAACACGCCCGTGCTCGCGAAGCTTGGCGACATCGCGAAGCCGAGCAGGCCCTTCTCGCCACCGAAGTCCACGTGGTCGCGGATGTCGAGGAACACCGTCGCGCTCGCGTCGCCTTCGCGGAAGGTGAGGATCCGCCCGGGCTGCTCGAGGACGTACCAGCGGCCGTCGGCTGCCTGGAATGCGCCGGTCATCGAGTTGAAGGAGAGGCCGCCCATCGCGCGTGCGAGCTTGATCGACGGGATCGTCGTGGCGACGGTCGGCAGGGGCGTCGGGACGAGCGTTGGCGCGGGAGTCGGTGACGGGCTCGGGGTCGGTGCCGGCGAAGGAGAGGCGGTCGGGCTTGCCGTGGGCGTCGGCGACGGTGACGAGGATGGCGAAGCGACCGCTACCTGACTGGGAGCTTGCGCGGAGGGTGAGACCGAAGGCGTCACCGCGGGCGACGAGCACGCGCAAATGAACGCGAGGACGAGCGCGAGTGCGAGCCGACCTGCTCTCATACGTTCACCCCAACAACGCGCCGCCCGAGATTGCGGTACGAGAGCCCGAAGTACTACGGCGGGCCTAGTTCGATCGCGATCTCATCATGCGGTCCTCCGTCTCGGCGCCTCAGTGACGACCCGCTCGATGTGCCTGAGATGGGATCGCTCGTGGTTTGCCAGCCAAAGCGCGTACTCGCCGATCGTCCGTTCGCGCGGCCGTCCCGCGCCAGTCACCGTCGCGCGGCGCGACCAGCTCGCTTTCGGGAGCGATCGCAGCAGCGCCAATAGCTTGGCGCGCTGCCTGGTGAAGGCGCGGAACGAGGGCGCGAAGTCGAGATCGGGATAGTCGGTGCTCATGATCCAGCGGGTGGGATTCATCGCCCGGATCGTCGGGTGATCTTCGGCGAGGATCGTCGCGATGTACCCGCCCCACATGTCCGAGCAGGACCGCAGATGCGCAAGCTCGTCGTTGAGCGACCATTCGCCGCGCCGCGGGCGCTTGTGCAATCGAGCTCGCGGCAGACCGACGGTCAGCCTGGCGATCGCCTTCGGTTGTTCCGTCAGCTGGGTCAGGATGTCGTCGATCGAACGCGGGGTGTCGTACATGCGGATACGTATCTTGCGCGCCCGCCGCGATCCCGAAGATACGATGCCGAAGGTGGAGATCACTCGGCTGGGCGCGGGCGATGTCGAGAAGGTGATCGCGGCTGCGGATCTGTTCGACAGGCAGCCGAAGCGGGACGCGACCGCTCGCTTTCTGGCTGAGCCCGGGCACCATCTCTTGATCGCCTACGACGGGTCGACGCCGATCGGCTTCGTCAGCGGTATCGAGACGGTGCACCCCGACAAGGGTGCCGAGATGTTCCTGTACGAGCTCGGGGTGGCCGAGGCCCACCGCCGCCGCGGTGTCGGTCGCGCGCTCGTCGAGCGACTGGCCGGCATCGCGCGTTCTCTTGACTGCTATGGCATGTGGGTCGCGACCGATGACGCGAACACGGCGGCGCTGGCGACCTACGAGGCCGCCGGAGCGACCCGAGATGATCAGCCGGCGGTCATCCTGACGTGGAGCTTCCGTGAGCGCTGAGCCGACCGGCTGGTGAGAACATGGTCGGCGAGATAACGGGCTCATGAGGGCACGGAATGAAAGCGTTGAACAAGCTCACGCCAGAAGAGACGCGGGTGATCGTGAACAAGGGCACCGAACGGCCATTCACCGGTGAGTACGACGACTTCTTCGCCGAGGGCACCTACGTCTGCCGCCGCTGCGAGACCCCGCTGTACGTGTCAAATGCGAAGTTCCACTCCGGCTGCGGCTGGCCGTCGTTCGACCAGGAGATCGAAGGCGCCGTCGACCGTGTCCCGGACGACGACGGCCATCGCGTCGAGATCGAGTGCGCCGCGTGCGGCGCACACCTCGGCCACGTCTTCACCGGCGAGCAGTTCACGCCGAAGAACACGCGGCACTGCGTGAACTCGATCTCGCTGAAATTCGTCGCGAAGACGTAAGGGGCGTTCCGATGACCGTGGCGCGTCGCAAGACCGTTCCCGCGACGGACCACTACGACAACGGCAACGTCCGTTTCCGCGGCGCGAACCTCGCTGGCGAGATGCACGGCCCGTGGAAATTCTTCAGGCGCGACGGCAGCCTCATGCGCAGCGGCTCGTTCGATCGTGGCACGCAGGTTGGGGTCTGGCGGACGTACGACCGGGCGGGGAAAGTCGTGAAGGAGACGACCATTACTCGAGGAGGATCGGAGCGGGCCTGAAGCCCTTGACGACCAGCCAGACGCCCAGAGAGAGCTCCCACAGCGCGATCGGGAGCGCGGTGAGCAGCGCCGGAGTCGAGCTCCTGTCGATGAGACCGAACAGCACGGCGATGTCGGCCGAGACGAGCAGTGGCGCGCCAATGAGCCCGATCACGGGGAGGACTCGCGGCACCAGGCGCGACTGGAACAGCAGCGAGCCAAGGAGCAGGGCGTTCACGGCCGGCATGAAGCTCTGTCCGAGCAGGAACATCCGGTCATACATCCCGAGCAGCGCTCGGCCGGTGACCAACGCCTCTGATCCGACTCCCGCCTGTCGCAGGCTGACGAGCGTCAGGAGGCACGCAGCGCCGACGAAGATGGCCCCACCCTCCACGACCCGGGAGCCGACGAAACCGAGCGCGACCCCTTCGTGTTGCCTCTTGACCACCGGAAAGAGCGTGACCGCGGTGCCGATGCCGGCAAGGGCCACGACGATCTCGAGGATCGCGCCGATGAGGATGCCGCCGTCCGGGCCCGGGCCGACGATGAAGCTCGGATCGCGCACCGGGGCATACAGGGCGAGGGTCGGGATCGAGACGAAGGTGAGCAGGTAGAACGCGCCCGCGACGAGCGAGTTCGACCGTCGCATGTCAGGACCGGCGGACGCGCGCCCAGCGATCGACGACCTCGTGGTGACCGGATCCGCAGCGGTCAAGACAACCTCCCCAGGAACATACCGAGCCGTCGCGGTGCTGAGCTCAGTCGGAACGAAGCGTGAACGTCGGCTCGGGCCGTGTCATGACGTGTCTGTCATGACCGGATCGCGGCAGCCGCTGCACACTAGGGGCCGCGCGAGCGCACTTGATGAGAGGATCTTGAGATCGATGAAGACCATGACGTGCAAGCAGATGGGCGGACCCTGTGACCTCGCGCTTCGGGGACAGACGGCTGATGAGGTCATCAAGGCCCAAGACCGCCACCTGAAGGACGCGGTCGCTCAGGGCGACACGACGCACGACGAGGCCCTGAAGGCGATGAAGGGCAGGTGGAAGAACCCCATCGGCGGAATGGGCTGGTACATGAGAACGAAGAAGGACTTTGCCGCTCTTCCCGAAGACTGATATTCCGGACGACCGCGGGGCAGGTGCCAGGGCCGTTGGACTCGGCAATGCCCTCTTTGCGGGATGCGGCTGACACGTCGCGGGTCGTAACAACCACGCCCGTCTGACTTCAAGCAGCTACGACACGAACCATCCTCGGCGGCGCCGAGTAGGTGTACTGGCGCGAACTGAGAAGAGTCAGCGTTCAGCGCACCTCATGCGCATCCGCATGGTGACGGCGGCCCCGGGTGATATTGCTCGCAAGGCCCGACGCGCGTTGCCATCGCGTGCTCGTGAGGGCCCTCGATCGTGACCGCGATGCGCACCGGTGACCGAACGATCCCTTCGAGATGGTGGGGCCGCACGCCCGAGGTCGCGACCAACGTGAACACGATCCGCTCGCCTTCGTCGGTCTCGAACTGGAAGACCTCGCCGTCCAGGCCGACGAGCCTACCCGTCAGGGTATTGGCGGTCAGCGGGTTCGCGGATCGGCCCGTCGAAGCGTCGATCATCCGGAAATCCTCGCGTCGACCGGTGGCCATTCCATAGGGCCATTCGACCCAGCCGGCGCGGGCCGGAGGTCATCGGTCAGCCGATGTGCCGCTCCGCCGTCCCCGTGTAGATCTGCAGCGGACGGGCGATCTTCTGCTCCGGATCGAGGATGCCTTCCTGCCACTGCGCGAGCCAACCAGGCATCCTGCCGATCGCGAAGAGCACCGGGAACATCTCCACCGGGAAGCGCATGGCCTGGTAGATGATCCCGGAGTAGAAGTCGACGTTCGGGTAAAGCTTGCGGCTGATGAAGTAGTCGTCTTCGAGCGCGATCTTCTCGAGCTCGATCGCGATGTCGATGAGCGGGTTGCGGCCGGTGACGCTGAAGACCTCCTCGGCGACGCGCTTGATGATGCGCGCCCGCGGGTCGTAGTTCTTGTAGACGCGGTGACCGAAGCCCATGAGCCGTAGCTCTCCGGCCTTCACGCGCTTGATGTGGTCGGGGATGTTCCTGACCGAGCCGATGCCTTCCAGCATGCGCACGACCTGCTCATTCGCTCCGCCGTGCAGCGGGCCGTAGAGCGCGCTGACCGCGCCGGCAGCGGCCGAGTACGGGTCCGGTTGCGAGCTCCCGATGACCCGCATCGTCGACGTCGAGCAGTTCTGCTCGTGATCGGCGTGCAACACGAAGAGGACGTCAAGCGCTCGCGCAAGGATCGGATCGGGCCGGTATTTCAGCTCCGTTGTCTTCCAGAGCATGCTCAGGAAGTTCGCGGCGTAGTCGAGCTCGTTGTCCGGGTAGACATAGGGCAGCCCGGTCGCGTGGCGATACGCGAAGGCCGCGATCGTCGGGGTCTTGGCGATGAGCCGGACGATCTGCTTCTTGCGGGTCTCCTCATCGAAGATCTTCTTCGCCTCCGGATAGAACGGCGACAGCGCGCCGACCGTCGACAGCAGGATCCCCATCGTGTGGGCGTCGTGCTGGAAGCCGTCGATGAACTTCTTGATGTTCTCGTGCAGGAATGTGTGGTGCGTGATCTGGTCGACCCATCCATCCCTCTGCTCGGCCGTCGGGAACTCGCCGTTGAGCAGGAGGTACGCGACCTCGAGGAACGTTTTCCGCTCGGCGACCTCCTCGATCGGATAGCCGCGGTACCGAAGGATGCCCCGCTCTCCGTCGATGTACGTGATCGCGCTACGGCACGCGGCCGTGTTCACGAACCCAGGGTCATACGAGACGATGCCGAAGTCCTCGCTGCCGGCCTTGATCTTCCGGAGATCCGTGGCGCGGATCGCGCCGTCCTGGATCGGCAGCTCATAGCTCGTTCCGGTCCGGTTGTCCGTCACCGTGAGCGTGTCTTTGACCGGGGACGCCTCCGCGGCGGGCGTCGGCACGAGCGTCACTGCGCACACTGTCGTTCCTCCAGATCCAGGTGATCCGAGGCTACGGTCCCGACCGAGCACGAAGAAGGGCCGGACGGCGCGGCTGGCGGTGCCAAAGGACCTATCGGTCAGCCGGATGTGACATTGGGCCCTAGCCCCACGGGTCCCCGGTCGCCCAGGCTCGTTGTTCGACGCCAGCGAACTCGGAGGGATCCGGAGATGACCGCGTTATCTGACCGCCGACCGTCGAAGGCCGGATGATCACGACGACGCGAGCCGCTCCGTGGCGCGAACAAGCTCCCCTGCCGTACGGAGTCGCGGCCCGCTCCGAGATGGCCTGCGTCGCCAGGACCTTCGCGCTTCTCGCCAAGAGACGGCTGCACCTCCCATCGGAGCACGTCGGGATGCTCCTCCGCTTCGCGAACGGGACGACGGCTCGCGTCTTCCGGGAGACGGTCGTGGAGCGCGGCGCGACCGAGGATCCCTGCGTCCTGCTGGTCGAGTTCCAGCTGCGGCTGGTGCGTGGGCTGGGACACGCCCTCTTCCGCACCGAGAGCATCCTCAACACTCCCCTGTTCGCGGGGTTCCCCGGTCTGGTCTCCAAGCTGTGGCTCGCGAACGACGAACACGGGAGCTACCGGGGCCTCTATGAGTGGGACGGTCCGTCACCCGCCGTGCACTACGCGCGCTGTCTCTGGCGCGTGCTCGCCTTGGTCTGCGTGCCGGACTCGATCCACTACGTGGTGTTACCCGGACTGCGGCGCGGCGAGCTGCTCAACGCGCCGCGCCAGCTCGACGTTGTCGCACCTGAGGATGCCGCCGCGTGGTGGCGGGTGGTCGAGCTGCCACCGAGCTGACGAGCGCAGCGCGCGGCCGGCGCTCGGCCTGGCGTAGCGTTGCACCGTGAGCCGGGACGTCGAAGAGCTCAACCGGCATCTCCTGCGCGCCCGCGACGCGATGGACCGCGCGTACGCCGAGCCGCTCGACGTGCGCGCGCTGGCCGCGGTGGCCCATCTCTCCGAGGCGCATTTCAGCCGCAGCTTCCGCGCCTGCTTCGGCGAGACGCCGCACCACTACCTGCAACGGCGCCGGGTCGAGCGCTCGATGTTCCTGCTGCGCGAGACCGACCGCAGCGTGACGGACATCTGTTTCGACGTGGGTTTCATGAGCGTCGGGACGTTCAGCCGCACGTTCCGGGAGATCGTCGGCGAGACGCCGTCGGACTACCGCGCTGGGCACGGGCCGGTCATGGCGCCGAACTGCGTCTGGATGGCCGGCACGCGGCCGGTGGTGGCAGCCGGAACGGCGATGCGATCGAGCAGTTTTAGAGAAGCCGACGCGTCGGCGGCTCAGTAGCCTGAGCCGTGTCCACATCAAATCACCGATAGGAGAGACCGATGGTCACCAAGCTGAACGTCACCTCCGTCAAGGTCCTCGACCAGGACGAGGCGCTCGATTTCTATGTCAACAAGCTCGGGTTGGAGAAGGCGCAGGACATCAGGCAAGGCTCGTTCCGCTGGCTCACGGTGCGCTTTCCTGACGACGAGGTCGAGATCTTCCTCGAGCAGCCAGGCCCGCCGTTGCACGACGAGGCCACCGCCGCGCAGCTCCGCGAGCTGATCACCAAGGGCGCGATGAGCGGCCTCGTCCTCCGTTCGGATGACGTGCGCGGTCTCTACGAGACCCTGCAGGCCCGAGGCGTCAGCGACTTCACCCAGGAGCCGATGGATCACGGGTACGGTACGGACATGGGCCTGCGCGACCCCTTCGGTAACGCGATCCGGATCCTCCAGCCGGCGAAGGTCGCCCAGAAGGTCACGGCCTGATATGGCTGCGAAGAAAACGACGAAGAAGCCCGCGAGGGGATCGACCAAGGGCGTGGGACTCACGGCCGAGGAAAAGGCCGCGCTGCGGGAGACCATCGCAGATCAGAAGGCGGCCGCGCGCGGCGTCGAAGGCGAGACCGCCCTGCTCGCGAAGATCGCCGCGATGAGTGAGCCGGATCGCGGCATGGCCAAACGGATCCACAAGATCGTCAAGGAGAACGCCCCGTCCCTTTCGCCGACGACCTGGTACGGGATGCCTGCCTACAACAACAAAGACGGCAAGGCCGTCCTCTACTTCCAGGACAAGGCCAAGTTCAAGGCGAGGTACGCGACGTTGGGCTTCAACGGCCCCGCGACCCTTGACGATGGTGAGCTGTGGCCGATCGCCTTCGCGCTGACAGAGCTGACACCTGCCGGGGAAGCAAAGATCGCCGCGCTGGTGAAGAAAGCGACGCGCTGAGCAGCGAGCGCTGATCGGCCTGTGGCCGCCGCCCTCACTGCTGCGCGATGAGCGCTCCACGGTCTACGACGAAGCGCTTCGTCGCACTGACGGTGGGCGACACGCTGAACGGCTGGCCCGCGCTCCGATCGAGCAGGTCGACCACGATCGCGCGGCCCTCCAGTCTCAGGCTAGTGACCTTGATGCGATCACCGAGCAGGACCGCCGGCGTCGTCGTGCCGCCGCTCGTAGGGTTCAGAAGCGCCGCGAGGTAGAAGAACGTGCCGCTGCCGCCCGGCTGGTATACGAGGACGACGACCGTGTCCGGTCGCCCGTCGCCATCCACGTCCCCTGACGTGCGCGGATCGGCGAGCATCGTGGTGACTTTGGTCGCCGACCCCGGGGCGGCCTCGCGCTCGGCGCGGCCGTTCACCAGCGTCACCGTGTCACCGTCGATCCTGAAGGTCGCGTTCGACGGGTCGAGCGGCGACACGGACGGCGTCACACCAGACGACGCAGAGCCCGCCGGCTCGCAGGCCACCGCGACGACGAGCGCGACCGCGAGGAGAAGGGCCTTGGGACGCGCGTTCATTGCGCCGACCGCAGCACCACATTCAGCGGCGCGGCGATCCCCTCGATCGTGGTGATGCCCTCCTGCCAGCTCACCCTCCCGCCGGTGACGATCGCGATCGCGTAGGCGTCACCGGCTCGCGGCCAGACGATCCCCACGCTATTCACCCGCCAGCCTTCGTCTCCTGGGTACCAGCCATTCTTCAGCGCGACCCGATCGCCGCTTGCCGCGTCGGTCCCCGCGGTGACTCCCCAGCGCTGCTCCGGGACGACCGCGCCCAGCATGCTCGTCGCGAGCGCGCGCGACGGCGCATCGAGCAGCTCGCCATTCAGCAGCTTCCCGAGGATCGCCGCCATCGCCCGAGCCGACGCGTAGCTCACGCCCCAGGACGTCCCCGGATCCGGCGTGAATCCGCCGACGCCGACGCTGCGCAGGTATGCGGACACCGCCTGGCCCCGCCCGATGCGCTCCCATAGCTGCGAGGTCGCGTCGTTGTCGCTCTCGGTGATCATCGGCCACAACAACGCGAGGTCGTCGTCCGAGACCGGACGATGATCCTCACGCGCCTGTTCGAGCACCACGAGCAGCACGAGCACCTTCACGATGCTGGCGACAGGGACCTGGGTGTCGGCATTCTCGGCGAACACGACGCCGCGCGACGGGACGACGACGGCCACCCCCCAGATCGGCGCCCGGGACCGCGCGAACGCTGCCGCGGACGCGGAGACCTGACCGAGCGGTCGTTCGGCCAGACCCGCCGCGCCGGACGGAGTCGGCACCGGCGATGGCGTGCGCGACGGCAGTGGGGCGTCGGTGGGCCGAGCGGTCGGTACCGCCGTCTCTGACGCTGCCCGCAGTCCGACCTGCAGCACGAACGGAAGCTGGTAGCCGGCCAGGCTGACCACCTTGATCGCGTAATCCTGCTCGGTCGCGAGTACGAGCGAACGCTGGACGGCGTATTCGCGCCGGCTCACCAGCGTCATCCCATCGGTGAGACCGGAGACCGACAGGACCGCGTTGTCGAAGTCGCTCCTCGCGGTGAGATCGACGATCTCGCCGGCCCGCCCATGCGCCACGTAGGAAGCGATCTGTCCGGGTGCAAGCGAGCCACCGACGGAGCGCGACGAGCCGGCTACGACGTCGAGCCGCTCCGGACGGTAGACGTAGTCCTCGGCCGGCGTCGATTGGACCTCCGCTTCCGACTCGTCGAGCAGGACAAGGCTGTTCCCGTCGAGCGCGTAGTGGCGAGAGATTTCCCGGGTGCGGAGGCTGAAGGGATCCGTCGCGCCGCGCGCGCGGAGGCGCACGAGGATGCGTCGGCCCTCGATCCGCACCTCGCGGACGAGGATCCGGTCTCCGAGGAGAGCGGTCGCCGCCGGTCGGGCCGCGCCACGCTCGTTGCGGACCGCAGCAAGCTCCACGAAGGTCCCGCTGCCGCCGCCGCTGGTCACAAGCACGACGGCGGCGTCCGGCGACAGGTTCCCGTCGAGATCCCCGAATGCGGCGGTATCGGCGAGACGCACAGTGATCTTGGACGCCGAGCCCGGAGCCGCCTCAGCCTCGAATGTCCCGTTGGTGAGCGCGGCGCCGCGAGGCGTGATGCTCGTGGTGTACGTGGCGTTGAGCAGGGACTGCCACGTGAGCTGCTTCGATTCGGTGCGGACGAGCCAGGCACCGATCGCGAGAAGTGCGACGAATGCGGCGACAGCGAGTGCGGCGACGATCCTCGACCTGGACCGTGGCCGCGATCCCGCGGCGGTACCGGGCGTGGTGCTCACTCAGCGGACCCTTCCTCCCGATCGTGCCGCGCCGCGGGATCGGCGTACACGGTCGGCCGAGGTGATAGTCGCACGACGGTACGACTCGCGGCTCTGATCCGCGGCCTGTCTACATCGATGTGACGGCGTCGCCTGCGCGGATCGTGCCGGTCCCGGCAGGGATGATGCGGATCCCGAAGAAGGTCTTGTGATCCCACTGGCGGTGTCGCGCGAGGGTGCGCAGCGGCTCCTTCCCCATTTCCAGCGTGTGCGGGTCGATCGTCGTGAGCACGCACCGATCGCAGCGCTCCGCGAAGCGGAACTCGACGCCGCCGATCCGCAGCTGCCTCCAGCCATCCTCGACGAACGCGACGCTGATCCCGTCGACGACAACGGTCGGTCGAAATCGTTCCATCTTCACCGGTGTCGGGGGATCCGCGCCTCTCTCGTGCGCATCCTCGGTCATCCATTCGTTGAGCTGGGCCAACGAGGTCGAAGATGTGAGCAGGAGGGGACCCGCGTCCGAGAGATTCAGCGGCTCCCCTGGCCGCCCGCCGTGATCCACGGAGATCGTGCGGCGTCCGGGGTCATCGAGCCAGCACAACCGCACCGGCCGGTCAAGCTGATCCGACAGCCAGTCGTCTGCGTCGGTAGCTGCGGCACGAACACTCTCCAGGCGCGAAAGGCTGGTCGACACGACCTCGCCATCAGCAGGCGTCGCGACGCGCACCGATGAGCCATCGCGTGCGGTCAGCTCGATCGCCGAATCGCCGACCGGCGTCGCCGTCAGGCCGAGCATGCGACGCTCGGCTCGCGCGGTGAGCACGGTGCCGTCTTGGTTCAGCACGAGCCAGCGGCGGTCGTGTCGCAAGCCCCACGGCTGGACCTCCGCTTCCGAGATGGAAACGCCACCGAGCGACTTGACCGGGAAGATGTTGATCACAGCCACGCTCGGGATCGCCATTTGCGGATCGTAGGCCGCGTAGGTGGGACCGAGGCGGCGCGGCGTCGCTCACCGGCGCTGAGGTCGCGATGCGGTAACGTGCGAGCTCCGGCCGACTCGGTGGCATTGTGGGGACCGGAGAGGAGCGCGTCGGTGTCATGAAGCGCACTGGACCGGTCGACGAGCTGATCGCGAAGACACCGGATTGGCGCGGCGCGGCGCTGGCGAAGCTCCGAAAGATCGTGCATGACGCGGACCCCCGGATCGCGGAGGACGTGAAGTGGCGGCGGCCCAGCAACCCGCTGGGCTCGGCTGTCTGGGAGCACGAGGGGATGGTCTGCGTCGGCATCATCCTGAAGGAGCGGGTCCGGCTCGCGTTCTCAGCGGGTGCGAGCCTGCCCGACCCAAAACGGCTCTTCAACGCCCAGCTCTTGGGCAGATCGCGCGCGATCGATGTGTCCGAGGGCGATGTCCTCGATCAACCGGCGCTCAAGGCGCTCGTCCGCGCCGGCGTCGCGCACAATCTCGCGAAGGCGCGCCCAGGGAAGGCGCGCCCGGCGAAGGCGCGGCCGGGGCGGGCGCGGACCGGAGCGCGGGGGAGTCGCTAGGAGCGCCGGCGCGCTCCCTCACCCGGGAACTCACCTCTTCGTGAGGAAGAGGAAGAGGGCGCCTGCAATGACGAGCACCGCGATCCCGCCGACAAAGACCCATTCGCCCCACCAGAGGTCGCGGTTGACCCGGCCGACCAGGATGAGGATCGCGGACAGCACCGCCAGCAGGGTCAAGAATGGATGGGCGCTCACCCGAGCCATCGCCTGATCCCTCCGATCTCTGCGACCCCGTAGGGCCCGAACATGCTGCACCTATCCACGAGCCTCACCCACGGAACGCCTCCATGAACCGAACGCGTGCGCCGAGGCGCATGGCGGTATTGGCGTAGATGCGGCCGGCGAGCCAGGTCAGGCCGATGGTAGATGCCACGACCAGCGCTACTGCCAGGCCGACCTGCCAGAACGGCACGGGGCTCGCTGCCATCCGCACCGCCATGAGGATCGGCGCGAACGGCGGAAGCAACGAGCACACCGTGGCCAGGGGGCCCGACGGATTCGGGAGCGCGGCGTACACGAGCAGGTACGCCGCGATCTGGAGGATCCCGATCGGGGCGACGGCGCTCTGGACCTCCTCCTGGCGCGACACGAGGGAGCCGACCGCGGAGTAGGCGGTCGCGTAGAAGAGGAAGCCGATCAGGAACCAGAAGATGTCGCCCAGGATCGAGGCCACGCCGAGGGCCGGGATCGCGGCGACATTGGTCACGCGGACGGCGAGGAGCGCAGCCGCGCCAACGATCGTGAGCTGCAGGAGACCAACGAGGCCGATCCCGATGACCTTGCCCGCGAGCAGGCGGCTTGGCTGGATAGTGGCGAGAAGGATCTCCATGATCCGCGTCGCCTTCTCCTCGACGACGCCCTGGGCCACCATGTTCCCGTACTGGCCGAGCGCGATCCAGAGCACGATGCCGAGCGCCAGGCTCGCGAACAGGTTCTCGTTGTCCTTGGGAGGCTGTAGAAGCCGGACCGGTACCAGGGCCATCGCCGAAGTGACGGCCGCGGGTGACAGGCCGGCATCCGAGAGGCGTGCGGCCTCCGCGGCAAGGGATAGGGCGGACTCGACGTTCGATGCGATCGCGGCCTTCGCCACGGCCGTCGGTGCGGTCGCCGACCCGGTGACGAGCACATCGAGCGTGCCCGCCGCGACTTGCGCCTCTCCGGCTGTGGCGTCGGCGATGTCGGTGACCGTCACCTTCGCACCCAGGCCCGCGGCCGATGCGGTGAACGTCCGCTCGAGCGCCTGCGATCCGCCGCTGAAGCCCACCTGCACCGGATTGGTCTTGCCGGCGAGCAGCGACGCGGCCACGATGCCGACCACCACGAGGACCGTCATCACGATGGTCCCGCCGACGAAGACACGCGAGCGCAGACGCATGCGGATCTCGCGGCGTGCGACGAGGACGGTGGTCGGCAGGCTGCGCGCTCCGCCCAGGCTCCACGATCGCGCGTTCATGCTGCTGCCCCGCCGATGACGGTCCGGAAGAGCTCGCCGAGGCTGGGGTCGACACGCTCGAACTCGCGCACGGGTCCCGTGGCCAGTGCCGCCTGCAGCAGCGCCTGGTCGTCGATGCCCCGATCCAGCTCGAAGAGCCGCCTCGAGCCGTCGGTCCGGAGGAGGCGCACGCCCGGGACCCCGGGCGTCCACGCATCGGGCGCCAGGGGCACGTCGATCCAGCGGCGCTCACGTCCCCCCTTCCGCAGCTCATCGACCGTTCCGCTGGCGATCATCGAGCCCTTGTCGATGATCCCGACCCGATCGCATAGCTGCTCGACGAGCTCGAGCTCGTGGCTCGAGAAGATGACCGGGACGCCGGCAGCGGCCTGCTCGCGGAGCACGGCGGTCATGACGTCGACGGCCAGTGGATCGAGGCTGGCGAATGGCTCATCAAGGACGAGGATGGTGGGAGAGAACACGAGTGCCGCGGCAAGCTGGACGCGCTGCTGATTGCCGTGGCTGAGGGACTGCAGCTCGGCGTCGCTGCGATCCTGCAGGCCGAACCGTTCGAGCCAGCCGAGAGCCGATGCGCGGGCGTCCGCATCCGTCATTCCGTGGAGGGCGCCGAGGTAGCTCAGCTGCTCGGCTACGCGCATCTTCGGGTACAGGCCGCGCTCCTCGGGCATGTAGCCGATCTGGCGGCGGCTCGCGAACGTCAGGGGCGCACCGGCGAATCGAACCTCGCCCGCATCGGCCGCGAGGACGCCGAGGACGATCCGCATCGTGGTCGTCTTGCCTGCGCCGTTCCGTCCGACGAACCCGAAGAACTCGCCCGCCGACACCCGCAAGGACAGATCGCGGACCGCGACGACGTCGCCGTAGTGCTTCGAGATGCCATCGATCTCGAGGGTGCGATCGCCGCTCACTACTTCACCTGTCATCGCCTCATCCTGCGCAGGTCCCGAGGGCGTGGCCG
>DATJHW010000098.1:0-13083 GCA_035493615.1 Saccharimonadales bacterium (SeqCode) | reverse complement strand
CGGTACCGCATCGCGAGCTGGACGAACGCGACGAGCGTGCCGGCCGCGAGCTCCGGGCCGCCGGTCCGGCCGTCGTTCACATCCGCCGGCACCCAGTCGAGCCCGACCGGGTTGGCCACCCCGAGGAAGTCCATCGGACCGGGCACGAGCGCCCGGCCGGCGAAGCCGAGCACCACGAGCGGCGGCAGCACGAGCGCGAGCCGCCAGCGCGGGGACGCAAGCCGGCCGGTCGGGAACAGCAGGAAGGCCAGCAGGACGAACCCCGTTGACGATCGGTCTGCCCAGTTGCGGAACCAGGCGGCCCACTCGCCACCGGGGAGCGAGCCGGGCGCGAGCACCACGGCGCGGAGCGCGTAGCTCCCGGCGGCGAGGTAAGCGGCCGTGAGGACCGCGAGCGAGCTGAAGATCCAGCCGATCGGATTGCTCGGCCGGCGGAGCGTGACGACGAGCCCGACACCGGCCGTGGCCAGGAGCGAGATGAGCTCGAAGACGTCGCCCAGCGACGCCGATCGATCCAGGCCGTTGAAGCCCCCGAGCGTCCCGCCGCCCACGGCGAGACCAGCCGCCGCCAAGGCGACGGTCGCGGCCGCAAGTCCGCGCGCGGCAGACCGGGCAGGATGGAGCGTCATTGCGTCGTCGCGAAGTCTGCGCGGCGGACGTCCGAAAAGCGTTACGGCAGCACCGGACGCCCCGTAACGCTTTCTGGACGGGCCGGCGCTAGACCGGCCGCGTGAGCAGCTCCATCCGCGACGTCCCGGCCGAGTCGGAGCCGCCGATCGTCGTCGAGCACCGCGAGCAGCTCATCTACCTCCTGCGCGAAGCCGCCGAGCTCGAGCACACGATCCTCTGCGAGTACCTCTTCGCCGCGTTCACGATGAAACAGCGACTCGACGAAGGGCTCACTGCGGCCCAGCTCGAGGCCGTGGACCGGTGGCGGGCGGCCATCCTCACTGTCGCGAAGCAGGAGATGCTGCACCTCACCCTGGTCCAGAACCTGCTCACCGCGATCGGCGCGGCGCCCCATCTCAGCCGCCCGAATCTGCCGACCGCGGCGAAGCACTTCCCGGCCGGGGTGCAGATCGCGCTCGTGCCGTTCGGTGAGGCGGCGCTCCGGCACTTCCTGTTCCTGGAACGGCCCGAGGGCGTCGCGCTCGACGACCCCGACGCGCAGGTCGCCGTCGAGCGCGCCCGTCCGTTCATGGCCGACGACGACATCGTGCCCGCGCCCCAGGGTTTCTCGACCGTGGGCCACCTCTATCGCGCGATCGACATCGGTTTCGCGTGGCTGACCGCGACGCTCGGCGCCGACAAGCTGTTCATCGGACCGCCGCCCGCCCAGACGAGCCCCGAGGTCATGCATTGGGACGGCCTCGTCGCCGTCGAGGACCTCGCCACGGCGCATCGGGCCATCGACGTGATCGTGGAGCAGGGCGAAGGCGCGACCGGCGACTGGCGGGAGGCGCACTTCGGGAAGTTCCTCGGGATCTATGACGAATTCCTCGCGCTGCGGACGGCCGATCCCACGTTCGAGCCGGCGCGTCCAGTGCTGCCCGGTCACGTGCGCCCGCATCGGTATGGCGACCCGGTCCCGCTCATCGACGAGCCGCGGACGAAACGCGTCGCGGATCTCTTCAACGTCGTGAACGAGATCGTGCTGCTCGCACTCACCCGGTTCTTCGCGCACACCGATGAGACCCCGGCGCAGCTGGCGAAGCTCGAGAACGTCGGGGTCGGGCTCATGTTCGCCGCGATCAAGCCGCTCGGGCAGCTCCTCACGACGCTGCCGTTCGGCCCGAGCGCTCCGGGCCGGACCGCTGGCCCGACGTTCGAGCTCTTCTACATCGGCGGCTATCTGCTGCCCCACCGTCAGGCCGCGTGGACGCTCATCGCCGAGCGCCTGCGGCAGGCAGCGGGTCTCGCCCGCCGCCTCGAAGGCGAAGGGCTCGCGCTGAAAGGCGTGATCGCGGCCTTGGAGAAGTACGCGACGCAGCTGGAGGCGAGCTCCTAGCTCAACGGATCCAGACGCTCGCGTGCGCCGGCTGCAACGTGTCGGTCACCGCGTCGAGGAGCTCGACCCGGACCGAGTCGAGGTCGACGTCGTCGCGCAGCCGCGCGGCGAACGCGTCGACCGTGTGCTCGGCGTCGTACTTCGCGCGATAGAACCGGCGGTCGACGGTGCGCTGGACCCGGACGCGCAACGGCTGGAACAGCGCGAACGACACGAGGGTCGAGATCGCGACCGCCAGCTCCGAGCCGCCGGTGAGCGGCCGGAGGACCGCCTGCAGGATCACGATGCCGGCGAAGAACGCGAGGGCGATCGTCCCGGTCGTCGCGCCGTAGACGAGCGTGCGACGAATGAGGACGTCGATGTCGTAGAGGCGGTAGCGAAGAACAGCGATCCCGATGGCCACAGGAACGCACGCGACCGCGCCCGTCGCGATGGCATTGCTCGCGTTTGCCGCCGCGTCCGGCGGCATGACGATGAAGATCGGCAGCTGCGCCATGAGGCCGACCCCGACCAACGCCGCCGCGTACAGGACCCACTTGACCTGCTCACGTTCGATGCTGCGGGAGCGGCGGAAGCGAACCACGACGGAAACCAACGCGAGCAGGGCGGCGACGATGACGAGCGGGAACGCTTCCTGTAGTGCGCCGAGGACCTCCCCAAGCGGTCCCTGCACCACGAACGGGTTCGGGACGTTGCTGTCACCGATGGTCGGAGCACCGAATCCCGATCCGACGACGAACCCGATCATCCCGGCAACGGCCAGCCACAGGGCGGGTCTCCACCGCCGGGATGGAAGGTGACCGTCCGGGAACAGCAGCAGCGTCACGACCGCGAGCCCCACGCCTACGCCCCAGGCCCAGGCGCCGGCCCACACGATGACCGCCGGCCCGGCCACCGTCACCCCCGCACCACCGACCGCGTAGCAGAGCACCGACCCCACCAGGAGCCAGCCGATCGGGTTTCCTGGACGCTTCGAGGCGACGAGGGCGCCGACCGTCGAGAACGAGAGCATGAACGCGAGGTAGGCGAGCTCATTCGCCCAGCCGATGCTCCCGCCCGCCCCGCCGTGGATGAGGCCATACGCGACAAGGACGACGACGAATCCCACCGCCAGCATCCCCAGCGCGAGCGCGATCCAGCCGACGAGCCGGGCCTTCACTGCTTCGGGCCGCGTAACCAGACGCTCGCGCTCGCCGGCCGGAGCGTCTCCCCCACCGCGGCGAGCAGATCGCTCCGCAGCTCGGCGAGGTCCACCTGCTCGCGCAGCCGCGCCGCGAAGGCGTCTACGGTCCGGTCTGCGTCGTACTTCGCCCGGTAGAAACGGTGATCGACGGCACTTTGGATCCGGCGCCGCAGCGGCTGAAAGAGGGCGACCACGGCGAGGGTCGAGATCGCGACCGCGACGCCACTTCCGCCGGTGACGGGGGCGAGGATGAGCTCGAGCAATGCGACAACCGCGACATACGTGGCAAGGAGCATCGCCGACACGCTCGCATAGATGACCGTCCGCCGGATGAGGACGTCGATGTCGTAGAGCCGGTAACGAAGGATCGCGACGGCGATCGAGATCGGGAGCAGGCCGAGGAGGCAGGCGCCGATGACCCAGAGCCAGTTGCTGAGATCACCCCCCGTCAGATTCGAGGCGACGATCAGCGCGAGCGAGACGGTGCCGGCGTAGGCGAGCCACTTGATCTGGTGCCGCTCGATCGAATCCGAACGGCGGTATCGAACGAAGAGCGACAGCGGTCCGATCAGGACGAGCGGCACCGACCATGAGTCGCCGAGATGCCCGAGTGCGGTCATGAGCTGGCCGAACAGGCCGTGTGCGGCGAACGGATTCGCGAACACGATCGACTGGCCGTTCGTGACCGGCACCTCGACGGGCGCGTCCTTCAAGAAGTTGGCGACGACGAGCACCGCCACGAACGCGACGAAGAATCGCTCGACCCAGGTCCAGCGACCGCCCAGGCCGCGTCCCGACGGGAAGAACAGGAGCATGAGCACCGCGAAGCTGAGCGCTGGCGTGAACAGCGCGGCCGCGACCGCCCCGGCCAGCTCGCCACCTGGCGCTCGGCCTCCCTCGCGTACGAGCGCGACCCAGGCGTACGAGTTCCCGGCGAAGGACCCCGCGAACGCCAGGCCTGACGCCGCGAGCAGCCACCCGACGACATTCCGCGGTACGCGTGCGATCAGGAGCGCCCCGACGAACGCCATCGGGGAGACCGCGATCGGGATCAACACGAAGGGCCACTCGGACCACAGCGCGTTGAAGGCCAGCAACACGAGGATCGCGATAACGACAAGCGCCGCGACGACGCGATTCAACTGCGCATACTCATTCCACAGATTCATCGGCGGGCGTCCGATAAGCGTTACGAGGAGATGAAGTGCCTGACCTTCGCGTGTCCCTGCTCGGCGCGCCGAGGGTCATCGCCGGCCGCACCCCCATTGTCACCGATACGCGGAAGGCGACGGCGCTGCTGGCGTACCTCGCGGTCTCCGAACAGCCACAGCGTCGCGCGGTCCTCGCGGCGCTGCTGTGGCCCGAGGCGGACGAGCAGAAGGCCCGCGGGGCGCTCCGCCGCACCCTGTCAGTCCTCCGCGCCGCCCTGCGCGATCGATGGCTCGCGGCCGAGGGGGAGACCATCGACCTTGATCGAACGAGCGTGCGGGTCGACGTCGTCGACTTCCGCCGCGCGATCCATGAGGGTCGCCTGGCGGAGGCTGTCGGTCTATATGCCGGCGACTTCCTCGCCGGTTTCGCGCTCCGGGACAGCCCGGCATTCGACGAATGGCAGGCTGCCGAGGCGGACGCGTTGCGCGCGAGCTACGGCGAGGCGCTCACCCGCCTCGCTGAGAGTGCCGAGCGGGACGGCGACCTGGCCACCGCGATCGGGCACGCGAAGCAGCGGCTCGCGCTCGACCCACTCCACGAGCCGGCCCACCGCGATCTCATGCGTCTGCTCGCCCGATCGGGCGACCGCGCCGCGGCATTGCGCCAGTACCGAGAGGCGGTGCGGGTGCTCGATCAGGAGCTCGGTGTCGCGCCGGCGAGCGAGACGCGCGCGCTCCACGACGCGATCGAGGCCGGGACGCTGGCTGATGAGCCGGCCGTGAGCACCGCCGCGGCCGTGGGCGACGTCCACGTGCTGCACGGCGACTACCGTCGCGCGATCGAGAGCTACGAGGCGGCCGCGGCCAAGGCGCCGGCCGCGGCGCGCGCCGGCATCGAGCACAAGCTGGCCTTGGTCCATCACCGCCGCGGCGACTGGACGAACGCGGAGCGTCACTACACCGCCGCACGGAAGACGAGCGCGTCGCTCGGCGAGCAGGCCCGGATCCTGGCCGACTGGAGTCTCGCCGCGCACCGTTCGGGTGATCGGCCCCGCGCGAAACGCCTGGCCGGCGAGGCCCTCGTGCTCGCCGAGCGTTCGACGGACAAGCGCGCGCTCGCGCAGGCCCACAACATCCTCGGGATCCTCGGCGCCGCGGGCAGCCGCGCGCACCTCGAGACGAGCGTGGCCCTGGCGCGGGAGCTCGGTGATCGCGAAGCGCATGCGGCGGCGCTCAACAACCTCGCGCTCGCGTTGAAGGACGCGGGCGACCTCGATCGCGCGCGCGTGCTCACGGAGGAGGCCCTCGCCGAGTGCGAAGCGCTCGGCGACCGCCATCGGATCGCGGCGCTTCACAACAACCTCGCCGACATCCTGCGTGCGCAGGGACGCAAGGGCGAGTCGATGCGCCACCTGAAGCGTGCGGTCGGCCTCTTCTCGGAGATCGGTGAGGCCGGCACCACGGAGCCGGAGGTGTGGAAGCTCGTCGCGTGGTGAGCAAGCGGCTGCCGCACATGAAGCCATGCGACCAACCGCCACCGGCCTCGCGACCGCGTTCTTCCGCCTCTATCTGCTGGACACGCTGAGCCACGCACCGGCGCGGCCGGCGTCGATCCTCGCGCACGTCGCGGCGGAGAAGCTGCCGTTCGCGACCGGCGCGTTCGGCCGCGCGCTCCAGTCGCTCCTCGAGGGCGGGCATCTGGTGCCCGCGCGCGACGGCATGGTCGCGCTCACCGCGCTCGGCGCAGCGGAGCGCGTCGCGGAGCGCGAGCGCTGGTCTGCGGTGATGCCGAGCGTCATGCGCCTGCTCGGCGACGTCGCCCCTCGGCCGGCGCCGGACATCGCCGAAGCGCCGCCGGCGCACCGCGCGAAGATCGCCGACGCGTACGCGGAGCGCGTGCTGGTCGCCTACGTCCGCGATCGGGTCGCGTCCGCGCGAGAGGGCGGACGCCCATTCGGCGTCGTGCTCGTCGCGATCGGCATCGAGCACCCGAACGAAGCCACGCGGCGCGCGATGGTCCATCGCGCCATCCGCGCCTCTCTGGGCGGCGCAACGACGCTGTTCGGTGGGGACGTGAGCGCGTTCCGGTACGGCGACGAGGGCATCGCCCTGGTCGCGTCACGTGAGGACCACCTCGGGCTCGCGACGATCGCCCGCGCGCGTGTGGACGAGCTCGTGCGCTCGATGACCTCGAGCGTCCGCGCGTTCGGTGGCGCGCGCTGGCACGTCCACGCCGGCGGCGCGACATGGGCGATCGAGATCGGGACCACTGGCGCGCTTCTTCGAGCGGCCGAGGACGCGCTGCGCACCGACGGCGAGGCGATGACCGCGGCCTGACGTAGCCTTCGCGCATGGCCGAGCCGACGCTTCCCGAGCAGGTCACGAAGCTCTACGACCTCATCTCCGGGTATCACGCGACGCACCTGCTCGAGATCGGCCGTGAGCTCGGCGTGTGGGAAGCGATCACCGCCCGCCCGGGCATCACATCCGAAGACCTCGCGTCGAGGATCCGCTCCGATCCCTTCTACACCGACGTCCTCGTGCGCACCGCGTTCGCGTTCGAGCTGGTCGAGCGAGACGGGGATGGGTGGCGGATGGCCCCGCATTTCGATCAGATCCTCGGAACGCCGAGCGCGACGTTCTACCTCGGCGGCGCCGCGCGGACGCACCAGGTCGTCGGCGAGGATTACGCGAGCTACGTGCAGCGCTTTCGCGAGGGCAGCCGGGTTCCGTACCAGCAGCACAGCAAAGCGTTCATGGAAGCGGTCGCGTCCGGCCTGCAGGCGCTGCCGCGGATCTTCACCGACCTCGTGCTCCCGAAGCTGCCGAGGCTGCAGGGGCGGCTCGAGGCCGGCGCGCGCGTGCTGGACGTCGGCTGCGGCGCCGGGTGGGCGCTCGTCCAGCTCGCCGAACGATTTCCAAAGGTCACGTGTGTCGGGGTGGACAACGAGCCGTACTCGATCGAGCTCGCCGACCGGCTGATCACCGAGCGGGGCCTGCGCGATCGTTGCGAGGCGAGGCTCATGGATGCGCAGCGGCTCGCCGAGGGCGGCGCCTTCGACGTCGCCACGAGCTTCCTGGTCATCCACGAGATCGATCCGAAGGACAAGGCCGCGGCGTTCGCGGCCGTCGCGCGGGCGCTCAAGCCGGGCGGGCAATTCGTCATCTTCGACGAGACCTACCCGACCACCGACGAGGAGCTCCGCCGGATGCCGGCGCGGTTCGCCGCGCTCGCGCAGTGGTTCGAGCTCACCTGGGGCAATCGCCTGAACACGAAGCCGGAGCTCGCCGCGCTCTGCGAAGGCGCCGGGCTCACGCTCGCCGACGAGACCACGTTCTCGCGCTTCTACATCGGCGTCGCGGAGAAGCGCTAGCCCGCGGAGTCGTACTCGGCGCCGTCGCGAAGGTGCCGGCCCTGCGCGTACGCGAGCCGCCAGGCCGGACAGGTGAATCCGAATGCGCGCGCGAATGCCGGCTCAGGCCGCTCCGGCATCGCGATGCCGGCCTTCCGCAGCGCGAAGAACGTGTGGCAGAGCGGCAGCCCGACGATGTTCGCGTAGCACCCGGCGTATGCCGCGACCAGCGCGGCGCCGCCGCCCTGGATGGCGTAGGCGCCGGCCCGGTCGAGCGGCTCGCCGGACTCGACGTACGCACGGATCGCCCGGTCGTCCGCGGGCTTCATCGTCACGGTCGAGCGCACGCCGAATTGCAGCGCGCGGCCGGCGGCGTTCACGAGCGCGACCTCCGTGCGCACGACGTGCCCACGTCCAGCGAGCTGCTCGAGCATCGCGACGGCGCCGGCCGGGCCGGCCGGCTTTCCGATCCGCTCGCCGTCGAGCTCGATCATCGTGTCGGCGGCGAGCGTCACCTCGCCGGGGCGAGCGACGGCTTCGGCCTTGGCCAGGGCAGGCTTCGGCGCGGCGCGCTCGTCCACGTCGGCCGGCGCGACCTCGAACTGGACGCCGAGCAGCGCGAGGAGCTCGCGCCGCCGCGGGGAGCCCGACGCCAGCCGTATCATCTACCTAGATATGCCAGCAAAGAAACCTAGGGATGCGAAAACGGCCCTGCGGATCGGCCAGGCCGCCGAGATCCTGGGCGTGTCCGTCGACACGATCCGCCGCTGGGCGGCCGACGGGACGCTCAAGACGACGCGCTCGGGCGGCGGCCAGCGCCTCGTCTCCGCGGCCGAGGTGAGCCGGATGCTCGGTGCCCGCCGGAGATCGCTGCCGGAACGGCCCATCTCGGCCCAGTCTGCCCGGAATCGGTTCTCCGGCGTCGTGACGAAGGTCGTGGCCGATCGGGTCGCCGCGACGGTCGAGGTCCAGGCCGGGCCCTATCGCCTCCTCAGCCTGCTGACCGCCGAGGCGGTGCGTGAGCTGAAGCTGAAGGCGGGAGATCAGGTCATCTGCGTGGTCAAGGCGACGAACGTGATCGTGGAGGTCCCGTCATGAAGCGACTCCTGCTCGCTGGTCTCCTGCTGGCGGCCTGCGCCGCGCCGGCCGCGCAGGCGCCGGCCGCGCAACCTTCGGCGTCGTTCTCGCCGTCGCCCTCCCCCGCCCGGCCGGATCTCCTCCTGGCGACGACGACGAGCACCCAGGACTCCGGGCTGCTCGACGTGCTCATCCCGGACTTCGAGAAGAAGACGGGCTACAAGGTGAAGACGTCGGCCGTCGGGACCGGCGCCGCGCTCGCGATCGGCGCACGGGGCGATGCCGATGTCGTGCTGGTGCACGCGCCGTCGCTCGAGACGGACTTCATGAAACAGGGCAACGGTGACCGGCGCCTCTTCGTGATGCACAACGATTTCATCCTCGTCGGCCCACCCGCCGATCCCGCGAAGATCAAGGGCAAACCGGTGCTCGACGCGTTGAAGGCGCTCGCCGCGGCGCAGGCGACGTTCATCTCGCGCGGCGACAACTCCGGCACCGATGTCCTGGAGAAGTCGCTCTGGAAGCAGGCCGGGATCACCCCGGCGAAGCCGTGGTACGTGGAGGCCGCGACCGGGATGGGCCAGACGCTCCAGATCGCGTCGGAGAAGAACGCGTACACGATCACCGACCGCGCGACGTACCTCTCGCAGAAGTCGCACCTGCAGCTCGACATCATCAACAGCGGCGACCCGCCGCTCCTCAACTACTACCACGTCATCACGGTGAGCCCGACCAAGTTCCCGAAGGTGAATTTCGCCGGCGCGAACGCGTTCGCGGACTACCTGGTGCACCCGGACACCCAGAAGATCATCGCCGCCTTCGGCGTCGACAAGTTCGGCCAGCAGCTCTTCTTCCCGGACGCGGGCAAGCCCGACCCGACCGGCTAGCGAAGCGTGGACCTCATCGTCCAGGGGATCGCGGGCGCGATCGCCAGGATCGGATCGCTCGACCCTGACCTCATCGACGCCACGGTCGCCTCGCTCCTCGTGAGCGGCGCAGCCACGGCCCTCGCCGTGGTGACCGGGGTGCCGCTCGGGGCGTTGATCGGGCTGACCCGCTTCCGCGGCCGGCGGCTGCTGCTCTCGCTCGTGAACACCGGCATGGGCCTCCCGCCGGTGGTCGTCGGCCTGTTCGTCGTCGTCTTCCTGTGGCGCAGCGGCGCGCTGGGTGATCTCGACTGGTACTGCACCCGCCAGGGGATGGTGATCGCGCAGTACCTGCTCGCAGTGCCTGCGGTCATCGGCCTCACCGCGATCGCCCTGCAGAGCGTCGACCCCCTCCTGCGGACGCAGCTCCTCTCGCTCGGCGCGACGCGATGGCAGGCGGCCTGGCTCCTCGTGCGCGAGTCGCGGCTGCTGGTGCTCGGAGCGGTGATCGCCGGCTTCGGTGCGGTCATCAGCGAGGTCGGCGCGTCGCAGATGGTCGGCTGCAACGTGAAGGGGGACACCCGGATCCTCACGACCGCGATCACGCTCGAGACGAGCAAGGGCGAGTTCGGGAGCGCCTTCGCGCTCGCGTTCATCCTCCTCGCGATCATCTTCGGTCTCACCGCGATCACGACCTACGCGCAGCAGGGCCGCCATGCTCGAGGCGCGTGACCTGGTCGCGTACCGTGGCGATCGGCCGGTCGCGCACGCCGCGCGGATCGACCTCGCGCAGGGCGAGCACCTGGCTCTCCTCGGGCCGAACGGCGCGGGAAAGAGCACGCTCGTCATGGGCTTGGCGACGCTCGTCCGCACGGACGGCGAGCTCCGCTATCGCGGCGCGACCGTGCGGGACGCGGATGCCTACCGCCGGCGCATCGCCGTCGTGTTCCAGCGGCCGCTGCTGCTCGACCGATCGGTCCGCGAGAACGCCGCGCTCGGTCTCGCCCTCCGCGGCGTCAGGAAACGAGAGCGGGACGCGCGCGCGGAAAACGAGCTCACGCGGCTCGGGGTCGGCCAGCTCGCGGACCGGCCGGCCCTCGGGCTTTCCGGTGGTGAGGCGCAGCGGGTGAGCATCGCGCGCGCGCTCGCGATCGAGCCCGAGATCCTGTTCCTCGACGAACCGTTCAGCGCGCTCGACGCGCCGACCCGCGAGACGCTCATCGCCGATCTCGCGCACGTCCTTCGCGAGCGCGGCGTGACGACGGTGATGGTCACGCACGACCGCGACGAGGCGCTCTCGCTCGCCGACCGGATCGGCATCGTCATGAACGGCGAGCTTCGCCAGCTCGACACGGCCGAGGCCGTTTTCGGGATGCCGTCGGATCCGGAGATCGCGGCGTTCGTCGGCGTCGAGAACGTGCTGCCGGCGCGGGTCGAGCGCGCGACCGAGGAGCTCACGTACCTGCGCATCGCCGATCAACATGCCGAGGTCACCGAGGCGCCGCCCGCGGGCGATGACTTCCCGCTCCTCTGCGTGCGGCCGGACGACGTGGTCATCGCGCGGGGGGTCACGACCACGAGCGCGCGCAACAGCTTCAGCGCGCGGATCGTGCGCATCGAGCCGATCGGACGCCGGATGCGCCTCGTGCTCGACTGCGGCTTTCCCCTCATCGCCCACGTCACCCGGCAGTCGGCGCGCGACCTGGCGCTGCAGGCCGGCGATCAGGTCGTCGCGTCGTTCAAGGCGACCGTGCCGCACCTCCTGCCGCGCATCCGTCACTAGGCGCCGCCCCTATCCTCCGCGGGTGCAGAGCCGTCTGGTGATCCGTCCCGTGGCCTTGGCCCGGCATGTCGGCGCGGCGACCCTCGCCGGCGTGATCGCCGGGGTGCTCGTCGGCGGACTGCTCGGCCGCGTCGTCATGCGCATCGCCGGTTTCACGGCCGGCCCCGGACTGGTCGGCTCGTTCACCGCGAACGGAAACCGGGTCGGTGACATCACGGTCAGGGGGACCGCTGACATCCTCCTCTTCGTCGGTCTGAGCAGCGGTCTCATCGGCGGCGTCCTCTACGCCGCGATCGAGCCCTGGCTTCGTCGGCTCCGTCCCTGGCACGGCCTCGCGTACGGGGCCGGATTGCTCGCGGCATTCGGATTCACGGTCCTCGACCCCTCGAATCTCGACTTCCGGCGCTTCGGTTCGGCACCGCTCAACGTCGCGATGTTCGCCGCCCTGTTCCTTCTGTTCGGCGTCGCCACCGCGCTGCTGTTCGACCGCGTGCGCTCACTCATCGACGGTGGATCGAAACTGGCGCGGGTGACGGAAGCCCTCGCGTTCATGGCGTTGATCCCGGGTGCGTTCGCCACCGTCCTGGTGCTCATTGCAGTGAGCGGACTCGCCGAACCGCTCTTCCCGATCGTGGTCGTACTCGGCCTGCTGACCGCGACGCTCGTCCGCTGGCGAGGGCTTCCGGATCCGATCGGCTACGCGGCGCTCGGGGCGACGATGCTGTTTGGTGCGGCGCGCACGATCGCCGCCCTACCGGAGATCCTGGCGGGCTTCTAACTAGACTCGCGCTCGTGCCCGTCAGCGCCTCCTCCGCGCGCACCGCGGCGCGCTCGCTCTCCGTCGACGAGGCGCTCGAGCGCATCCTCGCGCGCGTCCGGCCGCTCGAGCCGGTGTCCGTGGCGCTCCTCGACGCGCTCGGCGCGACGCTCGCCGAGGACGCCATCGCCGATCGCGACGTCCCTCCGTTCCGCAACTCCGCGATGGATGGCTATGCCGTGATCGCCGCTGATGTCGCGAGCGCGCCGGCCACGCTGCGCGTGGTCGGGGAGATCGCGGCCGGCGGCATGCCGCCCCGGCCGATCGTCCGCGGCGAGGCGATGCGCATCATGACCGGCGCCCCGCTGCCCGACGGCGCCGACACGATCGTGCGCGTCGAGGACACCGACAACCGCACCGACCGCGTGACGATCACCGTCGCGACGAAGGCCGGCACGTCGGTGCGCGCCGCCGGTGAGGATCTGAAGCGCGGCGAGACGGTCCTCCGCACCGGAACGGTCCTGCGCGCCGCGGAGATCGGCGTACTTGCGACGATCGGACAGGGGAGCGTGCGGGTCGTCGCCCGGCCGCGCGTCGTGGTGCTGTCGACGGGAGACGAGCTCGTGGAGCTCGACGCGCCGCTCCGGCCCGGGCAGATCCGGGACGCGAACCGCTACTCGCTCGCCAGCGCCGCACGCGCGGTGGGCGCGACGCCGGTCCCGCTCGGCATCGTGCGCGACACCGCCGACGATCTGCGCCGGGCACTGCGCGACGCGGCGGCCAAGGCCGACGTCATCGTGACGAGCGGCGGCGTCTCGGTGGGCGATCACGATCATGTGAAGCCCGTCGTGGACGAGCTCGGCTCGATGGACTTCTGGTCCATCGCGATCCGGCCCGGACGGCCG
>DATJHW010000097.1:0-63660 GCA_035493615.1 Saccharimonadales bacterium (SeqCode) | reverse complement strand
GGGGCGGCGTGGCCGACCCGACCGTGTCCGGCACCCGCGCGGTCAACGACAGCGAGCCGTTCGACAGCCGCGCGGCCGCAAGCACCGGCGACGTGTCCGGCACCCGCGCGATCCACGACAGCGAGCCGTTCGACAGCCGCGGCGGTCTCGCCGACCCCACCGTCAGCGGCACTCGCGCCGTGAACGATGTCGAGCCGTTCGCGCTCAACATCGTGATCAACGACAACCAGGCGGCGATGAACGCGGGCCGAGGCGGCTCGCTCGCTGGCGACATGTCGGTTTCGAGCCAGATGGCCGACGCCGGCACCGCCGAGTCCGTCCGGGCGATCAACGACGTCGCACCGTTCGACAGCGGCATCAACACCGTGGCGAGCACCGAGGTCATCCCGACCGACGAGCTGCGCGCGATGGAGCACCCGACCGGCGGCGACGCGGTCGTCGAGGGCACGACCGGCCCGGACACGGGCGACGAGCACAGCTGGGGCTAACCCAGGACGATCAGGACGCGCACCCTCCATGTCCGGTGAAGGCGGCCCCGTCGGGGCCGCCTTCCGCTTCTAGTAACGGATCTCGCCCTGCAGGATCGCGCGGTCCCGGAGCTTGATGTTCCGCCGGCCGATCTTGATCGCGTCGCGTTTCTCGAGATCGGCGAGCACGCGGTTCACCGAGACGCGCGTGGCGCCCACGAAGCCCGCGAGGTCCTCCTGGGTGAGGTCGACCTGATCGCCGCCCGAGGCATCCGCGAGGTCGAGCAGGCACTTCGCGACCCGCCCGGGAAGATCGAGGAAGACGAGGTCCTCCACGTGCCCGGTGCTGTGACGCACGATCTTCACGAGAAGCGAGAGCATCCGGCGCATCGCGTCCGGATTGCGCTCGAGCGTCGCGATGAATTCCTGTCGCGCGAGCGACAGGGCGTGCGTCTCGGTGAGCGCGGTCACGGTCGCCGACCGCGGCCCTTCGTCGAACAGCGCGAGCTCGCCGAAGACATCGCCTCCGCGCTCGAGCGCGACCACCACCTCGCGGCCCTGCTCATCGGGGATCGATACCTTCACCGTGCCGGACGTGATGAGGAACACCTGGCCCGCCGGGTCGTCGCGGTGGAAGATCACCTCGTCGCGACCGAACGTGCGCAGCCGCATCTTCGCCGCGAGGGTCAACCGGTCCTGCTCGCTCAGGCAGGCGAACAGCGGGCTCTCGGAGAGGAAGTCTGCGACGGCAGCCGATTCCACGTCCGCTGAATAGTGCCGCCCGCCGTCAAGCGGCCGGGACGGTGACCGTGAAAGGAGCCACGTCCGGGCGTGGAGTCGTGCGTGACGTCACCGCCCATGAGCCGCGTGAGCCGGCGCGCGAGCGCGAGTCCGAGGCGCCCGTCAAGCGCATGCATTCATGCACTGAGGGCGTGATTCGGAACACCGCTGCGACGCGCTCCTGTGGGTGGTTGCCTAGATCGCAGAAGGCCATGCTGCGGCCGATGAGACACGAGAGGATCGAAGTGAATGGGCTCCGTCCGGCCTCGGCGCGGCACGTACAGGTCTTGGCGCGGATCGCCGTCCTGTCGATCGTCCTCGCCGCGTCGTGCGCCCCGGCCCGGACCGCGGACGTCGCGGCATCCTCTCCTGCGGCGACGCCGGCCTTCGGGCGGGCGAAGCTCGATATCGCGTACAGCTTCATCTCGGATAGCTCTTTGCACCGGCCGACATCACGACAGCTGCTGCGTGGCGCGCTCGACGGGATGCGTTCGCTTGTCGCGGCCGTTGGCGGTGACGCATCCGTGGCCACCCCCACGTTCACCGATGACATCGGAACGAACCTCGACGACTTCCGGAAGTTCGCCGCCGCCGCAGGCGTTCTCGCGGCGGCCAACCCCCAACTGACCGCGAACGGGCTCGCAGACGCGGCGATCGTGGGCATGATCCGCGCCGACCCGGACTGCCACACGTACTACGTCGACGAGTACGGACGCAACCATGACTCACGCCCCGTCACTCGCACGGGGACCGGCCCTCAGATCCCTGAGGGCGGCATCACGATCCTGGGCGAGCCCGATCAGGACGGCCTGCAGGCGAAGGTCCTCGCGAATGGCATCGCGTACGTCACCTGGCACGCGTTCGAGATCGTCGGTACGTACAAGATCACGGACGCGGTGCATGCCGTCCTCGAGCGGAGCCTCGCTGCTGGTGCCAAGGCCTGGCTCTTCGACCTGCGCGGCAACATCGGCGGCAACGGCGGTGACACGATGTCGTCGTGGTTCCTTGACGGCCAACCGACGCTGCGTCACACGACCCGCAGCGGCAATCCCACGACGTTGAGCGCCAACCGCGACGTCCGGCTGGGTCCGGCGTACCAGCTGCCGATCGCGATCATCCTGAATGACCGGGGCGGGTCAGCGCCGGAGGTCTTCGCCGCTTCGCTGAATGAGAACAAGCGCGCGACGATCGTCGGCGGCACATCGACGGGCTGTCTCGGTGGGGAGAACGATGTTCCCCTCGGCTCGGACGGTTCGCGCCTATACGTCGTGCAGTCCGAGCTCGCCGGCGCGGTCACCGGGGCGCGATTCAACAATGTCGGGCTCACGCCAGATGTGCCCGCCGATGACGCGTCGGCCGTTGGCGCAGCAGTGGCGGTCCTCATCGCGAAGCTCGCAGATTCGCCTTGATTCAGCGCCACGACCGAGGCGTATACACCCAGGGGATCTCGGACTAGCCTCGCGGCCGTGGAACGCCGATACGAGACGATCCTGTCGAGTCCGCTGTGGCTGGTTCTGATCGTTGCTGTCCTGATCGGAACCCCGATCATCGCGTTGGGTGAGGTCGCCGCCGGCGACGCACGCGCACGGTCGAGCCAGGCCGAGTCCCGTGCCACCAACATCGCCACCGAGCGTGCAGCCGCTGCCATCACCGACCGGATCAGGAACGTGATGGCGCAGGTCGCTGTGATGACCCAACCAGCGACCAGTGGCAAGGCAACGTCGCTGGCGGTTGCCCTGCAAGCCCGCGACTCCGCCGCCCTTCAGGCAGAGCTCGCCCGGCTGCGATCGATCATCGAGCCCGAGCTTCCGCAAGGCGCGTTCGACTCGGATTGGTATGTCCTGGATGCCCAGAATCTCACGGTCGCGCTTGATCCCCCGAACCGGACCGCCATCGGCATCGATCGCTCCGCGAGGCCGTACGCCGGAGGCGCGACGCAGACCGAAGCCGTCATGGTCACCGCCCCATTTCGCGCCATTCCGACGCTGTCTTTGGTCGGTGATCCGAACGGAAACCTCCTCGTGGCGGTCGTCGGCCGCATCGGTGACCCCGGCACGAGACAGCCACTGGGATCGCTCGTCGTGAACATGTCCGCGCGGATCTTGGGTGACCCGATCGAGGCACTTCTGCCGGCGGCGCAGGACGCGTACGTCGTGGACCGAGATGGTCGTCTCATCGTTCGAGCAAGCCACCTGTACGCCTCGGATACCGCCACGTTCGCGGACCTCAGTGGAGGACCATTGATCGCCGGCGCGCTGGCGGCGCCACTCTCCGGTTCTCGGTTCGACGATCCGTTCGGGGCGGGGCCGATTCTTGCGACGTCCGCGACCGTTTCCGGCCTCGGCTGGCGGATCGTCGGCGTTGCCCAGCCGTCTGTCGGGAGCCTCGAGCTGGACTCGACGCTCACCCAGCAGCGCGCGGTGCGGATCATCTTGATCGTCCTGCTTCTTGTCGTGGCGTACATCCTTGCCGTCACCGTGCGACGGACCATTCGGCAGCGACGCGAGCTCGCCGACGCGAATGTGCGGATCGCTCAAGCGAACGCGGCGAAGTCACAGTTCCTCGCGAGCATGTCTCACGAGCTCCGCACGCCGCTCAACGCGGTCATCGGGTTCGCCGATGTTCTCGGGCAGCGCATGTTCGGTGACCTCAACCCGAGGCAGGCCGAGTACGTGAACGACATCATTGGCTCGGGACGGCATCTGCTGTCGCTCATCAACGACATCCTCGATCTCGCGAAGGTCGAAGCCGGTCGGATGCAGCTCGAGCCGAATGCGTTCTCGCTTCGCGAGGTGCTCGGCAACGGTGTGACGATGGTGCGCGAGCGCGCCGCCAGTCACGGGATCGCGCTCTCGCTGGACGTCGCACCCGACGTCGACATCATCACCGCTGACGAGCGAAAGGTGAAGCAGGTGGTCTTCAATCTGCTCTCCAATGCCGTGAAGTTCACGCCGGACGGCGGGCGCATTTCAGTCAGCGCCATGCGGACGAAAGGCGAGGTCCAGATCGCTGTTCGCGATTCAGGCGCGGGCATCGCACCCGATGATCAAGCCACGCTCTTCAAGGAATTTGCGCAGACAGCGGACGGTCGTCATGCCGCCGAAGGGACGGGCCTCGGACTCACGCTGGCGAAGCGGTTCGTCGAGCTGCACGGCGGCAGGATCTGGGTCGACAGCCAAGTCGGCGCTGGAAGCACGTTCACGTTCGCCCTGCCGGCTCTGCTCAGATCCATGGCGCCCTAGCGCGCTCCGGCGAGCTCCAGGAAGCGCGGCTTCACCTCGGTCATCGTCCGTTCGATGGTCTCGCGGTCGTACGGCGGTGACATCCCGAACAGGAAGCCCTTGACCCCGACCTTGTGGTATTCGAGGAGCCGCTTCACGATGTCGTCGGGCTTCCCGAGCACCGCCGGCCGGTTCGGCGCCTCGACCTTGTTCCGCGCGGCCACCTCCCGCATCCGCTTGTCGACCGTGTTGAGGTCGTCGCGGACCAGGATGCCCCCACCGCCCGTTGGGTCGATCTCGCTGAAGTCACGTCCGACATCGGCGCAGTGCTGCTTCAGGACCTCGAGCTTGTGCTTGATGATCTCGGGGGTCCCGAACCCGTGCCACCAGTCCGCGTACCGCGCGGTGATCTTCAGCGTGACCCGCTCGCCGCCGCCGCCGATGAGGATCGGCACGCGCTTCTGGATCGGCCGGGTGCCGAGCGTCGCGTTCTCCAGCTGGTAGTAGTTGCCCTCGTAGGTGACCGTCCCCTTGTCGAGCAGGCCGCGGATGATCCGGGTCGCCTCGCGCAGCTTCGCCAGCCGGATCGCGGGCGTGTCGAAGTGGATCCCGTACATCCGGTGCTCGTGCTCGTTCCATGCGGCGCCGATCCCAAGGACCGCGCGGCCGTTCGTGATGTTGTCGAGCGTGGAGGCCATGTTCGCGAGCACGGCGGGGTGCCGGTACGTGTTGCCGGTGACGAGCATCCCGATCTTCGGGGTCTTCGTGATCGCGCCGAACGCGGCGAGCACCTGCCAGCCCTCGAGGTTCGGCCCGGTGACGTCGCCCATGAGCGGCACGAAGTGATCCCACGTCATGAGGACGTCCCACCCGCTCTCCTCGGCGAGGAGCGCGGCATCGCGCATCTCGTCCCAGGTGGTGTACTGCGGGTGAAGCTGCAGGCCGAAGAACGTCATGGGTGGCCTCCGAGCGTATAGTCCGAGCGCCGATGGCGCTCACGCGGGATCGCACCGACGTCGCGAAAGTCCTGGCGGACACGAAGAAGCACGTTCTCGTGAACTGGTCCGCACAGGGGAATATTTCGCCGCTCGTCATCACCGGTGCCGAAGGCGTCTGGCTCTACTCCGGCGACCGCCGGATCCTCGATTTCTCCTCCGAGCTCGTGAACTCCAACCTCGGTCACGGCCATCCGCGCGTCGTGCGCGCGATCCAGGAGCAGGCCGCGACGCTCAACTACGTCACCCCTGCGTTCACGACCGAGGCCCAGGCGACGCTCGCCCGCAAGCTCGCCGATGTGGCACCGGGCGACCTCACCAAGACCCTCTTCACGACCGGTGGCACCGAGGCGAACGAGAACGCGATCAAGCTCGCGCGCCTGTACACGGGCCGCCACAAGATCCTCACCCAATGGCGGAGCTTCCACGGCCAGACCCAGGGCGCGATGAGCCTCGGCGGTGACAACCGCCGCTGGGCCAACGAGCCGGGCATCACCGGGATCGTGCACTTCCTCAATCCGGATCCGTACCGCTCGGTCTTCGGCGACGACGCGCAGAAGGCGCTCGCGCACGTCGAAGAGGTCATCTGGTACGAGGGCCCGCAGTACATCGCCGCGATCCTGCTCGAGCCGATCGTCGGCACCTCGGGCCTGCTCGTCCCACCCGATGGCTTCCTCCAGGGCCTCCGGACGCTCTGCGACACGTACGGGATCGTGCTCGTGTTCGACGAGGTCATGACCGGTTTCGGGCGCACGGGCAAGTGGTTCGCCTCGGAGCACTGGCAGACGGTGCCCGACATCATGACCTTCGCGAAGGGTGTGAACTCCGGGTACGTGCCACTCGGTGGCGCGATGGTCAACGAAAAGATCGCCAAGCACTTCGACGACAACGTCTACTGGGGCGGCCTCACGTACAGCGGCCACGCCCTCGCGTGCGCCGCCGGCGTCGCGACGCTCGATGCGTACGAGGCCGACGACCTGATCGGGAACTCCGCCCGGATGGGCGAGCGCCTCGGCCGCGAGCTACGGACGCTCGCGACGAAGCATCCGTCGATCGGCGATGTTCGCGGTCGCGGATTGTTCTGGGGCGTCGAGCTCGTGAAGGATCGTGGCACGAAGGAGATGCTCGAGCAGTGGAACGGCCCGTCGAGCGCGCTCGCGAACGCGCTCAAGGGCGAGCTCATGAAGCGCGACGTCTACGTGTTCTGCCGCTGGAACATGCTCTTCGTCGCGCCGCCGCTGATCATCACCGATGAGGAGCTGCGCATCGGGATCAACGCGATCGACGAGGCGCTCGCGGTCGCTGACCGCTACGCGGCGACGGGAAAGCTCGGATAGTCGCGACCCCGCGACCGCACTGGGGCATCAACCTCCCGGCCCAGCACACGACCTGGACGGAGCTGCGCGAGACGGTCGCGCTCGTCGACCGGCTCGGGTTCGATTCCGTCTGGACGTGGGATCACTTCGTCCCGCTCGACGGCGATCCGAACGGTCCGATGTTCGAGGCCTGGGAGCTGCTTGCGGCGTGGGGCGCCCTCACGACGCGCGTCCGTCTCGGCACCCTCGTCACCGGGAACACGTACCGCCATCCACCGGTCTTGGCGAAGATGGTCGCGACGTTGGACCACATCACGAACGGCCGCGCGATCCTCGGGCTCGGCGCCGCCTGGCACGAGGGCGAGCACGCGATGTACGGCCTGCGCTTCCCCTCGACCGCCGGCCGGCTCGCCCGGATGGACGAGGCCGCGCGTGTGCTGCGTCTGCTGCTCGACGAGCCGACCGCGAGCTTCTCCGGCAAGCACTACACGCTGACGGACGCGGTCGCCGAGCCGAAGCCGGTGCAGGAGCGGCTCCCACTGCTCATCGGCGGCGGTGGCGAGCGGAAGACGCTCCGCACGGTCGCCAGATACGCGGACTTGTGGCACGGCCATGGCACTCCGGAGGTCATCGCGCACAAGCTCGAGGTCCTTGCGGCTCACTGCGCCGACGTCGGCCGCGACTTACGTGAGATCAAGCCCCTGACGAGCGTGAGACCCGATGTCGTCCTTCGCTCGAAGGTGAGCGATGTCACGGCGCAGCTGGAGCGCGTGCGCGCGCGGTCCAAGCGCCCCGAGCCGCTGAAGATGAACCCGATCCACACCGTCGACGCGCTGGTCGAGCGCTGCGCCGCGCTCTGGCGGGCCGGCGCCCGGGGATTCATCCTGTACTTCATGGCGCCGTTCGACCACGAGACGATCGAGCGGATCGCGACCGAGGTGCGTCCCCAGCTCGAGGAGGCGATCGCGTGACCGTCGCCGTCCGCGCGAGCACGCTCATCGATGGCACGGGGGCCGATCCGGTCCGCGGGCGGTTCGTCGTCATCGAGGACGGGGTCATCCAGAGCATCGTGAAGGACGCGCCGAAGGGCGCTGAGGTCATCGACACCGGCGAGCTCACGATGCTGCCCGGCTTGATCGACTGCCATGTCCATCTCGTGCCTGGGCAGGAGAGCATCGAGCAGCGTCTGCTCATGCCGCCGAGCCTGAACACGGCGATGGCCCTGGTCCACGCGCGAGAGACGCTCGATGCCGGCTTCACGACCGTCCGCGACGCCGGGTTCACCACGCGCGGTGTGAAGATGGCCGTCGAGCGCGGCCTGTTCCCCGGTCCGCGCATGCGCATCGCGGTGACGCCGCTCTCGCAGACCGGCGGGCACGGCGACTCCCTGATGCCGTCGGGGGTGAACGTGGCCGTGATGGATCCGGAGCGGCCGATCGGCGTGGTGGACGGGATCGACAACATCCGGCGGGTGACCCGTGAGGTCCTTCGGGCCGGCGCCGACCAGATCAAGATCATGACCTCCGGCGGCGTCCTGTCGCCGAACGACGAGCCGGGCGCCACCGGCTTCTCGCCGGACGAGATCGCCGCGGTCGTGTACGAGGCCCACGCCGCGGGCAAGACCGTGATGTCGCACGCGCAGGCGATGCAGGGCATCAAGAACGCGGTCCTCGCCGGCGTCGAGTCAATCGAGCACGGCATCTATCTCTCCGAGGAGATCTGCGCGGAGATGAAGAAGCGTGGCACGTATCTGGTCGCGACCCTGGTCGCGCCGCTCTGGGTGGTCCGCCGTGCCGAGAAGGATCCCTCATCGATGCCGCCGTACGCCATCCGAAAGGCCAAGGAGGTTGCCGAAGCCCACACCCGGTCGTTCCGGATGGCCGTCGAGCACGGCGTGCGCATCGCGATGGGCACCGACACCGGCGTTGGGCCGCACGGGAGCAACGCGGAGGAGATCGCGGTCATGGTCGAGAACGGCATGACGCCGATGCAGGCCATCGTCGCCACCACGAAGACAGCGGCCGAGTGCTCGCGCGTCGACAAGCTCGTCGGCACCGTCGAGCCGGGCAAGCGCGCGGATCTCGTCGGCGTGCGGGGCGATCCGCTCGCGAACATCGCGCTGTTCAAGGACCGCGGCTCGGTCGCGTTCGTGATGAAGGATGGCGCCGTTCACCCGTTGGATGGGGCTCGCCCGGAGCGGGCATAGCCCGGCCCGGGCGCAGGTATGCGGAACTGGACACCGCCGAAGACCTGGCCGCGCGTCACGACCCTCGAGTCCCACGCCGCCGGCGAGCCGTTGCGCATCGTGACCGGCGGCATCGATCCGATCCCCGGTCGGACGATGCTCGACAAGCGCCGCTACGCGCGCGAGCACCTCGACGGCCTGCGCAGGACGATCGTGTTCGAGCCGCATGGCCACGCCGACATGTACGGGGCGATCCTGACCGAGCCGGTGACGCACGACGGCGACCTCGGCGTCCTGTTCGTCCACAACGAAGGCTGGAGCACGATGTGCGGCCACGGGATCATCGCGCTGACCACGGCGCTCCTCGAGACCGGCGAACGGAAGGGCGACGTCATCCGCTACGACGCGCCGCCGGGCCGGGTCACCGCGCGCGCGACGCGCGACGGCGTGCGGGTCCGCGAGGTTTCGTTCGAGAACGTGCCGTCCTTCGCGGTCGACCTCGACGCCGCCGTCGAGGTGGCGGGTCTCGGAACGGTGCGCTACGACCTCGCGTTCGGCGGTGCGTTCTACGCGTTCGTCGACGCTGACGCCCTCGGCCTGCCGCTCGACCCGAGCGGCTTCCGTCAGTGCATCGACGTCGGAATGCGGATCAAACGGGCGGTCATGGCGAGTCGCGAGATCACGCACCCCGACTCACCGGACGCCGCGGATCTCTCCTTCTTGTACGGCACGATCCTCACCGGCAAGCCGCACGGGCCGGGTGCCGATTCGCGGAACGTCTGCGTCTTCGCCGAAGGCGAGCTCGACCGGTCCCCGACCGGCACCGGGGTGAGCGCGCGCGTCGCGATCGAGCGCGCACGCGGGCGGCTCCGCGACGGCGCGACCTTCCGGGTCGAGAGCATCATCGGTACGGTGTTCCGCGGGCGGGTGGCCCGGACGGCCACGGTCGCGCGGCACGACGCGGTCGTGCCTGAGGTCACCGGATCCGCGTGGACCGTCGGCCGGTCGGAGCTGTGGGTCGCGCCCGACGATCCGCTGCGTGAGGGCTTCGTCCTCCGCTAGCCTCACCGCGCGATCAGAGGAGGTGCTGCGTGGCCTACATCCGGACGGTCTCATCGGGCGAGGCCACTGGGCTGCTGAAAGAGATCTACGACGCCGACGTGCTCGCGAATGGCGAGCTCCCGAGCCACACCCAGGCCCTCAGCCTCCGGCCGAAGGCGATCGTCGCGTTCCGCCAGCTCATCGCCGCGATCCGCGAGCACCAGGACCAGCGGCGCTACGAGCTCATCACGACGGTCGCCGCCGCGAAGCTGCGCTGCCGCTACTGAACGCTCGCCCACGGAGCGGTCCTGCTCCGGTCCAAGTTCTTCACGGCCGAGCAGATCGCGGCGATCACGAACGATCACCGCACCGCCGGCCTCGACGCACGGGAGGTCGCGATGCTCGACCTCGTCGAGAAGGTCGTGCTCCATGCCTACAAGGTCACGTCCGAGGACATCGATGGGCTGCGCGGACACGGCTTCACGGACGACGAGATCGTCGACATCGTGCTCGCCGCATCGGCCCGTTCGTTCTTCAGCAAGACGCTGGACGCGCTCGGCGCCGAGGCTGACGCGAAGTACGGGTTCGCCGACGCGCAGCGCTGGGTCGCTGGATTCGGCGCCTAGGCCGGCGCGGACACCGATCCACGGAGCTTCGGGATCACGTCCCGGCCGTACGCCTCGAGCTGCCGCTCCTCGTCGCCGCTCATGAGGTAGAGGTTGAACTGGGTCATCCCCGCGTCTGCGAGCGTGTGGAGCTTCTCGACCTGCTCGCTCACCTCACCGGTCACGCAGAAGCGGTCGACGGACTCGTCGTCGACGAACCCGGCGTTCGACGAGCCCGACTCCGCGTGATGCTTGTAGTCGTACCCCGGCCGGCCGCGCACGTAGCTCGTGAGGTCCGCCGGCAGGCCTTGCTCGCCGTAGCGGCGCACCAGGTCGACGACGTGGTTGCTCACGAGGGCGGGGAACCAGCGCACGCGCTCGCGGACGGCGGCCTTCGGCCCGACGTGCGCCGGCGCCGCGACCATGACCTTCACGTCGGACGCGTCCCGATGCGCGATGCGCGTCCCGTCACGCAGGAGACCGACGCACCACTTCACAAGGCTGGGGTCCGCGATCTGGATGACGGCGCCGTCCGCGATCCGACCGGTCATCGCGAGCGCCTTGGGCCCGTAGCCGGCGATCCACACCGGCAGCTTGTAGCGCTCGGCCCAGTCGAGCTTGATCTCGGTCCCGTCGTACGTGGTCGCGCGGCCTTCGCACAGCTCGCGGATCGCGAGCGTCGCCGCCTCGAGATCCTCGAGCGTCGTCGGCTTCTTGCCCAGCACACGGCGCGCGGAATCGCCGCGACCGATGCCCAGATCCATCCGGCCCTTGGAGAGGATCTGCAGGACCGCGAGCGCGCTCGCGGTCACCGACGGCTCGCGTGTCGCCGGGTTCGTGACACAGGTGCCGAGGCGCAGCTTCGTGCTGTTCTGGGCCATCAGCGTCAGGAGGACGTAGGGCTCCTTCCAGAGCACGTGGCTGTCGAAGACCCAGCCGTAGGTGAAGCCGCATTGCTCGGCGAGCTTGGTGAGCGAGGCGATCCGCTCGAGCGAGTGGTCGGGCTTGAGCGTGAAGCCGAACTCCATCAGGCGTGCCATTCAACAACATGTTCGGCGACGAGCTTGATGACGAGGTTCCCTTCGAGCGGCAGGTCGTCGTACTGCGGATATTTCGCGGTGAGCAGGATGAGCGCCTCGTCGCGCTCCCGTCCGTCCTCGAGCACCTCGGCTCGGCCTTCGACGAGCACGTACGCGAGCTTCGTCCAATCCTCGCTCCACCGATCGACGACGAGCGCCGCGCGGCCGGTCTCGGCGATGTTCCGGATCCGCCGCAGGAGCGTCGTCCGCTTGGGCTTGCCGTCGATGGCCGAGTAGACGAGGGGCGGCAGCCAGGCGAAGCACACCGGGACGACGTGCGGGCGGCCGGTCGCGCTCGTCGTCGCGAGATGGCCGAGCCGTGCGCTGGCGAGCAGGTCCTCCTTCACATCGCGTACCTCTGCACCTGCCCACGCTATCAGCGAGACTTTCAGTGGTGTCCGACGTCACCCTCATCCCGATCGACGGCCTTCCCGAGATCAAGCCGGGCGACGAACTGGCCGCGATGCTCATCGACTGCCTGCGCGCGGCCGGCCGCGCCTTCGAGGACGGCGACGTGCTCGCGATCGCGCAGAAGGTCGTCTCCAAGTCCGAGGGCCGTATCCGCAAGCTCGCCGACGTCGTGCCGGGGCCCGACGCGGAGCGGATGGCCGCGGAGTCCGGCAAGGACGCGCGCGGCCTGCAGGCCGTGCTGGACGAGACCGTGCGCATCGTCCGCTGGCAGCGCGGCGTGCTCATCGTCGAGACGAAGCACGGCTTCGTCGCTGCGAACGCGGGGGTCGACCACTCGAATGCCGGCGCGCCGGACACGCTCATCCTGCTCCCGGTCGATCCCGACGCGTCGGCCGCGCGGATCCGCGCGGCGATCCGGAAGCAGAGCGGGATCGACGTGCCGGTCGTGATCACCGACACCTTCGGCCGGGCGTGGCGCGAGGGTCACATGAACGTGGCCATCGGGATCAGTGGCCTCCCCGCGCTTCGCCGGTACATCGGCGAGTTCGACCCCGACGGCTACGAGATGCGCGTCACCGAGATCGCGATCGCCGACGAGATCGCCGCCGCGACGGAGCTCGTGATGGGGAAGCTCGATCGACGGCCCGCCGCGATCGTGCGCGGGCTTCCGATGCCCGAAGGCAGCGAGACCGCGCGCACGTACGTGCGCCCGCGCGACAAGGACATGTTCCGGTAGACGTCGCCGTTCGGGACGCTGCGGGCAAGGGCAGGGGCGTCTTCGCCCTCCGGCGCTTCGCGGCCGGTGAGACGATCCTCTCGGCGTTCGATGGCCCGGTCATTGACCGCGGCGGGCTCGCGCAGCTCACGGTCTGGGAGCGCGAGCATCTCTCGGAGTTCGGGATCGGACTGTGGCGCGTGCTACCGGAGCCACGCTGTTATCTCAACCATGCGTGCGACCCGAACGCGCTCGGCACCGAGCGGGACGCGGTCATCGCGGTGCGTGACATCGCACCTGGCGAGGAGATCACGATCGACTACCGGCTGAATGCGTACGACGACGGCACCGGCGTGTGGGTGATGGACTGTCTGTGCGATCCGGCGCGCGGTCCACACCAGGTCCTCGGTGAGTTCTTCTCACTCGCACCGGACACGCAGCGACGGTACCTCCAGTGGGCGCCGCACTTCATCCAGCAGATGTATGCGGAGCGGCGGCGAGCCAAATAGGAAAGACCCCCGGTCTTGCGACCGGGGGTCCTCGCTTCCAGCTCGATCGGTGAACTAGTACCGCGCTCCACGCGACGCCGACGGCCGCACCTGCTCGAAGCAGGAGCTGCAGTAGACCGGCTTGTCGCCGCGTGGCTGGAATGGAACGCGGGCCTCACCGCCGCAGTTGCTGCAGGTCGCGGTGAAGAATTCGCGCGGGCCGCCCATGCCACGACCGCCGCCGTACATGCCGCCACCCGCTCCGCCACCGGACGACCGGCGTGCCGCGCGGCACGACGGGCACCGGCCCGGCTCGTTCACGAGACCACGGGACTGGTAGAACTCCTGCTCGCCCGCGGTCCAAATGAATTCCTGACCGCAGTCTTTGCAGGTCAGGGTCTTGTCAGAGAAGCTCACTGTGAAGCTTCCTCCCTTTCGTGTGCTGGCTTCTCGAGCCTCGCTCGGTCTCGGGAGGACTGCCTCACTCGACGCTCGCGTTGTCTCAGCTCTTGTCGCCGCTACCCCCCTTTGGAGGGCGGCACGAATATACCCGCCGACCTGTCCGGGGGGAAGACCTCGCCCAGCCAGTCGTCGTACCACTGGCCGCTCCGGAATCCGTAGTGGGACATCAGACCCATCTGCCGGTAGCCGGCCTTCTCGTTCGCTCGCCGGCTTCCCCGATTACGGAGCGAAATCCAGTTGTGGACACGATGCAGGTTCATTTCCCGCCAGGCGAACTCCGTCCGCAAGCGGACGGTCTCGGACGCGATGCCCCGGCCGTACAGGTCGCTGCGTCCGATGAAGAGCCCACTCTCGCAGTCGCGCGCGATCCAGTCGATGTCGAACAGTCCGGTGAAGCCGACGGTCTGGTCCTCGTACGCGATCGACCAGTTCACGCTGTTCGGGTCGTCGGCGTCCTTGGTGTGTCTTTCCGCGAACGCCTCGTCGCGCGCGTCCATCATCCGGCCGCCCCAGAACCGGGAGGTCTCGGGCTCGAGCATCCACCGATTCACCAGCTTCCGGTCGTCGAGCGTCGGCGTGCGGAGCGAGACACCGTTCGCTCCCTTCAGCAGCGGGCCGAACATCAGCGCGCCGTCTCGTCGCCGAGCGGGGAGTACTCGCGCTCGTCCGGCCAGCGCTCACCCCACCCATCGCGGTCCAGCTGATAGAGGTACTGGTCGACGTACGCGCCGTCGCGGTAGTAGACCGCATGGCCGTGCCCGAAGCGGACGTGCCCGAGCTTCTCGAGGATCCGCTGTCGTCCGATGTCGTCCGCCGCGATCCGGTCGGTGACGCTCATGCGCAGGTGCATGAAGTCGAAGGCCCAGCGGTGCAGGGCCAGCGCCGCGTCGAAGCCGTAGCCCATGCGCGCGTGGGCCGGATCGATGACGAACTGATCGAGCAGCAGCACCTCGGCCAGCGGCGCGCCCTCGAAGCGGACGCGCGCGTACCCCACGAGCGCGTCGCCGGCGGCGATGGACCACAGCACGCTGGTCTTGTCCTTCGCCTGCTCGGTCCAGCGTTCCTTCCACGTCGCCGTCGCGGCCGGCTCGTGCCAGCGTCCGATCGGACCGGCCCGCCGAATTCGCATGTCGGCCGCCCAGCGCTTGTGCGCCTCGAGGTCCGCGTCGGATGGGACACGGAGCATCGCCGTCTTGCCGCGGACCGTTCCCCCGAACATGAGGCCGAGTCTAGGCAGCGGCAGGCAGATGGATCGTGAACTCCGCGCCGCCGTCCGGCGCGTTTCGCGCGTCGATGGAGCCGCCGTGGGCCTCCGCGATCGCCTGCGCGATCGCGAGTCCCAGGCCGGCGCCGGCGTGAGCCGCGGCGTCATCGCCGCGCCAGAAACGTCCGAAGAGCTTCCGCTCCCCGCCGGGCGGAAGCCCCGCGCCGTGGTCGCGCACGCGGACCAGCACCTCGCCGTTGACCTGTGCGCCGTTCACGCTCACGGTGGCCCCTCGCGGCGAGTGCTTCACCGCGTTGTCCAGGACGTTGATGAACAGCTGCGACAGCCGGTCCGGGTCCCCCATCACCGCGAGCGGCTCGGCGACGACGTCGAACGCCACGCCGGCCTCGCGCGCCTGCACGTCGAGCGCCGCGACGGCGCCGCGCAGCAGATCGGCGGCCGCGACCTGCTCGACTGCGAGGCGCTGCACGCCGGCCTCGAGCTTCGCCACCTGCAGCAGTCCCTCGACCATTCGTACGAGGCGGCGCGCCTCACGCTGGATGACCTCGGCCGCTCGAGCCACGCCGTCACCGCGCGCTTCGCCTTCGACGATCGCCTGCGCGAATCCGTGGATCGAGGTGAGCGGCGTGCGGAGCTCGTGCGAGATATCCGCGAGGAACTCCTGCTCGCTGGCTCGCGCGCGCTCGATCTCACCGGCCATCTCGTTGAACGCGCCGCCCAGCTCCTGGACCTCGGTCGGCCCGCTCACCGGTACGCGCGCGGTCTGGTCCGAGCCGAACGCCCGGACACCGCCGACGAGTCGCCGCAGCGGCGACGTGATCGTGCGCGCGAGGAGCCCGGCCACGACGAGCGCGAACCCCGCGGCGATGAGCCCGGCGATGACGAGCGATGGCAAGAGCTCGCGAATGACGTCGGCGAACACCGCGCGCGGCCGCGCGACGACGATGAAGCCCTGACCGCCGGCACCCAGCGCCGCCACGCGAAGCTGCTGCTGCACGAAGATCCACACCGTCCCGTCCGGGTCGATGAACTGGCCGATGCCCGCGGCGTCGGTCGACGGCAGTCGGGTGTTCACGAGCGTGCCGTCGCTGTCCACCAGGACGCGCCGCTGCACGTTGCTCGCGGTGGGATTGTTCCCTGGGCTCACGATCAGCAGGCGCGCGTTCGCGGCCTGGACCTGCTCCGCGAGGTTCGCGATCGCGTCCCGCGGCTGCTGCCCGTTCCGGACGGCGGTCTGGACGGCGGTCTGGAACGGCGCGGCGAGCTCCTGAAGCCGGATCCGCGTGACGTCGTTCTCGTACCTGAACAGCAGGCCGCCGATCGCGACGCCCGCGACGAGCAGACCGACCGCGACGACGGCGAGGTACGACAGGAACAGGCGCCCGGCGACGCTGCGCAGCGGACCCACGGTCAGCTCAGGCGGGCGGGACGAGCTTATATCCCACGCCCCACACGGTCTCGATCTTCGCGCTCGCGGCAGCGAGCTTGTCGCGAAGCTGCTTCACGTGGACGTCGACCGTCCGCGTCTCACCGGGGTACGCGAAACCCCAGACGTTCTCGAGAAGCTTGTCGCGTGTGAGCACGATGCCCGGCTGCCGGCAGAACGCCTCGAGCAGCTCGAACTCCTTGGCCCGCAGCGCGACCGGCTGCCCGTCGACGATCACCTCGTGCCTCGCCGGATCGAGCAGCAGGTTCCCGATCTCGAGCGGCCGCGTCCCGCCGCTTCCGGTCGCCCGGCGCATGACCGCGTGCACGCGCGCCACGAGCTCGCGTGGGTTGAACGGCTTGGTGAGGTAGTCGTCGAGCCCGGCGTCCAGCCCGGTCACCTTCTCGACATCCTCGGCCCGCGCGGTGAGCGCGACGACCGGGGAGTCGTGCATCCGTCGGAGCTCGGCGAACAGCTCGAGCCCGTCGGCGTCCGGAAGGCCGAGGTCCAGCACCACGCACGCCGGCGCGCCAAGGGCGAATGCCGCGCGGGCCTCGGCCGCGGTCGCGCAGTGCTCCACGACGAATCCGGCGTTCTTGAGATAGAGCGTGACGAGCTCAGCGACGGAGGGATCATCTTCGACGACCACGACGCGAGTGCCGCTCACGCTGCGAATGCTAGGTCCGGCACCCGCCGCGACGGCGAGGGTCGCTAGCTCGCGACCGCCAGCGGCCTCGTGAGCGCATCGGCGACGGCCTGCACGTGACGCGCCGACGCCTCGGACCGGGGTGCGCGTGAGCGCAGTCGCTCGGCGAGCGCCTCGACGCCGCACACCACGGGAACGGTCGAGCTCGCGCAGTCATCGCCGACGCCGCGCTCGATGAGCACATACGCGTCGACCTTGGTGCGGATGTGACCGCCGCCGGAGATGTCGGTGCGCACGCGTGTCGCGTCCTCGCGTGCGCGGCGCGATGGTGAGTCGGCCAGATGACGGAGCCCCTGCGGATCGACGCGGTGCCAGCCGTCGTTGTAGCAGCCGTACTTCGCGTCGTCGCCGAGCGGCTCGATCGCGGAGATGCCCGACGGGCCGACCACGATGATCGGCACGACCGCGCCGCCATCGCGCGGCGGGTACTCGGTGAGGACGACGTACTCGGGACCGAGAGCCGCGGAGAGCTGATCGGTCACGCGCTCGGCGACGATGCCGCTGGAACGCGCGCCCAGCGCACGGATCGCCTCACGGATCGCGAGCGCGAACGGCGGGACCGCGAGGACGTAGAAGAGCGGACCGGCGAGCTCCTTCGAGACGGCCGACGTGCCGAGCGCGAGGGCAAGCCAGAAGCACGCGGCGCGCAGATTGCGCCGCCAACGCACCGGCCGTGATGTTCTGGAAGCAAGGATCGCCACGGATTGCCCTTCCTTCTTTGTGCCGCCCGCGGAGAAAGGTGAGAGGTCGATGCTCGTCCGTCGGCAGGGAGCCGACAAGTAGGAGAGAGGTACTAGGGGCCGGCCGTTAGCCTCCAGCCATGTCGCTTCGATCGGAGATCGCCGAGCAGCCCAGGGTCGTCGCCCGGCTCCTCGAGGCCGGCTGGCCCGAGGCCCGGACCCTGGCCCGGCCGCTCGCGGCGGCCGAGCACCTGACGATCGCCGCCCGCGGATCGTCGGACAACGCCGCGACCTACGGGAAGTACTTGTTCGAAAGCCTGGCCGGCGTCGTCACGGCCCTCGCCGCGCCGTCCCTCGTGACCCGCTACCGCATGCCGCCGAGCTTCGCCCGGGGAGCGGTCATCGGCATCTCCCAGTCCGGCGCAGCCCCCGACGTGGCTGCCGTCCTGGCAGAGGCGCGGGCCGTGCGCGCGCCGACGGTCGCCATCACCAACAAGGCCGGATCGCTCCTGGCCCGAACGGCGGCCGAAACGTTCCTCCTTCGCTGCGGCCCCGAGCGCTCGGTGGCGGCGACGAAGACCTACACCGCGACCTGCGTCGCCCTGGCCCTTCTCGCGGCGAACGCCGCCGAGTCGAGAGGCCGAAGCGCCCTGTCGCTGGCCGGCCTGGTCGACAGCGTCACCGAGGCCGAGGCCACCGAGCGGGCGGCGGACCGGATCGCCCGCAAGATCGGGAAGGCCCGGGCGATCGTGATCCTCGGTCGCGGCTACGAGTACGCGACCGCGCTCGAGGCAGCGCTCAAGATCAAGGAGCTCGCGCAGGTCTGGGCGGAGCCGTACTCGAGCGCGGACTTCGCGCACGGACCGATCGCCCTGCTCGAGTCGGGTGTCCCGGTCCTCCTGTTCAGCGCGCGCGGCGCGGCGCAGGCCGAGGCGCGCGCCCTGTCGCGGACGCTGCAGGCGAAGGGTGCGTCGGTCTACGCGGTGACGAACGACGCGGGGTTGGCCGAGCTCGCGGATGATGCCGTGCTGCTGGGCGCCCCGCTGTCGGAGGCGCTCACGCCGATCAGCTTCGCCGTCGTGGCGCAGCTCGTCGCGCTCGCGCTCGCGCGGCGGCGCGGCCGCGACGTGGAGCGGCCGCGCGGGCTTTCGAAGGTGACGCGGACCCGCTAGCGCGCTTGCGCGGCGCGGACTTCGGTTTCGCCGGTGCGGCTTTCGCGCGTCCGGCCGCGGCTTTCTGCGCGCCGGCGCCCCGCGAGGCCCGTTCGACCGGGACCGCCGCGCCCTTCTGCGCGAAGTCGACCCGCAGCTCGTAGCCGTAGACCGTCGCGAGCCGCGCCAGCGAGCGGAGCGATGGAAGGTAGCGCGGGTCCTCCATCCGCCGAAGCTGCGTCTGCGAGGTGCCGAGCTTGCGCGCCGCGGCACGCTCGGAGAGACCCGCCGAGTGGCGAAGGTCGCTCACCGAACGCGCGACGGCGCTCGCGAGCGGATCAGGCGGCAGCTGCTGCGGCACCGCCGGCGTCGTGTCCTTGACCGATTCCCGCACCCGTAGATGGTATCGGCGCACGCCTCCGGTCCGTACATAGGACGAACGTACTGTGATCGGAGCGGGCTTCGCTACCGTTCCGCTTCCGCCGCGAACGCGTCGATCACGTCGCGCATCGCGGGGTCGTAGGCGAACAGGATGGCCCCGTCGCACCCGGCGTCGCGCGCGGCGCGCACCTGGTCGCGCACGCGTTCGCGCTCGTGGGCGTACGCCATCAGGCCACCCCAGACGCGCGCGTCCGGCGCCGCGGCGCGCGCGGCGCGGAGCAGCCGTGCGACCTCCGCGGTATCGGTCCGGTACGCCATCGGACAGACGAGGTCGATGAGCTTCTCCCGCACCCATTCGGGCCATCGCTGCAGGACCCGCTCGCGCGCGACGGTCGGATCGGGGAAGACGGCGGCGGAGATCACGATCCCGGGCCGCAGCGCGCGGAGCCGCGCGGTCGTGGCCCGCACGAGCGCGGTGACCGCCGCGTGGTCGTCGGGCGAGGCCGCGTACGTGGCCTGCGGGTAGCGGATGTAGTCGTGGTGGAAGCCCTCCACGGGGTACTGGCGCACGATGTCCGCGAACACGTCGACCGTGTGCTCGCGAGCCGCCGCGACGGTCGGGTCGATGTAGATGCCCTCCCAGTCGCTGCCGCCCACCGGGTCGAGGTATTTCACGCCGTCGGGCCGGAGCAGCCAGTCTGGATGCGCGTGCACGATGTGTTCGGCAGATCGGGGCAGCGCGCCGGTCGCGCTCGACCACACGAACGTCCCGTTGGCCCAGGCGTGGATCCGCACGCCGACGGCCGCAGCGCCGCGTACGAGGTGCGCGAGCGGGTCGAGCGTGGGATCGGCGATCGTCTCCGCGCGCGGCTCGAGCGCGCTCGTGTAGTACGCATCGCCACGGCCGCGCACCTGCACCACGAGATCGCGGATGTTCCAGCCGACGCTGTCGGCCAGGAGATCGTCGATCGCCTGCTTCGTCGTGATCCGGTCCCGGACGACCCAGAGCGACTTCGCGAACGTCATCGCAGCACCGCGTAGCCGGTGAGGGTGATGCCGTTCCGGGCGATCGCGGCCTTCGCGCGCGGGTCGGTCAGCGTCGCGAGCTCATCCGACCGGAGCGACGCGTACGTCGACGTCGCCGCGAGCTGCGCGTCGGGCTCGCCGGGATGACAGCCGAGCTCGGTCACGCCGTCGCCGAGATCACCGAGGATCCGCTCGAGCGACGCGATATCGACGTGACCCTCGTGCTGGAAATCACGGCGGTAGTGGTCGACCGTCCGCACGCCCGCCGCCCGCAGCCGGTCACGCTGCGCGTCGTCGTGCGGGCGTACGGGCATGCCGGTCTCGCGCGCGAGCGTGGTGATCGCCCACTCGAGGGCCGGCTCGTCGTGCAGCCAGTGGTGCGAGTCGAGATGCGTGGGGGCGCGGCCGAGCAACGTCCGGGCGCGCCCGAGCTGGGCGCGATACTCGGCGAGCGCCTCGTCGCGGTCCGCTCGGCCCGTGCCGAGGAACGCGTCCGGGCCGCGGGGGAAGGAGCCGTCGCGCTCGACGAGCGAGCGGACCGAGGCCGGATCCGAGACCGGCCGGCCGTAGGTCAAGGTGAGGTGCACCCCGACGTCGAGCGACGGCGCCTCCTGTGCCGCGCGTCCGGCATCCTCGCTCGCGGGCGCGCCGACCATGAGGGTCGTCGCCGTGACGATGCCGTCGCGATGGGCGCGCAGCACGCCGCGGTTGATGCCGCGCGCGCGACCGAAGTCGTCGGCGTTGACGATGAGCCGCTTCATCTTGCGTCGATCGCGCGGCGCACGCTCCAGCCGCTCGCCTCGAGCTTCTCTCGCGCCGCGTCCTCGTCCACGCCGAGCTCGTCGCGCACCATCCGGATCGCGCGCGATCGGAGCTTCGCGTTCGTCGGCCGGAGGTCGATCATCAGGTCGCCCTTTGTCCGGCCGCTGCGGACCATCGCCGCGGTCGACAGCATGTTGAGCACGAGCTTCGTCGCGGTGCCCGCCTTCAGCCGGCTCGAGCCGGCGATGATCTCCGGGCCGACCTCGACCACGATCGGCAGCTCGACCGCGTCCGCGAGCGCGGAGCCCCGCACACAGGTCACGCACGCGGTGACCGCGCCGAGCGCGCGGGCGGCCTTCATCGCGGCGACCACGTAGCGCGCCGAGCCGCTGGCCGATAGCCCGACGACGACGTCCCCCGGCCGCGCGATGCGCACGATCTCGCGCTCGCCCGTGAGCGGATCGTCCTCCGCTCCCTCGACCGACGTCCGCAGGGCGACATCGCCGCCCGCGATCGCCCCGTGCACGAGGTCGGGATCGACGCCGAATGTCGGCGGTGCCTCGCTGGCGTCGAGGACCCCGAGCCGCCCGCTCGTGCCGGCGCCCACGTACCGGAGCCGGCCGCCGGCCGTGAATGCCGCGGCGATCGCGTCGGTGGCGCGCGCGATATCGGGGAGGGCCGCGTGCACGGCCACGGGAACGGTCGCGTCCTCGGCGTTCATGAGCTCCAGGATCTCGAGGGTCGACATCCGTGCGAGTGCGGCCGCCTTCGGGTTGCGCCGCTCCGTGCCCGGGAGCTCGGTCATGCCGCGGGCCACGCCAGCGCCGCCGCGAGCCGCGCGGCGCCCATCGCCGGTTCTTCGCCGACCGGCTCGACCGCGGCGCGCGGCAGCGCGCCGAGCAGCTCAAGGCGGACCGCCTTCTCGAGCGGCCGCACGTTCTCGAAGGCACCGCCGGCCAGGTAGATCGGGCCGCTCTCGAGGGACAGCTCGCGCGCGACCGTCGCGGCCATGTCCGCGAGCGACCGGGCGCCCCGCTGGACGATGTTGACCGCGATGCCGTCGCCCAGGGCGAACGCACGCGCGACCGCCCTCGTCGCCGCCAGGATCGCCGGCGACGGATGCGGCTTGGTGTACAGGAGCGGCAGCACGTCGTTGAAATCGGTGGCCCCGAGATCCTCGAACAGGTGTCGGCTGATCGCGGTGGGCGAACCGCGGCCGTCGTGGTCATAGGACGCGGCGCGCAGTCCCTCCTGCCCGATCCACACCGCCGAGCCCTCGTCGCCCACGAGGTAACCCCAGCCGCCGCACCGCGCCTCGACCCCCTGATCGTTCCGGCCGTACGCGATCGAGCCCGTTCCGCTGATGAGCACGACGCCGCATCCGGCGGGATTACCCGCGTACAGCGCGGCCTTCGCGTCGTGCGTCACGTCCACGGCGACGTCGGGGCCGAGGAGGGACGCGAGGATCGCGCGGCCCTTCGCGCGATCCGCCTCGCGCTCGCCGCCCGCGCACGACAGCACGACCGCGTCGGGGATGCGGCCGGCGAGCGCCTCGCGCAGCGCGGCCGCGATCGAGCCGTGCGGGTCGGGTGATGAGAGCAGGTTCGCGCCGCCGCCAGCGCCACGGCCGACGATCTCGCCGGCGCGGGTCACGGCGAACGCGCAGGTCTTCGTGCCACCGGCGTCCATGCCGACGACGAGGTCGTTCATGAGCTGGAGTATGGCCGCGTCACGGCCGATGGATCGCGCCCGCCGACACCGCACGCGATGCGCCGGTGCACCGCGGCAGCGTGTTCGGCTCGCCGCGCAGGCGGTACGCGCCGAGTATCGCGAAGGCGACGGCTTCGCGCGCCTCCGAGGGGATCCCGAGCTCGTCGGTGAGGCGGACCGGCAGCCGCGTGCGAGCGCGCAGCCGATCGACGAGCGTCGCGTTGCGCGCGCCGCCGCCGGCGATGATGAGCTCGCGCCACGGTCCATCGGCGAGCGCGCGCGCGACGGTTTCCGCGGTGAGCGCCGTCGCGGTCGCGATGGCGTCGTCCAGCGATCCGCCGCTCGCCTTCACGTCGGTGAGGAGCTGCTGGGCGAACGGCGCGCCGAATTCCTCGCGCCCGGTGGACTTGGGTGCCGGCCGCGCGAAGTACGGGTGCGCGAGCGCCTTCGCCAGGGCGCCCTCGTGCACGTGACCGCGCGCCGCGGCGGCGCCGTCGCGATCGAGCTCGTTGCCGCCCTTGCGCGCGAGCTGGTCGATGACCATGTTCCCCGGCCCGGTATCGAATGCGCTGGTGTCCTCCGCCCGATCGGTCGGGATGAGCGTCACGTTCGCGATGCCGCCGAGGTTGAGCACCGCGACCGGCGCCTGCGACGCGAACAGCAGGTGATCGGCGAACGGCACGAGCGGCGCACCCTGGCCACCGAGGGCGACGTCGGCGCTCCGGAAGTCGTCGATGGCCGGGACGCCGATCTCGAGGGCGACGCGCGAGGCATCGCCGATCTGAAGAGTGGCGTGCTCGGCGGGATAGTGCGCGATCGTCTGGCCATGGACCGCGACGCACTCCGGCTGGCGGCCGAGGACCGTGACGATCTCGCGCGCGAGCGACGCGTACGCCGTGCCGAGCTCGGCGTGCAGGACCGCGATGTCGTGCGCGGGCAGCGGCGCGCCGGAGCCGGCCGCGAGGATCCGGTACCGGAGGCTATCCGGGTGGTCGCGCGCGACGTGGGCGAGGAGCGTGATCCTCGGCTGCGGCCCGGCACCGAGCTCGATGGCCGCGGCGTCCATGCCGTCGGCCGACGTGCCGGACATGATCCCGATCGCGATCACCCGTACGCCGCCTCGTGCACGGCGATGCGGAACCGGTACATCGCGTCGTCGTTCGCCCGGCCGAAGTACACACGGTTCGTGAGGAGCACGACCTCCAGATCGACCGACGGGTCGACCCAGAGCGATGTGCCGGTGAATCCGGTGTGCCCGTAGCTGTCCAGGCTCCAGTGCTCGCTCGTCATCGGCCCCTTCGGCGCGCGGAGCGCGAGGCCGAGGCCGCGCCGCACGTTCTCGGCCTTCGCGTGCTCGGTCCGCGCGAGCGCCGCGAGGTCGTTCCCGATGACCGCCCCGTCACGGAAGATCCGCGCGAGCGCGGCGACGTCGCCGGCGGTGCCGAACAGCCCGGCATGTCCGGCGATCCCCCCCATCGCGTGCGCGTTCTCGTCGTGGACGGTGCCTCGAATGCGCCCGCGTTCGCCGGACGCGTCGAGCTCGGTCGCGGCACACCGATCCGGTTCGCGCGGCCGGTATCCGATCGTGCGGGCATCGATCGGTCCGGTCACGCGTTCGGCGACGAGCTCGTCGAAGGCGCCGCCGCCCGCGTTCGCGAGCCCGTCGGTCAGCATGATGTAGCCGAGGTCGCTGTACGTGAACGTGCCGAGGTCCTGCGCGAGCGGCTCCTGCGCCGCTCGCCACACGGCCTCCTCGATCGAGTGGACCTCCTGCCAGAGCGGCAGCCACCATTTGAGGCCGGCGGTGTGGGTCAGCACGTGCCGGAGGCTGACCTCGTCCTTCCGGCCACCACGGAAGTCGGGGACGAGGTCGCGGAGCGGCGTGTCCAGCGTGAGGGCGCGCTCGCGTACGAACGACAGCAGCAGTGCAGTGGTCGCGAGCTTCGTGAGCGACGCGAGATCGAAGATCGTCTCCGTCGAGCACGGCGCGTCGGGTGGGGCGCTCGGGTCGGGACAGAGCGTTCCGGCGGCGTAGGACTCGACGCGGCCCTTCTGCTCGGTCCGGACGACGCACGCGGTGAACAGGGTGCCCGCGGCCGCGTCGACGACCGCCTTGATCCGCTCGAGGCTCAGAGCTTCTTCATCCCGTCGCCGATACGGTAGACACCAGGCACGTCGACCGGCAGCGTCCCGGTGGGCGCCCGGGTCCCCGACAGCACGTCGGCGAGCGCGCGCAGGGTCGGCTCGCGTCCGGTGTACGCGCACACGTAGCCGGACATACCCGGTGCACTGAGGATGTCGTACGGCGAACGGAGCGAGACGAGCACGGTCGATTTCACGGCCTGCAGTGCCTTCGCGAGCGCCGCCTGCTGCGGATACGAGAACAGATCGGCCGACCCGAGCACCACGACATCCGCCCCGCGCGCCGCCGCGACCGCGCGGTCGATGTCGGCCTGGACCGGCGAGAGCGTGATCGACTGGGTCGACACGTTCGGAAGGCGCTGCGCCAGCACCTGGCCGAGCGACGGCTGATCCGTCAGGAGCGCGATGTCCGGATTGACGGGTGAGACCACGAAGATCTTCCCGCGCAGCGGCAGGCCGCCGCTCCGCAGCACCGTGACGCTCGCGCGCGCGAGCTCGTCGGCCGTCGCGCGGTCCGCGTCGCTTCCGAGGGTGCCGCTCGGGGCGGAGCCGTCGAGGATGCCGAACCGCTCCTTGATCGCGAGGATGCGGCGTAACGACGCGTCGACCCGACCGGTCGAAAGCGCTCCGGTCGCCATCCCGGTGGACAGCTTCGCGTGCGCGTCGATCTGCGCGCCCTCGTCGAAGCGGAACAGGAGGAAGTCGGCTCCCGCGACGAACGCGTCGTATCCGGCCTGCGACTCCGTGCGCGTCTGGGTGAGCGCGCCCATCTCGAGATCGTCCGTGACGAGCAGCCCGCCGAACCCGAGCTGGGTCCTGATGAGGTCGGTCATCACCTTGGAGGAGAGCGTCACCGGGAGATCCGGCGTGGGGTCGAGGGCCGGCATCCGGATGTGCGCGCTCATGATCGCCGGCACGCCTGCCGCGATGGCCGCCTTGAACGGCGGCAGCTCGATCGCGTCGAGATGCGCGCGGTCGACGTCGAGGAGCGGGAGGCCGGTGTGCGAGTCCGTCGTCGTTTCCCCATGTCCGGGAAAGTGCTTGGCGCAGCACAGGAAGCCGGCGTCGGCGAAGGACCGCGCCGCGATCGTCACCAGCGCTGCGACGCGCTGCGGATCCGAGCCGAACGAGCGGTTCAGGATGATCGGGTTGCGCGGTTCGTTGTTCACGTCGGCATCCGGCGCGAGCTCGAAGTTCACGCCCAACGCCCGGAGGTCCCGCGCGGTGATGGCGACGGACTTCCGCACGCTGTCACTCGGATCCGGTGTCGCCGCGAGGGCCATGTTGCCCGGCAGGACCGTCGCACCGTTCGCGATGCGCACCACCGCGCCGCCTTCCTGATCGATCGACAGGAACAACGGAAGCGTTTTCGCATCGCTCGCGATGCGTTGGAGGTCGGCGGCGAGGCGCTTGGTGCTCGCGGCATCGGTGAAGTTCTCGCTGTACAGGATCACGCCCCCGACCTTCCGCTGCCGGATCATCGTTTCGAGCGCCGGCGTGATCGCCGTGCCGTGGAAGGCCACGCTCATCAGCTGCCCGGCGCGCTCGGCGATGGACATGTTCGCGATGAGCCGATCGATCCGCGCGCCGGACGCCGACGGGCTCGGCGTCGACCCGATGAGCGGCTCGCACGTCGCGAGCGCCGCCACGGCGGCCGCGGACCCGATGAACCGGCGCCGGTTCACGCCAGGCGCACCGGCAGTGCGCCGCGTGGCCGCGCCCGTCCGGCCAGGACGTCCGCGAGCGCCTGCAGCGACGCGGGCACGTCGCCGTACGTGAGCAGGGCTGGGACGTTCGGTGTGAGCGCCGCGTCGTACGGGCTGCGCAGCGCGCAGAGGATCCCGCCGGTCGCCAGCAGGGCGCGCGCGGCCTGCGCCTGCGCGGGATCGAACGCCGCGCTCGACGTGCAGACGACCAGCGGGCCGTCGCCCGGAGGCGCGACGGGCTCGACGGTGAACGAGAGCTTCGACCCGAGCCGCTCGCGGAGCGCGGCCTCGAAGTGGAGCTCGCGCGGCGCGAGCTCCTCGACCGGCGAGCGCTGCTCGGGCTGGAACATGACGACGCGGATCGGTCCGCCGAGCGCCGGGAGTGCCGGGCCGGCGTGGGTGATCGACCGCGCCGCGATCTGGAGGGCCAGCGCGCGGCCGGGCGCATCGTCGAACGGCGCCGAGGGCACGTCGATGCCAAAGCGCTCGCGGAACGCCGCCGCACGGGCGATCGCCTCGCGCAGCCGAGCGGGCGACACGCCGATCGCGAGGTGCTCCGCAGCCGCGAGCTGCTTCTCGACACCGGTCGTCACCATGACCGCGTCGATGCCGGCGTTCACCGCGCGCGCCGCCACGCGGTCCGGCGCCTCGACCTGGGTGAGGCCGGACATGTCGAGCGAGTCGGTGATCGCGAGCCCGCTGAAGCCGAGGTCGCGCCGCAGGAGGTCGCCGAGGATGCGCGGTGAGAGGGTCGCGATGCTGTCGCCGTCCAGCGCCGGGTAGCGGATGTGCGCGGTCATCACGGCGGAGGCGCCGGCCGCGAACGCGGCGCGGAACGGCACCAGCTCGCGCGACTCGAGCAGCGTGCGATCGGCCGCGACGTCGACCGTCGTGTGATGGGTGTCGTGCGCGGCCGCGCCATGGCCGGGGAAGTGCTTCGGCGACGTCGCGACGCCCGCGCTCTCCGATCCGGTCACCCACGCGGCGCAATAGCGAGCCACGGCGGCCGCATCGTCGCCGAACGCGCGTGTGCCGATGACCGGGTTCCGTGGCTCGACGTTGACGTCGCACACCGGTGCGTGGTTCATCGCGATGCCGTCGGCACGCAGGCCCAGCGCGACCGCGCGCGCGGCTCGCTCGGCATACGAAGGGTCGCCGGTCGCGGCGATGGCCATCGCGCTCGGGAACACGGCGCCGTAGCCGATCCGGACGACGCTGCCGCCCTCCTGGTCCACGCCCACCGGCACGGGTGGCAGACCACCGCGCCGCGCGGCCGCGACGGCGTCGCCGAGCATGCCGCGCACCTGTTCGCGCGATCGGATATTCCCGCGGTAGGCGAAGAGGAGCAGTCCGCCGATCCGTCCGCGCTCGATCGCGTCGAGGAGCGGTCCGGGGACGGCCGGTCCGTCGAATCCAGCCCAGACCAGCGCACCGGTGGAGAGACGCGCGCTCACTCGCCGAGCCTAGGTGGTCATCGCCTCCGCGGCGGATGCGATGCGCTCGCATGCGACCCGAAGGTCCGTGACGTCGCGCTCGCTGAAGTGGTCGCCGAACAGCGCGCCGATCGCGCGCACCACGTTCGGCGCCGCGCGACGGAACGCACGCCGGCCATCGGTCGTCAGCACGATGAGCTGGCCGCGCCGGTCGCTCGCGCAGGCCCGTCGCTCGATGTAGTTGCGTTCGACCAGGCGGTCGAGCAGCCGAGTGAGGCCGCTCTTGGTGATGAGCACTCGGTCTGCGAGCTCCGTCGGCCGCAGGCCCTCCTTGGGTCCGTTCGCCACGTTGACCAGCACGTCGTACTCGGAGTGACTGACCCCGGTGCCCGCGAGGGCGGCCTCGAGGGCGGCCGTCGACGTGGTCCCGGCCCGGAGGAACGCCCGCCAGGCGCCGAGCTCCAGATCCGAGGCCCGGCGTGGCCGCTCCCGTCCGCCGGGGCCGGGGGCCCCCGGACCGCCGCCACCGGAATATGTTGACTCTGCAACTTGTTCCCGCACAACAAGAAGGATAGCACCGGCGAGCGGCCAGGCAAGCACTTCGGTCCAGGAGGACACGAGCCATGCAGTGGCAGATCGACACGAGTCATTCGAGCGTCACGGCGGCGGTGAAGCACATGATGCTCACGACCGTCCGCGGCGCATTCAGCGGGACGAGCGGGGTCATCGATTTCGACCCGGCCAAGCCCGAAGCCGGAGCCATCGAGCTCCATATCCCGGCCGCGTCCGTGAACACCGGCGACGAGAAGCGTGACGGGCACCTCCGTTCGGCGGACTTCCTCGACGCGGCGACCTACCCGGAGATCGTGTTCAAGAGCACGAAGATCACGGCGAAGGGCACCACCGAGTTCGTCGTCGACGGCGACCTGGAGATCCGCGGCACGACGAAGCCGGTCGCGGTCGACGTCGAGCTGCTCGGCATCGCGGACGATCCCCGGGCCGGCCAGCGGGCCGTGTTCGACGCGAAGTTCAGCTTCGACCGGACGCAGTGGGGACTCGTCTGGAACATGCCGATCCCGAGCGGCGTGCTCGTCGGCGAGAAGATCAAGGTCGAGGCGAGCGTCTCCGCGACGCCCAAGGTCCAGACCGAGGCAATCGCCGCGTAGCTAGCCGGCGGCGCGGCGGCGCGCGTGGAAGCGGGAGATCGCGAGCTCCCCAAGCGCGCGCCGCCGGGTCCGGCGCGGCTCCTTCTCGAGGACGATGCGCCGGATCTGATCCGACGACGGCACGATCGGCGCGATGCGCCGGCGGCTTCGCGGACCGGCGATCCGTCCTTCGAGCGCGTCGATCACGTCCTTCACCCGCTCGTCGATCTCGTGGATGTCGAGCGGCCGATCCCCGAGCGGCAGCGAGATCCGCACCTCGAGCTGGTCGCTCTCCCGATAGCCGACCCCGCGCCGGGTCTGCACGTCCAGGACGGCGCCGTGGACCCGCCGGCGCCACTCGTTGCGCGGCCGCGCGTACGCGGGTAGCGGAACGCTGATCGAGAAGCGGCGAGCCACCGCGGCAGCCTAGCGCCCGCTAGCCGCGGGTGATGACGACGTCGACGCTGTCCCACCCGGTCGCGCCATTGGGGAACGGGTCGCGCCGGATCTCGGTCTCGCGCTCGCCGGTCCCGTCGGTCGACCGCGCGACGATCGTGAACCTGCCGGTGCCCGACGGCGTCCAGTCGAGCTTCCAGCGGACCCAGGTGAGCGGACCGAGCGCGGGCTCGAGCTCTGCCTTGTTGAACGTCTTACCGCCGTCGGCCGACACCTCGACGGTCGAGATGCCCCGCGCGCCGGAGAACGCGACGCCGGCGATCGGGATCTTCGCGGAGCCGTCCCACTTCGCGGCGCGGACCGGCGTGTCGATCCGGGTGTTCGTGTTGATGACCGCGAGGTCGGACCAGCCGCGCTCCATCCAGTACCCGAGATAGTCGAACGTCACACACTCGACCGAGCGCAGCCACTTGACGTTCTTCATGCCGTAGATGTTCGGCACCAGGAGTCGCGCGGGGTAGCCGTGATCCTGCGGGATCGTGACGCCGTTCATCAGGTACGCCACGATCGTGTCGGGCTCCATCGCCTTCTCGATGCGGATCGAATCCGTGTACCCGTCGACCGAGGTGAGCTTCACGTCGTAGGTCTGCGCGGTCGGCTGGGCGCGCGCGAGCAGGTCGCGTAGCGGCACGCCGGTCCAGAGGGCCGTGGACATGAGGTCGCCGCCGATCTCGTTGCTGATGCACTCGAGCGTCTTGAGCTGCTCGACGGCCTCGAGATCGAGGAGCTGTTCGTACGTCAGCGAGAACGGGTTCGCGACCGAGCCGCCGATGTCCAAGGTCCACTTGGCGATATCCACCGATGGCTTGATGAGCGTCGTGTCCACGGTGTAGTGGTCCGCGTTGTCGGTGATCCGCGGCGTGAGCGGCTGGATCGAGTCGAACCCCGGAAGCGCGGGCGGCGGCGAGACCTTCGTCCGGAGCCGGCGCGCGACGAGCGGGATCCCTTCGGCTCCCTTGCCAAGAGCCCGGACGGCCGAGCCGCCGGCGAGGCTCGCGAGCGCGACGACCGCCGAGATCGCCGCCGCGCCGTAGAGGACGCGCCTCCGCGAGGGCGACCGCTCGGCCGCCGACCGCGCGGGCTGGTACGTGGCGACGCCGGCGAGCAGCTGGAGCGCGACGAAGTACGCGACGGCGCCGACGGCGCTCGTGAGCAAGACCGAGTAGAGGTCGACCACCCCGGGGGCGAACAGCTGACCGAGCACGACCGACGCGACCCACGGCAGCGCACCGATGGCCAGGACCGTTCGGTCGCGCCGCCTCGGATCGACCGCGAACGCGCCGGCGACGGCGCCACACCCGAGGAAGCCGACGAGCACGCCGGCGACGAGGAGGCGCTTGGCCCAGAACTGCAGCAGGCCGATGAGCGGCACGACGATGAACCCGGGCATGACCTCGATGAGGGCCTGGCCGAGTGCATCGGGCGCGAACGCGAACCCGGCCAGGCTCGCCAGGAACGCGATGTCGAGGGCGAAGAACATCGCGACGCCGCCGACGAGCAACCCGGTGCGACGGCGTCCATCGAGGCGGAGACTCACGCGGAGCACACCCGTCCCATGTATGGGACGATACGCCGCCGTGTCTCAGTCACCCGCACCTCTCACTGCCGACGATCTCGCGTCGTTCGCGTTCGTCAACGAGGCCGCCATCTCGCCGGCCGGCGATCGCGTGGCGTACGCGGTGCGGCGGATGGATCTGCAGGCCGACCGGTACCGCGCGGCGATCTTCGTGAGCTCCGTCGACGGCTCCGGTGCGGCGCGCTGGACGGATGGCACCGCCGACGACGCGACACCCCGCTGGTCACCGGACGGGCAGCGGCTCGCGTTCGTCAGCGACCGCGGTGCGGTGCCGGCGGGCAGGAAGCGCGCGCCGAAGAACGTGTTCATCGCCGACGGTACGGGCGGAGAGCCGCGGCAGATCGCGACCTTCGCCGACGACTGCGGCGACCTGACCTGGCTGCCGGACGGGTCGGGGGTCATCGTCACGCTGAAGGACGCCGGCACCGGACCGGCCGACGACGCGCCGAAGGTATACGACCGCATCCGCTACAAGTCGGACGACGCGGGCCTGTCCGATCTCCGGCGCAAGCACCTCTGGCTCGTGCCGCTGGAAGGCGATCCGCGGCAGCTGACCGACGGCGATTGGGACGACACGCAGCCCTCGGTCTCGCCCGACGGCGCGAACGTCGCGTTCACGTCGAACCGGTCCGCGGACCGCGATCGCAACACGGTCAGCGATATCTGGACGATGCCGATCGCGGGTGGCTTGCCCGCGCGCGTCACGACCGAGCGCGGCCAGTACACGAACGCGTCGTGGGCGCCGGACGGCGGTGCGATCGCGTGCCTCGGGACGGCCGATGCGATCGGCGCGGGCGCCCGCAACACGCGCGTGTGGCGGTTCCCGCGAAACGGCGGCACGGGCACCGATCTCCTCGGTGACTGGGATCGGACGACCGGCTCCCGCGTGATGAGCGACGTCCGCGGCGAGACGGCCGCGCTGCCGCCGGCGTGGACGCGCGACGGCCGCATCCTGTTCATCGGCTCCGACCAGGGCACCGCGAACCTCTACTCCGTGCGCGCGGACGGTGGCGACGTGCGCGCCGAGACCCTCGGCGCCCACCAGCTCGTTACCGCGACCATCGATCGCGAGGCTCGCTGCTTCGCCGGCGTCATCGCGACGGCGACGTCGCCGGGGGAGGTCGTCACCGGTCAGCCGGGCCGTGGCCTCAAGGCGATCACCGCCTTGAACTCGGCGCTCCTCTCCGGGCGGTACATCGCCGAGCCCGAGCGGGTCCAGTTCGCCGGTGCCGATGGCTGGACGATCGAGGGCTGGCTGCTCAAGCCCCGGGACTTCGATCCCGCGAAGCGCTGGCCGTTGGTGCTCGAGATCCACGGCGGACCGCATGGCGCGTACGGCCATGCGTTCTTTCACGAGTTCCAGGTCCTGGCCGGCCGCGGGTACGCCGTGCTCTACCTCAACCCCCGCGGCAGTCACGCCTACGGGGACGCGTTCGTGCGGGCGTGCGTCGGCGACTGGGGCGGCAAGGATTACCAGGACCTCATGGCCGGCGTCGATCACGTCCTCGAGCTCGGCTGGGTCGACCCCGATCGGCTGTACGTGACCGGTGGCAGCTACGGCGGATTCATGACCAACTGGATCGTCGGGCACACCGACCGCTTCAGGGCCGCGGCGACCCAGCGCAGCATCAGCAACAACATCAGCGCGTTCGGCACGAGCGACATCGGCTGGCACTTCTGGCAGTTCGAGATGGGGGATGCCACGCCGTGGCGCGACGAGCACAAGCTCGTCGAGCGCTCGCCGCTGACCTACGTCGAGCAGGTGAAGACGCCGCTGCTCATCCTCCACGCGGAAAAGGACTACCGCTGCCCGATCGAGCAGGCCGAGCAGTTCTTCGTCGCGCTGAAGGTGCTGGGCAAGGAAGCGGTCTTCGTCCGCTACCAAGACGACTCGCACGAGCTCACCCGGGGCGGCAAGCCGCGCAACCGGATCGATCACGCCCGGCGCATCGCCGACTGGTTCGATGGCCATTGAAAACCTCCTGATCAGGAGAGGCGTCGTTGATGACGCCTCAGAAGCGTCGAAGATGCATGCCGACACCTGGCGCACGTCGTATCGCGGGCTCGTACCTGATGCGCTGCTCGATGGTCTCGCCGATGACCGCTGGGAGAACGGCTGGCGCCGCGCGTTCGAATCGATGGACCCGACGCGCGTCGTGCACGTCGCCGAGATCGGCGGTCGGATCGCCGGCTTCGCCGGTGGCGGGCGCGCGCGGCCGGGTGCCCCGCCCGGCTACGTCGGCGAGGTCTACGCGCTCTACGTGCGGCCGGCCCATCAGCGTCAGGGCATCGGGCGCCGCCTGCTGAACGCCGCGGCCACGGGTCTGGTCGATCGCGGGCTCGTGCCGATCGTCATCTGGACCCTGTTCGACAATCCCGCCTCGCGCGCGTTCTACGAGGCGCTCGGCGGCACGGTCATCGGCGAGAAGCGCGAGCTGTTCGACGGGTACGAGCTGCACGAGGTCGCGTACGGCTGGCGCGATCCCGCGCCGCTGCTTCGGCGCTAGCCGGGACCGAGGTCCAGGTCCGTCGGGGGCGCGTCGGGTAGCTTCCAGCGGATGTAGGGGTAGCCGGTCTCCACGTGCTGCAGGTTCGCGTCGTCGGTCGCGGCCGCGAACGCGCGGTCGAACGCGGGACGATCCCGGACCTCGATCGCGGCGAACACCGGACCGAGCATCCGCGTCTCATACGTGGCCAGGCGCTCCGCGTATTTCGGACGGATCACCGCGAGCCGCCGTTGCAGCGATCGCACGCGACGCGCGTAGAACGCCGCGAGCGGCCAGTTGCCGCCGCGCGCGGCGTATGCGCAGCGCCACCAGGAATTGCCGACGAGCACCATGAGGTCCGCGGTGCCGGGAAGCCCGGCGGCGATGTGCTCGGATGAAAGCTCGTCGGTCACCTCACAATTCTCCGCGATGGCGGACGACCACGGCGATGCCGTCACGGCGTGGCGGCTGTTCCGATCGAGCGACCTGCCAGTGCATCGCCGCCTCGCGGTCGCGGCGGGCAACATCCTTCGGCGGGTCACGACGCCGCCGCACGACTGCTGCGGACGCTTCGGCGAGCCGGGTTGCTGACGCGCGGCACCGGTGGACGGTCGTCCGCCTGACGCGCATCCCGGGTACCATCGGCCCGAATGAAGGAATTCCTCGAGGGGCGCCGCTTCGGGTTCGCGCTGCGGCCGCAGCTCGGTCACATCGCCCTCGGCCTCGCGATCGGCGTCACAGTGCTCGACCTCATGGCGTGGTTCGGGTGGGGTGCCCGTGACACGAATGGGTTCGTCATCGCCGATGCGTGGCTAGCCGGAGCGACCGTCGTCGCCGCGGCGCTCGCCGCCATCACGGCGGTGGTCGAATCCACCGACGCCGCCAGAGAAGATCGCGCGCTCGCGCGCCTCGACGTCGTCGCCGCGGTCGTGGTGCTCCTCCTGTATGCCGCATCCGCGGCCCTTCGGTCCACCGATCTCGCCGCCGCGGGCGCGTCGCCGGGGGCGGTCGTGTCGGCGTTCGCGGGCCTTGTCGTGCTGCTCGTCGACGGTGTGATCGCGTCGACCCTCTATTCGAGCCGCGAGTGGGCGATCCTCGACGAAGAGGAATACGAGCCCCGGCGGCACCAGAAGCGCCGCCGCGCGAGCTAGACCGCGGCTCCGGTCAGGAAGAACAGCACCCGCGCGCTGACCTCGCCCGCGAGCACGCAGCCCAGCCCGACGAAGAGCAATCCCGTGGACGCCTGCGTGTTCATCCGCGCGGTCCACCACGCCGCGAGCGCCACCGCGAGCGTCATGAACAGCCCGACCCCGACCCGCAGCCCGGCCGCGACCACGAACGCCATCTCCATGTTCAGCGTGAGCTCGCCGCGCGCGACCGAGACCGCGACCAGCACGATCTGCAGGACGACCGCGCCCACGAGCACGAGCGCCGCACGCTGCAGCGGGCCGGACGAGAGCTTCGGCGTGACCAGGTACCAGTGGCCGAGCAGCATCGCCGCGTCCGCGCCACCGAGCGCGAGTGCCCCGAGCGGCAGTGCGACCAGGGCGAACGCGTCGAACGGCGATGTCGACGGCCGCGCCACGGCCGCGAGCACGAGGTCGAAGACACCGGCGAGCACCGTGATGATCCCCACGACCTCACGCACTGCCTTCCACGGCGTGAACGACGCGACCAGCTGCGCGACCACGAGGACGATCACCACGACAAGCAGCTGCGCGAAGGCGGCGAGCGCGGTTCCGTCGAGCCCCGCCCGCGCCACGAGATCGCCGCGCGGAAGCGCGGGCAGCAGGACGCCGGCGAAGGCGACCGCGCCGGCGTCGACGAACGCGGTCAGCTTCAGGAAGCCCGACGGCGCGGTCTCGGTGCGATCGATGTACCACATGAGGAACGCGCCGCCGATCGCGAGCTCGACCATGAGCACGCAGAGCACGAGCGGCAGCGTCGCGAGGGCCATCTAGCCCAGCAGATCGTCGGACTTCGGCATCGCACCGGTCCGGTCGATCGCGAGGTGGAAGTACTCCTTGCCGGCGCGCCGCTTCAGGAGGTCGTAGAAGAAGTCGCGGTCCTTGTGCTGCGTCTTGTGGCACTCGAACGCCGCGGCCTTGCGCTGCTCGTACGCGCTGACGTCGATGCTGTGAGTCGGGGTCGTCGCGCCGAATGCGGCGGGCGCGTCGGCGGTGTACGGCGTCGCGCTGAAGAAGAGCCGCCGCGCGAGGTGCGGCTCCCCGCGCTCCGGATACTGATCGGGGATGGCCGCGCGCGCGAACGCGCGCGCCGCGAAGAACGAGGTCGAGCGGTGGTCGTCGTGCTCGCTGCCGGCGCCTTCCGGCCCGAACGTGCAGACGATCTCCGGCCGCACCTCGCGGATCGCCGCGACGATGTCGGCCGTGAGGACGTCGGCCGGCGCGTCCCTGAGCCCGCCATCGGGGTACCGCAGCAGGCGCGACCAGCCGAAGCCGATCGTCGCGACGGCCGCCGCCCACTCCTTCGCGCGCTCCGTGCCGAGCTCCGCCTTCGACCACATGCCGAAGGCCTTGCCCAGCCACAACCCCGCATCTCCGCGGGTGAGCGTGAGCAGCGCGATCGTGTGTCCGGCGTCGGCGAGCTTCATGGGCGTGCCGGAGACGAACGATTCGTCGTCGGGATGCGCGTAGATGAAGAGTGCAGTGCTGATGGTCAAGAGGTTAGCGTTCGCGGCAGATGACCGACGGGCACGACCGCGAGATCGCGACGATGTTCGACCGCATCGCCGCGCGCTACGACCTCCTCAACCGCGTGCTCTCGTTCGGGACCGACCTGTCCTGGCGCCGCCAGGCGATCGCGCGAGCAAGGATCGGGCCCGGCATGACCGTGCTCGACGTCGGCGCCGGCACCGGCGACCTCTCATTCGCCGCCGCCGCGCGGGGCGCGGAGGTCGTCGCGCTCGATCTCTCCCCCGGGATGCTCGCCGTCCTCGCGCGCCGGTCCACCGGCGCGCAGCGCGAGCGGATCAGGGCGCTGGTCGGGACCGCCGAATCGCTGCCGCTGCCCGACGCGAGCGTCGACCGGATCGTGACCGGCTTCACCGTCCGGAACGTCGGCGACCTCGGACGCGCCTTCGCCGAGTTCCGGCGGGTACTCCGGCCCGGTGGCCGGGCGGTCGTGCTCGAGCTTTCGCATCCGCCGGGCGCGGCGTTCGCCTGGCTCTACGCCTTCTACTTCGAGCACATCGCGCCCGCGATCGCGCTGCTCCTCGGCGGCGACCGCGAGGCATATCGCTACCTGCCGCGTTCCCTGCGGCCGTTCCCGGAGCCCGAGCGGCTCGCGGCCATGCTCCGTGAGGCGGGATTCCGCGTGACCTTCGAGCGATTGACGGCGGGCATCGCGGCCATCCATACCGCCGAGGTCTAGGCTCGCGACCGTGGACTTCGATATCCCGGACGAGCTCCAGCTGCTGGCCCGCACGGCGCGCGAGTTCGTCGAAGGCCGGCTGCAGCCGATCGAGCAGCAGGTCGAAGCGGACGACAAGATCCCGGAGGCCATCCTCAAGGAGATGGGCGCGCTCGGCTTCTTCGGGCTCCCGTTCCCGGAGGAGTACGGCGGCGTGGGCGCGGGGGACCTCGGCTATTGCGTCGCGCTCGAGCAGTTCGGGCGGACCTCGGCGGCGTTCTCCAACCTCATCGGAGCGCACACGTCGATCGGTTCGATGTCCATCTATCTGGGCGGGACCGAAGAGCAGAAGCGCAAGTACCTGCCTGACCTGACGGCCGGGCGGAAGATCGCGGCCTTCTCGCTGACGGAGCCGTCGAGCGGATCGGACGCCGCGTCGATCCAGACGAGCGCGACGAAGCGTGGCGACCGCTGGATCCTCAACGGGACGAAGATCTGGGTCACCAACGGACCGATCGCCGACGTCGTGGTCGTGTACGCGGCGAACGACCGGAAGCTCGGGCCGCGGGGCGGGATCACCGCGTTCGTCGTCGAGAAGGGCTTCGCCGGATTCCGCGTCGGCAAGGTCGACGACAAGATGGGACTTCGCGGCAGCTACACCGGCGAGCTCATCTTCGAGGACTGCGAGGTGCCGGAGGAGAACGTGCTCGGCGGGACGGTCGGGAGCGGATTCCGCACCGCCCTCGGCGCTCTCGACATCGGTCGCGTGTCGCTCGCCGCGGGCGCGGTCGGCTCGAGCCAGCACCTGCTCGAGATGGCGATCGCGCACAGCAAGCGGCGCGTGCAGTTCGGGAAGCCGATCGCCGTGAACCAGGCGATCCAGTGGATGCTCGCGGACTCCGCGGTGGAGATCCACGCCGCACGGCTGATGGTGTACGACGCTGCGGCCAAGCTGGACCGGGGCATCCGCGCCTCCACCGAGGCGGCGATGGTGAAGGTGTTCGCCTCGGAGATGGCCGGACGCGTCGTCGACCGGGTGCTCCAAATCCACGGCGGGATGGGCTACATGAAGGAGTCGCCCGTGGAGCGTGCCTATCGGGACGCCCGGATCCTCCGGATCTATGAAGGGACCAGCGAGGTCCAGCGCATGATCATCGCGGAGGAGCTGCTCAAGGCCTGAGCGGAGGTAGGGAAGATGGCCCAGCGGATCGCGGTCACAGCGAAGCCCACGACGCGGGCACCGGAGTACACGAAGGGCTACGACGCGGGCGTGCCGGCGTCGCTCGAGTATCCCGCCGTGCCGCTGCATGCCCTGCTCGACCAGGCGGCGGAGCTCTACCCCGCGTCGACGGCGACGATCTTCTTCAACGCGAAGCGGTCGTACGCGTCACTGCTGAAGGACGCGAAGCGATTCTCGGCCGGGCTGCGCGCGCTCGGCGTGAAGCAGGGCGACAAGGTCGCCATCGATCTTCCGAATTGCCCGCAGTTCCTCATCGCGTTCTTCGGGGCGCTTCGGATCGGCGCGGTCGTCGTGCCGTGCAACCCGCTGTACACGCCGCCGGAGCTCCGCTACCAGCTGGCGGACTCGGGAGCGGAGACGATCGTGGTGTTGTCGCGCGGCTACCCGGTCGTCCGGGCCGCGCGCGAAGGCACGCGGATCCGCAACGTGATCGTGACCAACATCAAGGAGGAGATGCCGCCCATCCTTCGCACGCTCTTCACGTTCGCGAAGGAGAAGAAGGACGGGCACCGCGTCGCGTTCGCCGGCGACCCCGGGGCGATCGCGCTCCGGGAGGTGCTGTCGCTCGGTGGGGACGAGTCCGCGGCCCCCGTCACAGCGGATGACGTGGCCCTCCTTCAATACACCGGCGGCACCACGGGGACATCAAAAGGCGCGATGCTCTCGCACCGCGCGCTCGTCGCGAACACGCTCCAGTGCGCGGCCTGGTTCGGCAAGGCCATGCGCGACGGTAAGGACGCCGTCATGGGCGTGATGCCGCTCTTCCACGTGTACGGCCTCACCACCGTGATGAACTTCGCGGTGCTCTCGGGCGGCGCGATCATCCTCGAGCCGCAGCTCGACCTCGAGCACGTGCTGAAGGACATCCAGCGCCACAAGCCGAAGCTCTTCCACGGCGCGCCCCGGATCTACAACGCGATCAACAATTCGCCCTTGGCCCAGAAGTACGACCTGCGCTCGATCACGGCCTGCATCTCCGGTTCCGCGCCGTTGCTCATGGAGACGGCGCGGAAGTTCCGTGAGCTCACCGGCGCGAATCTCGTCGAGGGCTACGGCCTGACCGAGGCCTCGCCGGTGACTCACTGCAATCCCGTGTTCGACTCGGCGAAGAACCGGATCGGCACGATCGGCCTCACCTTCCCCGACACCCAGACGCGCCTGGTGGATCTCGAGACCGGCCAGAACGACGTCCCGGCCGGCGAGGCAGGGGAGCTCCTCATCCGCGGTCCCCAGCTGATGGACGGCTACTACGACCGGCCCGAGGAGACGGCCGCGACGCTGCGCGATGGCTGGCTGCACACCGGCGACATCGCGACCATGGACGCCGACGGCTACGTCGCGATCGTCGACCGCAAGAAGGAGATGATCATCGTCTCCGGCTTCAACGTGTACCCGCGCGAGGTCGAGGAGACGCTCGCGAGACATCCCGCGGTGCTCGAGGGCGCGGCGATCGGCGTGCCGCACCCGATCAAGGGCGAAGAGGTGAAGGCGTTCGTCGTCCTCAAGCCCGGCCAGACCGCGACCGCCGACCAGCTCATCACGTTCTGCCGCGAGCACCTCGCGCCATTCAAGGTCCCGAAAGCGATCGAGTTCCGGGACTCGCTGCCGAAGACCCTGATCGGCAAGGTGCTTCGGCGGCAGCTGGCCGAGGAGGACAAGAAGAAGCGCGTTCCCGCGGCGTGATCGGCGCGCGCGAGCGGGCGGCGCTCGTCACGGTCTGCGGCACGTTCGTGCCGGAGGGCAGCCCCGGCGCGATCGCGGACGCCATTGTCTCGGAGCTCGCGGCCATCGGGCGGCCGAAGCTGCTCACCGATCTTCGGCTCTTCCTGCGGCTCATCGATTCGCGGGTCGCGAACCTCGTGCTCGTGCGGCGGCCGGTGCGGTTCAGTGACCTCGGCCAGCGCGAGCGCGAGGCGTACCTGCGCCGGTGGGCCGACTCGCGCCTCGGGCTGCTCCGCACCGCCTTCCAGGCGGTCAAGCGTCTCTCGCTGTTCATCGCGTACTCGCGGCCCGAGGCCGGTGCCGCCGGGCTCCTGCCCGGGACCGGGTACGCCCGGCCGGATCCGCTGCCACTCCCGGACCGGCCGCTCGCGATCGCCCCGCTGGCGGTGCGCGACGGCGACACCCTCGAGTGCGACGTGTGCGTCGTGGGCTCCGGCGCGGGCGGCGCGGTCGCCGCGTTCGAAGCCGCCGCGGCCGGCCGCTCCGTCATCGTGCTCGAGCGAGGACCGGCCTGGAGCGAGCCCGATCTCGTGCCGCGGGAGGCGGAGGGCAGCGCGCGCCTGTTCTGGGACCGCGGCCTCGCCGCGACCGACGATCTCGGCGTCGTGCTGTTCGCCGGTCGGGTGGTCGGCGGCGGCACCGTCGTGAACTGGATGACCTCGCTCCGGCTGCCCGAGGAGGTGCGCGCCGAGTGGGAGGCGCTCGGCGTGGACGGGATGGGCCGCGAGCTCGACGACCACTACGCCGCGATCGAAGAGCGGATCGACGTGAACACCGACGAGAGCATCCGGAACGCCCCGAACGACGCCCTCGCGCGCGGCCTCGACGCGCTCGGGCTGCCGTGGTCGGTGATCCCGCGCAACGCCCGCGGGTGCGGCGACTGTGGGCATTGCGGCTACGGGTGCCGGGCCGGGGCGAAGCGCTCGAGCGCGCGCACCTATTTGACCGACGCGGTCGCGCGCGGCGTGCGCGTGGTCGCGGGCTGCGACGCGCGGACCATCACCACGGCCGGCGGTGCGGTCACCGGCGTCGTCGCGCAGGCCGGCGGCGCGCGGATCGTGCTGCGCTGCGGCCGGGTCGTGCTGGCCGGCGGCGCGATCGGCACGCCCGCGCTCCTCCTGCGCTCCGGGCTCGGCGGCCCGCGGGCCGGCCGGCGTCTCTTCCTCCACCCGGTGCCGGCCGTGTTCGGCCGGTACTCCGAGCCGGTCCGGATGTGGTCGGGCGTGCCACAGAGCGTCGTGTCGGACGCGTTCGCCCATCTCGACGGCTCGTACGGCTTCCGGCTCGAGGTCCCGTCGGTGCTTCCGGGCGTTGCCGCGGCGGGCATCTCGTGGCGATCGGCTGCGGATCACCGCGCGGTCATGCAGGCGCTCGATCAGCACGCGGCGTTCATCCCGATCGTGCGCGACCGCGAGCCCGGCCGTGTCGGCATCGATCGCGAAGGCGCGGCCGTCGTGTCGTACGCGGTCCGCGGTGCCGACGCCGCGATGTGCGTGCGCGCGATCGTCGAGACGGCGAAGGTCCACCTGGCTGCCGGCGCGGACGAGGTCCGCACGTTCCACACCCGGCCGCTGGCGATCGGACCCGGTGGCGACATCGGCCTGTTCGCCGCGGCCGTCGCGCGCGGCGGTGTCGCACCGAACACCGTCGGGATGTTCAGCGCGCACCAGATGGGCACCGCGGGCATGGGCGGCGCGAAGGCCAGCGTCAGTGATCCCGACGGCGTGGTCCGTGGCGTGCGCGGATTGCACGTGGCCGACGCGAGCGCGTTCCCGAATGCCTCCGGCGTCAATCCGATGCTCACGGTCATGGCCCTCGCGCGACGGAACGCGCGGCGGATGCTGGCCGGCTAGCGCAGCGATCCGAGCGCGGCATTCGCGCGCACGCGATCCACGCTGATGCTCTCCCAGGGATCCGGTGTCGCCGCGCGCCGGCGTGCGGTCCAGTGGAGCCAGGCCTCGAGGAGGTTCCGGTCCTCCCAGCGCAGCGAAGGGAGCAGCTCGACGAGGACCGGGAACGCGCCGTCGCCGAGGCTGACGAGGTATGCCGGATCCATTCGCCGCTCGGCATCGGCCGGAAGCCCGGCCGGATCGATCAGCCGATCGAGATCCGCGCGCGCAACGAACGCCGATGGCGACACCGCGTTCACGCCCAGCGCGACGAGGAGCGCGGCGCCGGCGAGCGGCTGCAGCGAAACGTGCATCCGCCTGGCCACGACGCTCCAGGCAAGGATCGCGAGCGCGAGCGCAAGGAACACGATGCCCGCGGCGGCGTAGAAGCGGAGCTCGGTCCAGCCGTAGGCCTGCTGGTAGAGGTCGAGGCGGTAGTGCGCGGAGGCGAGCACCACCAGCGTGAGCCCGACCAGGACGAGGCCAAGCGCGGTCGTAACGCGCGATCGCGTCCGCGACTGCAGCCCGAGGCCGAAGAGCACCGCACCGGCGAGGGACGCGCTCGCCATCAGCTCGAAGAAGCCACGCCGCGCGTACGCGCTGTATGGGATGCCGGCCGCGTCGATCGTGTCGCGGCCGCCGAACAGATATCCGACCTGGAACGCGACGAAGACCGCGAACAGAGCGTCAACGCTGGCGAGGAGGACGGCCGCGGTCTCGACCGTGATGACGCCGTGAGCCTCGTTCGCCGCGCGCGGGGCACGGACGTGATCGATGGCCGCGAGCGCGGCGGCGGTGAGCCAGGCGATGACAGCGAAGAGCACGGTCCGTTGCCCCGCGTCGCGGAGGAGCTCGCGCCAGCGGACGATGTCGAAGAGGTCGGTCAGGCGCTGCGCGAAGACGGGGTCGGCCGACGCGAAGAGGACGGAGAACGCCGCGAGGAACGGGCTCGCGAGCGCGGCACCGCCTGCATATCGCGGCAGCCGGCCGCTGCGCCTGCGGACGATGCGGGCGATCGGGCCCGCGGCCTGACCGACCAGGCGCACCGGCCGGTCAACGATGCCCGCGATCCCGTCCGCGGTCTCGGCCACGAGCGCACGCGCGTCGTAGCGCGTGATCCGCGCGCCGCCGAGCGCCGCCATCCACGCGCACGAGAGCGTCGCCGCCGCGGCCGCGTCGAAGGCGAGCAGCGCGGCGTCGGCGCGGAGCGTCGCGAGCGCCGCAGAGGTCAGGGCCGCCGCCGGCAGCCACGCGTCCGCGAGGTCCACGCGTACCGCGCGCGGGCGGAGCCACCAGCTGATCGCGAGAAGGAGCGCCGTCGCGACGAGCACGTTCAGCCCGAGCGCGCGCGCGAAGAAGAGCTGCTGGCCCGCGAGGCCGAACAGCAGCGAGGCGAGAACCATCGCCGCCGGCGTGCGCATCGCGACGATCCTCGCCGCCGGGGCCGCGACGGTCATCCCACATGTGAGACGACATCGAACGGTCAGCGGAGTAGCGTTCCGCGCGATGCGGCTGCAAGACCGAGAGCGCGTGTCGAGAGCGATCCGGACGCTCCGGGGTGACCGCTCGCTCGATTCGCTGGTCGATCGCATCTACGAGATCACCGAAGGATCGGTCTCGCTGGATCGCGCGACGCTTCAGCGGGTCGCGACCGGGCAGACGCGCGTCACGCGGGCCATCGACAGCCCGGAGGACTGCGTTCGGCTCTACTTCGCCCTGATGATCATTGGCTGCGAGGAGGAGCTGACCCTTGCCGAGATCGTCGGCGAGGGCCGCACGATGCTCGCTGGATTCGTCGGCGAGCCGCTCGCGACGCTGGTCTTCGCCGATCTCCGGAGGACGCTGCCGAAGCTCGCCGACCTGCGAACGCTCCGCGAATACCTCGAGGAGGGCCTGCGGGTATGGCTACCGAAGTGACCGCTGTCCCTGTGCTCGCGGAAAGCAACACGCTGCGCTCTGAGGAAGAACGGCTGCGCGGCATGCTCGAGGAGCGGCTCGGCATCCACACTCGGTTCACGTCGCTGCCCGGGACGCGGGCGCTCCTCGTCAGCCCGATCGCCGCCGGCGGCTCGAAGGGTCTCGTCGTGGATCGCTCGGTCAGCGCGGCCGAGCGGATCTCGCTGTACGTGCACCTCGTCGCGCACATCGCGCTCAAGCACGATCTGCCGCTCATCACGATCGTCGAGTCGCGCGGCGACGTGACATCGGGCGACGAGAACAACCATCGCGCTGCCGACCGGCTCGCGCGCGCGATGTGGTGGGGGACCAGCGCCCGGGCGGACGGGCGCGAGCTCTGGCCTGGCGGCCGCTCGCGCGTCCTGCGGCCGCTCCTTGCGAGCCGGCCGGGGCGCCTCGGCCTGCGGCTGCTGCTGCTCGTCCTGCGCCGGCTGTACTACGCGGCGCGCGCCCGTCGCCTCCTCGAGGACACGGTCGTCGCGCGATCGCTCCGCGATGCGCTCTGCGTCACGGCCGTCGTCTGCGCCGCGCCGGAGCTCGCCGCGGCGCACGCGGGCCGGGATCACTCGACCGCGTAGATCTGCCAGTCCTGCGGCACGCCCTTCAGCTGCCTGCGGCCGCGATCGGCGAACGCAAGGTCCGATCCGGTGACGAGCTCCTTCACCGTGCTGGAGCAGAGGATCTCGCCGGCCGTCGCCTCGGCCTCGATGCGTGCCGCGATGTGGACCGCGATGCCGCCGATCTCATCGCCACGGAGCTCGATCTCGCCGGCGTGCAGGCCGCAGCGGATCTCGATGTCGGCGGCGCGCAGGCGGTCGCGGATCGCCTGCGCGCAGCGGATCCCCCGTGCCGGACCGTCGAACGTCGCGAGGACGCCGTCGCCGGTGGCCCGATGGAGCCGCCCGCGGAACGATGCGAGCTGCGAGCGGACGATCTCGTCGTGGGTGTCCAGGACCTCGCGCCATCTGTGGTCGCCGAGCCGGACGGCCGTGTTGGTCGACCCGACCATGTCGGTGAGCAGAACGGTCGCGAGCACGCGATCGACGTCCTGCGCCCGGCGCGACCCGGTCGTGAACTCCTCGATCTCGCTCAGGACCGCGTCCGTGTCCCCGAGGTACACGAACCCGTCGGCCCCCTGGAGCTCGATGAACTTGGCGCCGGCGATGTGATCGCCGAGGTATCGCCCGAGCCCGACGGGGAAGAACTGGAAATCCTTGCGATGGAGCACGAGCGTCGGCACGTGGATCGTCGACAGCACGTGCCGGACGTCGACGCCGAAGACGAGCCGCGCCATCGCCGTGCTCCGGCCGGGGCTCGCGCTCATGCGCTGGTAGCGCGCCCACCACTGTTTGTACCGCTCGTCGTTCGCGACCGACGGGCTGAAGACGTCCGCGACGCCGCCCGTGCCCCAGGTCTCCTTCGTGCGCTTGAGGAACACGTCGACCTCGTCCTGCTCGAGCCCGAGCGGGTAGTCGGGCGCGCGCGTGAGCTTGGCCCCGGTGTTGATGAGCACGAGCGACTGGACGCGCTGCGGCTGCGTCGCGGCGAAGAGGCACGCGAGCGGTCCGCTGTCGCCGACCCCGACCACGACCGCGCGCTGCGAGCCGGCGGCGTCCATGACCGCGCGGATGTCGTCGGCCCAGTCCTCCCACGTTGGATCGGCCACCTGCAGCGGGTCGGACGCGCCCGACCCGCGCTTGTCGAACACGATGAGCCGGCCCATCGCCGCCAGCCGGCGGAGCATCGCGGCGAACCGCGGCTCCTCCCACCGTCCGTCGACGTGGCTGAACCAGGCCGACATGAACACGATGTCGCGATCGCCCTCGCCCAACGTCTGGTACGCGATGTAGTCGTCGCCGCACCGCGCGTAGCGGGTCTCCGGTGTTGCCATCTTCCTCTCGCGAGAGGCTAACGCGCCGAAGCCGTAGGGTACGGCCGTGGCGCCGAAGCGGGTGATCCCGACGATCGTCTCGAGCGGGAACGGTCGCGCTGCGCTCGCGACCGGCATCGGCATCCTCGCCAAGGGCGGCACCGCGCTCGACGCGGTCGAAGCGTGCGCGCGCATCGTCGAGGCAGATCCGGCCGACGAGACGGTCGGCTACGGCGGACTCCCGAACGTCCTCGGTGTCGTCGAGCTCGACGCGTCGATCGTCGACGGCACGACCCACGCAGCCGGCTCGGTCGCCGCGCTCACCGGATACCTGCACCCGATCACCGTCGCCCGCGCGGTGATGGAGCGGCTCCCGCACGTGATGCTCGTCGGCGCGGGCGCCGTGCGCTTCGCTGCCGAGATCGGCGCCGAGGCGGGCGCGCTCCTCACGCCGGAGTCGCGCGGGAAGTGGGTCGAGCGCCTGCGCGACGCCGGCCACACGCCGGCGTCGATCGCGCGCGCGGCGGCGCTCGGGCCGGTGGTGGCCGACATGGTGACGGAGCGCGGCACCGTGAACTTCGTCGCGCTGGACAAGCGCGGCAACATCGCGTCCGCCGTCACGACGAGCGGGTGGGGGTTCAAGTATCCCGGCCGGGTCGGCGACTCGCCGATCATCGGCGCCGGCCACTACTCCGACTCGCGCTTCGGCGGCGCGGCCTGCACCGGCTTCGGCGAGCTCGCGATGCGCAACGTCACGGCGAAGACCGCCGTCGACCGGCTCGCGCGCGGCGAGAGTGCGGCCGCCGTCGCGGAACAGGCGATCGCCGACGCGAACGCCCTGGTGAGCCACGGCAGCCGCCTGAACATCGTCGTCCTTGCGGCGAACGGCGAGCACGCGGCCGCGACCACGAAGCGCGGGGTGAAGTACGCGTACCAGTCGGTCGGGATGACCCGCCCGGCGGTCCGGGCGCGAGCGATCGTGCGCCGCCGCTCGCGGTGAACATCCGCTGGGCCGCGTACGCGGCGTACCTCAACTCCATCGGCGCGCTCGCGCAGCTGCTGAGCTCCGGCGGTGACCCGAAGGCCAACGGCGCGGCCGGGCTCGTGAACAACGCGGCCGGAGTGATCTGGGCCGCGAGCTTCGTCCCGGTCGCGTACCTCTTCTATCGGACATCGCGCACGCAGGCGAACATCGTGAGCGCGGCGGCGTTCGGCTTCGGCCTGTTCGCGTTCGGCGCGTCCGTGTTCCTCGAGCTCGCGACCGCCACGGGTCAGCTCACATTCGACCAGGAGACCATCGCGTACTACCCCGTGCTCGGGGGCATCGGCGTGTGGCTGGTCATGGCGGGCGGCGTCGCGATCATGGAGACGGGCCTGCCGCGAGCGCCGATCATCTTCGGCGCGGCGATCGGCGCGCTCTGGTTCGTCGCGAACGTTCTCTTCGGCGCGGGCGGGCTTCCATCGCCGACCGCGGAAGGCCCGACGAACGACCTGACCGACAGCGGGATCCTGCTCCTCGAGACGGCGTTCCTGCTGCAGCCGTTCTGGGGCCTGTGGCTCGGACGCGCGCTCCTCGCTCCTCCGAAGTCGAGCGCGTCCGCGCGCCCCTAGAGCTCGGCGACCGCCGCCTCGATCCGCCGCGTCGCGGCGGTCGTGTCGGTGCCCGCGTCGAACACGAGCGGCGCCCCGAAGACGACCTCGACGTCGCCACGCAGGGGCCAGCCCACCCGGTCGATGACGGACATGGTCTTGATCTTCAGCTTCATCGGCACGACCGGCGTCCGGCCCTCGACGGCGATGAGACCGGTGCCGGCCTTGAACGGCTGCATCGGCCCGCCGACCGTGAGCTTGCCCTCGGGGTAGATGAGGACCGAGAAGTTGCGGTCGAGCCGCGCGCCGAGGAGCTCGAGGCTGTGCCGGATCGCGCCCTCGCGGGCCATCGGGAACGCGTCGGCGAGGACCGCGGAGGCGAAGCCATTCAGCTTGTTGCCGAACACGTCGTCGGCCGCCGCGGCGATCGCGAGCTTCCAGCGCCAGCCGACGGGGATCGCGGTGAGGATGATCCCGTTGTCCCAGTGCAGGCAGTGGTTCGGCGCGAAGAACACCGGCCGATCGATCTCGTGCAGGTGCTCGCGGCCACGCACCCGGACGCGATAGAAGATCGTGACCAGCGGCCACACGATCGCCTCCTGGAGGAGCAGCCCGAACGTCCGCACCAGCGGGTTCAGCGGCCAGGCGAAGATGCCGGTGTCGCGCTTCGCGTCGCGGGCCTCATGGACCATGCGCTCGAGGTCTCCGACGGTCGCGCTCGGCATGACCGCTGCGTCATCGATGTACGCGCCGAGCTCCTCTTCGATGACGCCGAGAAGATCGACGCGAGCCAGAGAGTCCATGCCGAGATCGGCGGAAAGCTGCGTCTCCGGCCGGACGACCGCCGGCGGCACATTCGCGACCTGCGCGACGAGCCGCTCGACCTCCGTGAGCTGGCGCTCCGGCCCGCCGGCTGCCACGACCTCGGCCGCGCGCTCCCCGCGAGCCAGCTCCAGGAGCCGCTCGACGACGATGCGCTTCTTCACTTTCTGGGTCGGCGTCGTCGGGAACTCCTCATCGGGCCACACCGTCCAGCCGCGGATCTGCTGGCTGCCCGAGAGCCTCGTGTTCGCGTCACGGACGATCGACGCCACGGCATCGGTGTCCTTCAAGAGGAAGACGGCATGAACGTGGACCGGTTCTCCCGGCGGCTCGAGGCCGACGACGGTCGCGATCTCCGGCCGCAGCGGCGACGATGCAGCCCGTACGCGCGGATCGGAAGCGAGCGTTTCCTCGATGTCCTCGGGATAGACCTTGAGGCCGTCGGCGAGGACGATCATGTCCTTCTTCCGTCCGCGCAGCCACAGGAACCCGTCCGCGTCGATCTCCCCGAGGTCGCCCGTGTGGTACCAACCCTCGGCGTCGAGCACCGCGCGCGTGGCCTCCTCGTTCTCCCAATATCCCTTGAAGACGTTCGGTCCGCGCACGACCACCTCGCCGTCGCTCGCGATCCGCACGTCGACGCCGGGGACCGGGACGCCGACCGAGCCGAGGCGGTTCTTGTCGAGACGGTTGAACGCGACGGCCGGCGAGCACTCCGTGGTCCCGTAGCCCTGGAGCACGTCGACCCCGAGGTCGCGCCAAGCCTCGCCGAGCGCGGGATCGAGCGCGGCACCGCCGGAGACGATGTAGCGGAATCGGCCGCCGAACTGCCTGTGAACGCTCGTGAACAGGAGTCGCCGCAGGCCCATCGGCAGATGGCGCGCGATCCTCCCGAGCTTCGCGAGCAGCTCGGCTTTCCCCTGTTGCTCGGCCTGCCGCTGGATGCCGAGCAGGATCGAGCGCACGGCCGCGGGCGTGATGAGGATCATCGAGACCCTCCGTTCCTTGAACGTGCGACGGATCACCGCAGGCTGACGGCTCGTCGGGTAGATCACCGACGCGCCCGTCAGCAGCAACGTCCAGAAGCCCGCCAGCTGTTCGAACATGTGGGACAGCGGGATGAACGAGAGGAGCCGCTGCTTCGGCCCGATCGGGAAGATCTGCCGTGCGGCCTCCGCGTTCGACAGGATGTTCCGGTGCGAGAGCATCGCGCCCTTGGGATCACCCGTGGTACCCGAGGTGAACACGATCTCCGCGAGGTCGTCGCCCTCGAGATCGGCCGCCGGCAGCGGCGCGTTGCCCCGTGAACGGTCGGGCAACGCCTCCATGTCGTGCAGCGGCACCCCGAGCGCCAGCGCGCGCTCGCGCGTCTGCGCCGACACGATCGCCGCGGTGGCGCGGGTCTGCTGCACGATCTTCCGCGCGAACTCGGTCAGCGAGTTCACATCGAGCGGGACCAGGACCGCGCCGATGCGCAGCGCGGCCAGGAACGCGATCCCGTACTCGGGACGGTTCACGCCCCAGATGACGATGCGATCGCCGCGCATGACGCCTGCGTCCGCGAGCGTGCGCGCCACACGCGGCACGAGCTCGGCGAGATCGCGGTAGGTCCACGTGCGCGTACGGAAGCCGGGCCGGATGATGAGCGCCGGCTTCCTGCCGAAGCGCGCGGCGGACGCGTCGACGATCTCGTTCAGCGTCTTCACCGCGGGCTCGATGCCCAGTCTGCGGCTAGGCCGCGGAGCGCCTCCCGCGCACCGGCGCGCAGCGGCGGGAAATGCGCGAAGCAGATCGTTTCGCTGTCGAGCTCGGCGAGACGGGCGACCGACCGTTGCGCTTCCGTCAGGTCGTCGCTGAAGATGTGATGCGGCCGCGCGAGGTGGCCTTGCCGGACCTGCAGCACGTCGCCGCTGAAGAGCAGCCGCGGGATCGGCGCGTAGAAGCACACGCTCCCCGGCGTGTGGCCCGGCGTGTGCACGACGTGCAGGCCGCCGAGCACCGGGAGGACATCGCCGTCCAGGAGCGGCTGCGGATCGCGGAGCGGACGGGTGAGGAACGCGATGACCTGGCCGGGAACCGGATTCGCGATGACCTCGCGGATCCCCATGCGCAAGCGCGCCGCGTCCGCGGGATGGATGTGGATCGACGCGCCCGACGCGCCCGCGATCTCCGCGACGCCGCCGATGTGGTCGGGATGCCCGTGGGTGCAGAGGATCCGCGTGAGGTCGCTCATCGGGCGGCCGATCCGGGCGAGGTAGCGCTGCACGAGGCGACCCGAGCCGCGATGCCCGGCGTCGATCAGGGTGATCTCGTTCTCGACGATGAGGTGCGCCGTCGCCCCGATGACCCGAACGCCGTGGACTTGCGGAACGATCTCCACTCGGCGCTTCCTCACCGCGGCTTCGCCGCGTCCGCTCAGGGCTGCCTGCTGAGCGAGATGCTAGGGGCCGAAGCTCCGCCAGAGAAGGTTCGCCACCGAAAGAATGAGCAGCACCACGATGAGCTGGCGGAAGCGAGCCTGGTCGAGCCTCGCGCGGAAGAAGATCCCGGCCATGAGCGCAAGGAGCGTCGGCACGAGGCCGAGCAGCCCGATCGCGACGATGTTCGCCGTGTACAGACCGAGGAGCGCGTAGCCGGCCAGCTGGATCACGGCGTTCAGCTCGAAGATCGCGGCGAGCACGATCACGTAATCGTGGCGCTCCATCTTCCGCGCGTGGAAGAACGACCCGATGAGCGGGCTCGCGATCGACGTCGTTCCCTGCAGGACGCCGCTCACGAGTCCGACGACCGGCCCGAGGATCCGCGCGCGGCGCGCGCCGGGGTCGTCGCCGATCAGACGGTCTCCGCGGAGCAGGAACACCGCGACCATGAGCGAGATGAGGATCGCGAAGGTCCGCTGATCGAGCAGGGCCAGGAGGTTCACGCCGATCGCTGTGCCGACGACGCTCGCGACGATGATCGGCGCGATCGTCCGCAGCAGTGCGAGCCGGTGCCAGCCCTGGACCAGCAGGATCGAGTTCGCGGCGAAGATCGGGATCGTCACGATGACCACGGCCGCCTTCGGGCCGAACACGCCGGCCAGGATCGGCGTGGCCAGGAGCGGCAGGCCCATTCCGGTGGTGCCCTTTGCGAATCCCGCGATGCCGAGGCCGACGATGAGGATCAGGAGATCGCCTGTGCCCATGCGCGCTCGCCGACGAGCGCCCTCCAGTCCACCTGATGCAGTCGAGGATTCTCCCGGTAGCCGCGTCCCACCTTGGCGAGGTCGCGGCCGTCGAGTCGCACGATGTCGGCGGTGTGGTCGAAGCCGCTGCCATGGACGAGCGCCGACCCGACGCCGTACACGTCCACCGGGATCCCGAGCCGTTCGAACCGCGCGATCTTCTCCGCGTCGAATCCGCCGGACGCGACGATGCGCACGTGGCCGTAGCCGGCCGCGTCGAGCGCCGCGCGAAGGATCTGGACGAGCCGCGGGGTCACGCCGCGGACCTCCGCACCGGCCAGCCCGCCCCGCTCCTCGATCTCGCGCAGGATCGCCTTGTCGATGAGCGATTCGCTCGTGTCGACGCGCACGCCCCACAGCCGCTGCCCGAGTGCGTGCGCGACCCCGAGCGAGGTGTTCACGACGTCGTTCTGGAAATCGACGAGGCTCGTGACGTTCACGTGACCTTCCGCGGTGCCGGGAGCGGTGAGGTGGCCGACGGCCTCCCCCGTGCGGTTGATGTACTCGTCGAACTTGAGCGTGGCGACGCTCGTATCGCCGCCGTACACGGCGATGAGCGCGTGCGGCACCGTGCCGAGGCCGGTCGAGCCCCACCACTCGCCCTGCTCGTCGGTGGACACGCCGACCGCGCCACCGACGTACGCGGCGTAGCCGGCGCCGGCCTGGGCCTCGTGGGCCTGATGGCGGGCGCCGAACATGATCACCGGCTTCCCGTTCGCCGCCGCGACGACGTCGCGGGTGTTCGTCGCCACCCGTGACCCCTCCGCGAGGGCGCCGAGGTACAGCGTCTCGAGGTGCGCGAATGAGGCGTACTCGCCCTCGATGTGCATGACGGGCTCGTCGCGATCGGCGATCTCGCCGTCGAAGAGCGACCGCACCGCCAGGTCGCGCCAGCCCGGCTCCCAGAGCGAGGCCAGCTCGTGCGAGATCTCGAACGCGTCGCGCGCGAGCGGTGCGTACGCGTCCCATCCGCCCGACGCGGGCAGCGCCGCCCAGTGCGCGTACGCCCGGCGCTCGGCCTGGAGGTACCGCTCGAACAGCGCGTCGCTCCGCGTGCGGTCGCGGTAGTGGCCGGTGCCCGCGACGAGGATCGCGAGCGTGTGGTCGGTCCCGACGATGACCGCGTGCGGATGCTTCTGGAAGACCTGCATCGTCACGTGGTCGCGCCGCCGGTCCTGCTCGAGGATCAGCTTCGTGCGCGCGAAGTAGATGTCGCTCTTGTACCCGGCGCGGATCTTCTCGACCGGCAGCCGGAACGTCTCCGGGCGCAGGCGCTCTTCGACGATCACCACATGCTCGTGAGCATGCCGCCGTCCACCTGCAGGCTGACGCCCGTGATGTACGACGCTCGCGGCGACGCGAGGAAGACGGCAGCCGCGGCGAATTCCTCCGGCCGTCCGTACCGTCCGAGCGGGATCCCGCCCTTCTCGAACCGCTCGCGGACCTGCTCGACCGTGACCCCGTCGCGCGTCGCCGTGTCCGCGTCGAGCTGGGCGATTCGCTCGGTGGAGATGCGGCCCGGCTGGATCGCGTTCACCCGGATCCCGTCGGCCGCGAGCTCCGTCGAGAGCGTCTTCAGGAGCCCGTGCACCGCGGCCCGGAGCCCGTTCGACAGCATGAGCGTGCCGTACGCCGGCGAGCCCGGCTGACGGACGGAGGTCGACGTCGAGAAGACGATCGAGCCCTTCGTCTTTTTGAGCTCGGGAAGCGCCAGCCGTGTGAGCCGCACGGCCGACAGGAGCGTGAGCTCGAACGCCGTCTGCCACGCCCCGTCGTCGAGGTCCGCGAACTTCCCGGGCTTCGGGCCGCCGGCGTTCACGATGAGGACGTCGATGCCGCCGAGCCGCTCGACGCTGCGGTCGACGAACCGGCGGCAGCCGTCCTCGGTGCTCACGTCGGCGTCGATGCCGATCGTGCCGCCGCCGAGGTCGGTCGCCACCTGCTGGATCCGCGCCCGGTCGCGAGAGCAGATCGAGACCTGCGCACCCTCGCGGACGAACTCCGCCGCGATCGCGCGCCCGAGTCCCTTGCTCGCGGCCGCGACGAGCACGCGCTTTCCGGCGAGCCCGAGGTCCACTAGCGGATCGCTCCGAGGGCGACCGCGACGATGATGACGGCCGCGAGGGCCACGCGGTAGACCACGAAGATGTTCAACGAGTGCGTGCGCAGGTAGCGGACCATGAACGCGACTGCCGCGAGCCCGGAGATGAACGACACGGCGAAGCCGATGGCCACGATGTCCAGCTCGGCTGTGAGCCCGGAGAGCTTGCGCGCGTCCAGCAGGGTCTTCAGGCCGGCACCCAGGATGATCGGCGTCGCCAGGAGGAACGCGAGGCGCGTCGCGTCGGGACGCTCGAGACCGCGGAACAGTCCGGTCGAGATCGTGATGCCCGAGCGCGAGACGCCCGGCAGGAGCGCGAGCGCCTGGGCCGCGCCGACCACGAGCCCATCCATCAGCGTGACCCGGTCGAAGCGGCGCCGGCGCGAGCCGAGCCGCTCGGCGAGGACGAACACGGCAGAGCCGATGAGCAGGCCGGCGACGATCCACAGGACGCTGCGGAGGGTCGTCGAGATCGCGTCCTCGAACAGCACGCCCGCGATGGCGGCGGGGATCGTGCCGACGATGATCACCAGCGGCACTCGCCACCGGCCGTGGAGCGCGTCATTGAGCAGCCCGATCCACGTGGTCGCGAAGTACAGCAGCACCGCGAGCGCCGTACCCATGTGGAGCGCGACGTCGAAGCTCAGTCCGAACTTCTGAGGGTCGAGCTTGAGCGCGTCGGACACGAGGATCAGATGCGCGGTCGAGCTCACCGGCAGGAACTCGGTGAGCCCTTGCACCAGCCCGAGGACGATGGCCGCAGCCTGGTCACTCACGTACTCACCGGATGGTCGCACGGGCGGCCCGGAGCGCGTCGTGGGCCTCCCGCTCGTGGCCGAGGACGGTCTCCAGCGCCTTCGCGATCCCGCGGCGGTGGCCGGGATCCATGAACCGCATCGCGACCGACGCGTCGAAGGCCTTCGTCCCGAGCTTCTCCAGCGCATCGACGACGTAGCCGTACGACTCGGCAGCGCGCAGGAGGTCCCCGCCGGGCGTGGCGAAGAGCGACCGCAGGCCGCGGAGGAATCGGGCCGCGGCCCGTCGCTTGTCGGTGAGCACGACGCGCATCGCGTGCTCGGAGAACGCCGCCGTGCCCGCGTGCTTCGTGTCGGTCCAGCGCGTGTCGTCCCGCAGCGCCGTGGCCCAGCCCGCGATCGCGGACTCCGACGCGGCGGCGCTCGCGATCCCCGCGTCGAGCCCTCCCTTCGCGACCGCGGCCCGCTCGACTTCGGGCGCTCGGTCGAGGAAGACCGGACCGCCGTGGTCCGCGTCGATGAAGTCCGGCCACCCGATCTCGCTCGGCTTGTCGCCCTTGTCGAAGAACGTGCGCACCAGGTAGCGATCGCCGTCGACGTAGCCCACGATGAGCCCGTACTCCGGCGGCCCGACGGCGCCGCGGATGAGCGGGGGCAGCTTCTCGTCGACCGCCTCGCGGATGCGCGACCCGACCAGATCGCGGAGGTCGTCGTCGTAGGGCGGCGGCACGTCGTCCAGCCGCACCGCCGCCGCACGGGCCGCGAGGGCCATCGTCTCGGGATCGCGCGGCGTCGCCGCCAGCGGGTCGAAGGTGTCGAGGTCGATGGTCACGTCGAAGGCCGCGCCCGACGCGCCCATGAGCCAGTCGTATTCGGTCTTCGTGGCCACGGCCAGGGCCGCTGGAAAGCTGCACTCCCGTCCCGCACCGAAGTGGAGCGGAGGGATCTCCTTGAGCAGCTTCGTCAGGCCGCGGCCTCGCCGAACGCGTGCTTCAGGATCGTCACGGCCTGCAGCGTGACCCACTTGCTCGCATCCACTCGCGAGGGCATCCGGTCGGCGTACGGCGCCCGGCCGCCCCATCGGCCGCGCGCGTCCTGCCGCGCGAGGAGCCACGCGAGCGCCGGCTGGGCTCGCGGGTCGTCGATCTGGCCGGCGGCGTCGATCGCACGAAGCACGAACAGGACGTCGGCCTGGTAGAAGAGCGGGAACGACAGCTGGCGCCAGAGATGACTGTCGCCGTACGGCGCCGGGTACGCGCCCCGCTCCATGTGATAGCTGAACAGGAACTCGACGCCGCGCCGGATCGTGCGCTCGACCTCGCGCGTGCGAGCCGATTCGGGCAGCGCCGCCAGCCCCCAGACCAGCCGCGCGTACCCCCAGGCGCAGGGGTTCTCGTCGTTGATCCCGCACGCCGCGTCGAACTTCTTCGAGTCGCGCACCAGTCGCTCGACGAGCGGCTCGAGCCGCGCGTCGCTACCGTAGCCCGCGAGCGCGACGTACCGCACGACGTTGCCGGTGAAACAGGACAGGCCGTGATCCTGGCCGAGGACCCACTCCATCCCGTTCGGCCGGGTCGCGACGTCCTCGAGGATCTTCCGCGCACCACGCCGGACCCGCGGGTCGCCCGGGTCGGCGCCGTACTCGACCAGCAGCAGGTTCTGCCAGTGCGACGAGAGGTACTTCGGGGTGTACATCGACGGGCCGGGCCAGCGTCCGTCGGTGCCCTGTCGCTTCAAGACCGTCGAGATCGGCGGTGCGCTCATCGCCCGGGACTGGGCCTCGCGAAGCTCGGGATCGCGCGCTCCACGTTCGAGCAGCGAGCGCAGCGTGTTCGCGCGGACCGCCGGGTCGCTCCGCTCGAGCAGCCATGGGACCGGATCCCCGCGGAGCAGCGCGCGCCAGGGCACGAGGTCAGACCCCTCCGATGGACAGCTCGGCGATCACGAAGGTGGGGCTCCCGAGTCCGGATGAGCCGAACACCAGATCGTTGGCGACGCCGGCGATCGACGCCAGCAGCGTCGTGAGATTGCCGGCGATCGTGATGCCCTGCACCGGATACTGGCGTTCGCCCTTCTCGAGGTAGTCGCCGGTCGCGCCGAGCGAGAACTCCCCGGAGATCGGATCGATCGTATGCAGGTTGAGCAGCGACGTGATCCGCAGCGAACGCTCGAGGCCATTGACCAGCGCCTCCGGCGCCGTGGCACCGGGCGACAGGTGGAAGTTCGCCGCGCCGATCCGGCTCGGCGTCGCGTACGAGCCGCGGCGCGCGTTGCCGGTCGGCGCCTGCTCCATCTTCTTCGCGGTCTTCAGCGACGAGAGATAACCGGCCAGGACGCCCTGGTCCACGAGCGTGCGCGTCGTCGTGGCCACACCCTCGCCGTCGAACGGCGCCGTGCGGAGGGCGCCCGGCGTGCGCGCGTCGTCGACGATGGTCACGTGCTCGCTGGCGACCCGCTGATCGACCTTTCCGGCGAACAGGCTCTTTCCTTTTATCACCGAATCGGCGGAGAACAGGGGGACGAGCGCGCCGAGCAGGGCCATGCCCATGTACGGGTCGAGCACGATCGGCAGGGCTTGGGTCTTGAACGGCCGCGCGCCGAGCTTACCGACCGCGAGCTCCGCCGACCGGCGGCCGACGGCCTCGGGGTCCACTTTGCCGAACTGGCGCTTGGCCTCGCCGTGATAGCCGATCTGGCGCTCGTCGCCTGCCGTCGCGACCGCCGAGGTACCCACGCTGAAGTACGTCTCGCGGTACGCACCCCGGACACCGGCCGTCGTCGCCACGATCGTCGTCATCGACCCGTCGCCGTACGTCGTCTTGCGGAAGCCGCTGATCCGGGGGTCCGCGTTCCTGGCTGCGCGCTCGACGGCGAGCGCGACGTTCGTGCGCTCGGTCACGGTGCGGCGATCGATACCGTCCTCGTACAGCTGGAGGTCCGGGCTCTCGATCTGCTTCGTCGCGATCGAGACGTCCGGGTCTGGCTCGGTCACCGCGGCGATGTCGCGCGCGGCGTCCACGCATTCATCGATCCCCGCGGGCGAGAGGTCGCTCGAATACGCGAACCCGACGTGGCCGCCGCGCAGGACACGGACACCGATGCCGCGTTCGCCGCGGGTGATCGCGTTCTCGATCTCGCCGTCGCGGACCTCGATCGTCGTCGACTGTCCGTCGCGCAGGAACACCTCGCCGCCATCGACGCGCAGCCCCTTGATCGACGCGATCGCGCGATCGACGACCGCGTCGTTCGCCAGCTTCTCGCTCACGCCGCTCTCACCTTGCCGCCCACGACGACGCTCGGGATGCGGAGCGTGGGCTGCGCGTCCGCGACCGGCGCGCCCTGGCCGTCCTTGCCGCATGTGCCGACGGAATAGCCGAGGTCGGACCCGACCATGTCGATCTCGCTCATCAGCTTGGGTCCCTGGCCGACCAGCGTCGCGCCGCGCAACGGCTCAGCCAGCTTTCCATCGCGGATGCGGTAGCACTCGGTGATCTCGAACGCGAAGTTGCCGCTCACCACGTCGACCTGCCCGCCGCCCATGCCCTTCACGAAGATGCCGTCGGGCACCGACGCGAGGATGGCGGCGGGATCCGACGTGCCGCGCGCGATCATCGTCGTCGTCATCCGGCAGATCGGCAGGTGCCGGAATGATTCGCGACGGCCATTCCCGCTCTCGGCGATCCCGAGTTTCCGCGCATGCTTCTTGTCGCTCAGATACGTCTTCAGGATGCCGTTCTCGATCAACACGGTCCGGTGCGTCTGGGTTCCTTCGTCGTCCATCGCCTGGGTGCCGCGCTTGCCGGGATCGGTGCCGTCGTCGACGACCGTGATCAGCTCGCTCGCGACCTTCTGCCCGAGCCGGCCCGAATAGACGGACATGCCCTTCAAGTTGAGGTCGGCCTCGAGGCCGTGGCCCACCGATTCGTGGATGAGGGTGCCGCCCGCGTCGCTCGCGAGCACGACGGTGTACGTGCCGGCCGGCGCGGGCTCGGCCTGGACGTTCTGCACCGCCAGGCGCGCGGCCGTGTCGGTCGTCTCGAGGACCGCCTCCTCCGTGAGCATCTCGAAACCCTCGGTGCCGGCCTTCGCTTTGTAGCCCGACTCGAGCACGTCGCCCTGCTTCGCGGTGACGAGCACGCCGAAGACCAGGCGCGTGCGCGAGTCCGTGCGGAAGCGGCCCTCGCTATTCGCGACCACGACGTCCTGCACGCTCTCGCGGTACAGCACCGTCACCTGGTGGACCCGCGGGTCGGCCGCCCGCGCCCGCTCGTTCGCGAGCTTCATGAGCTCGACCTTCCGCTCGATCGGGACCGTGCGGGGATCGATACGCACGACCGACGGGCGGGGGAGCACGTCGGCCGAGATCGCGGTGATCTCCCGCATGCCGCCGTCGTCGTCGGCGATCGCTGCCGCGGCGCGGCCGGCGATGGCCAGCAGATCGTCGCCGTCGTTCACATTGCCGTTCGCGTAGACGCCGCGGTCGCCGGCGGTGACGCGGATGCCCGCACCCTGGTCGACCCCGGTGATCGCGTCTTCGAGCTTGTGGTCGTCGAGCGTGAGCGTCACGACGTTGCTGCGCTCCCAGAACAGCTCGGCCCAGTCGCCGCCGCGCGACAGCGCGGTCCGGAGCGCGCGAGCGGCGTCCTTCTCGGTGACGGTCATGGTGCGAGGTAGCGTGACGGTACTGATGGCTCGCTCCTCCCCTCGAGGGACCGCAGTTTAGCCCGCGGGCTCGCCGATGATCGTGACCGTCGCGCTCCGCGTCCGCGGTCCGTCGAACTCCGCGAAGTAGATGCCCTGCCACCGGCCGAGCGCGAGATCGCCGTTCTTGACCGCGACGGTGATGTCGCCGCCGACGAGCACGGACTTGATGTGCGCGGGGCCGTTGCCCTCCGCATGGCGGTAATCGCCGGCGTCGGGAACGAGCCGCGCCAGCGTCGCCAGCAGGTCCCGCTGGACGTCCGGATCGGCGTTCTCGTTCAGGAAGATCCCGGCCGTCGTGTGCGCGAGGGTGACCACGCAGATCCCGTCGCCGATCTTGGCGGCCTTCACCTTCTCCGCGACCCGCTCGGTGATGTCGATGGTCTCGGTCTTCTTCGACGTCTCGATCCGCAGCCCGAGATGCGCGGCCGTCACGCCACGGAGACTTTCGCGCCGCGCTCGGCCAGGATCCGCGCGAGCACGCGGAGGTCGGCGTTCCCGCCGCTCACGACGAGCACGGTCTTGCCGCGGGCGCGGACGGCCCCGGACCGCAGTGCCGCCAGCGTCGCGGCGCCGGAAGGCTCGACCAGGAGCGAGAGGCGTTCGAGGTAGTCGTAGGTCGCGGCCTCGAGGGCGTCGTCGGTGACCGTCACGACCTCGTCGACGTACGCGCGCGCGAGGTCCACGTTCAGCTGCTCGGTACCCTTCGCGACCAGCTTGTCGGCCACGCTGTGCGGGTGCTCGACGACCACCGGATGGCCGGCCTCGCGCGACCGCCGGACCGCGTCGGCGCCCTCGGGCTCGACCCCGATGATCCGGACGTCGGGCCGTCGTTCCTTCACGGCCAGCGAGATCCCGCCGATCAGCCCGCCGCCCCCGACCGGGACGACGACCAGTCCGACGTCGGGCACGTCGTCGAGGATCTCGAGCCCGACCGTTCCCTGACCAGCGATGATGAGCGGGTCCGCGTACGGATGGACGAGTGTCTTCCCCTGCTCGCGCTCGATGCGATGCGCGAGCGCCAGCGTGTCGTCGTACAGGTCGCCTTCGAGGAGGACCTCGGCGCCGTAGGCGCGGCACACCCCGACGATCGTTTCGGACACCCCGCGCGGCATGACCACGGTCGCCGGCGCACCGAGGCGGTACGCGGCGTACGAGACCCCCTGGGCGTGGCTGCCCGCCGACGCCGCGACGACCCCGCGGGCGCGATGCTCGTCGTCCAACGACGCGATCTTGTTCAGCGCGCCCCGCACCTTGAAGGTCCGGGTCGGCTTGAACGTCTCGATCTTGAGCAGGATCTCCGCGCCGAGCAGCTGTGACAGGTACGGAGAGCGTTCGATCGGCGCGCGGGGGAGGTAGCGATCGACGACGAGCCGGGCGGCTTCGACGTCCCGGATGCTCAGCACCGCGCGACGATACTTCCAACATGCCCACTCGCGGCGAGGCCCGTGGACAGGCGGCCGAGACGCTGCGGCGCGCAGGCGCGCCAACGCCCGCCCTCGACGCGGATGTCCTCCTCGCGCACGCGCTTGGCGTGCCGAAGGAGACGCTCGTCGCGCACCCTGACGTCGCGCTCAGCGGCGACGAACGATCGCGATTCGACGCGCTGGTCGCGAAGCGCGCCGAGGGCGTGCCGGTGGCGTACCTGCGCGGCTTCAAGGAGTTCTACGGCCTGCGCTTCGCCGTCGACCCGCGGGTCCTCGTCCCGCGGCCGGAGACGGAGGCACTGGTCGATGCCGTCCGCTCGTACGCCGCCGATCGCGACCTGGTCGTCGTCGATGTCGGCACCGGCTCCGGCGCGATCGCGGTCGCCCTCGCCGTGACCGCGCCGGGCCTGCGGGTCATCGCGACCGACGTCTCCGCACAGGCGCTGGTCGTCGCGCGCGCGAACGCGATCGCGCACGGCGTGCGCATCGACTTCCGGCAGGGCGACCTCCTCGCACCGGTCACGGAGCAGGTCGACGTCGTCGCCGCGAACCTTCCGTACCTCCGCGACGATGACCTCGAGCAGCTTGCCGGCGAACGTACGTCACTCGCCTTCGAGCCACGCGTCGCGACCGTTGCCGGACCCGACGGGCTGGTACTCGTCCGGCGTGCGATCGCCGACCTGCCCCGCGTGCTCGCGCGGACGGGCGCGGCGTTCTTCGAATGCGACCCGCCGCAATCGGCGCCCATCGCCGCGCTCCTTGCGCCGCTTGGCACCGTCGACGTGCTGAAGGACCTCGCCGGCCTTGATCGCGTCGTTCGGTTGCGGCGATGACGACGCCGAAAGTGACGCTCGCGGCGCTGCGCAAGCACGCGCTCACGTACCCGGAAGCGACGGAAGAGTTCCCGTGGGGTGATCGCACGATCAAGGTGCGCGGAAAGATCTTCGTATTCCTTGGTGCGGGCAAGGACGGCTTCGGCATGTCGGTCAAGCTTCCCGCGACGCACGAGCTTGCCCTCACCAGGAAGGGAACGCGACCGACGCCGTATGGCCTCGGGAAGGCCGGCTGGGTCTCGCTGCAGACGAAGACCGTCTCCGCGGCGCTGCTCGCTGAATTGACGGATTGGATCGACGAGAGCTACCGCGCGATCGCCCCGAAGACGCTCGTGAAAGCCCTGGACGCGCGGGCCGCTCGGCATCCTGCTCGTCGTTAGGATTGCCCCTGTGAAGACCCGCCTCATTCCGGCCGATGCGCCAGGGGCGGTGGAAGAAGCCGCGACCGCGCTCGCGAACGGGGAGCTCGTCGCATTTCCCACCGACACCGTGTACGGCCTCGCCGCCGGCCATGATCACATCCGCAAGCTGTACGTCGCGAAGGACCGGCCGAAGGACAAGCGCATCCCGATCCTGCTGTCCGACGCGGCGAATCTCGAGGCGAGCGCCATGGTGACGCCGGCCGCCCGAGCGCTCGCCGCGCGATTCTGGCCGGGGCCGCTGACCATCGTGCTCGTCGCGCCGCGCCGCGGGACGATCGCGTTCCGCGTGCCGGCCAACGACGTCGCGCGACGGATCATCGCCGCAGGCGGTGGCGGACTTCCCGTGACGAGCGCGAACCGCTCGGGGAAGCCCGAGTGCACGACCGCCGCGCAGGTGCTCGCCCAGCTCGACGGACGCATCGCGATCATCCTCGACGGCGGGACGACACCGGTGGGGAAGGGCTCGACCATCGTCGACTGCACGAGCGAGCCGCTCACGGTCCTGCGCGAGGGAGCGATCACCAAGCGTGAGCTCGAAGAAGCGCTGCTGGGCGTCGAGTCGTACTCGTGAGGATCGCGATCGCGGCCGATCACGCCGGCGTGGATCTGCGCGACCAGCTCGCGCATCATCTGCGCCTCAAGGGACATCAGGTCGACGACCTCTCGCCCGAGAACGATCCCGAGGACGACTATCCGCTCATCGTCGAGCCGATCGCGCGGGCGATCGCCGCCGGGCGCTACGAGCGGGGCATCTTCTGCTGCGGCTCCGGGATCGGCCCGTCGGTCGCCGGGAACAAGATCGCGGGCGTGCGCGCCGCCGTGGTCGACAACGAATGGTCGGCCCGCGATGCGGTCGAGCACGTGAACGTCAACCTGCTGACGCTCGGCGAGCGGGTCATCGGCATCGAGCTGGCGAAGTCGATCGTGGACGCGTACCTCGGGGCGACGGTCCAGGGCGATCGCCACGAGCGGCGACGCAAGCAGATCGAAGATCTGGAAAAGGTGAGGACAAGAGCATGAGCGAGATCGAGCGCGTCGACCCGGAGATCTACCAGGCGATCGAGAACGAACGCCGCCGTCAGGTCGAGAAGATCGAGCTCATCGCGTCGGAGAACTACACCAGCCAGGCGGTCATGGACGCGGTCGGCAGCGTCCTCACCAACAAGTACGCCGAGGGCTACCCCGGACACCGCTACTACGGTGGCTGCGAGTGGGTCGATGTCGCCGAGTCGCTCGCGATCGAGCGCGCGAAGGCGCTGTTCGGCGCGCAGCATGCCAACGTGCAGCCGCACGCGGGCGCCCAGGCGAACATGGCCGCGTATGCCGCGGTGATCAAGCCCGGCGACGTGGTGCTCGGCATGGCCCTCGACCAAGGTGGCCACCTCACGCACGGGTCACCGGTGAACTTCTCGGCCCAGCTGTACAAGTTCGTCCCCTACGGGGTGAAGCGTGACGATGAGACCATCGACTACGAGGCCCTCGAGACCCTCGCGATGGAGCACCACCCCAAGCTCATCGTCGCCGGCGCGACCGCGTACCCGCGGTTCTTCGACTTCCCGCGGCTCCGGAAGATCGCGGATGCCGCCGGCGCGCTCCTCATGGTCGACATGGCCCACTTCGCGGGTCTGGTCGCGGCAGGGGAACACCCGAACCCGGTGCCCCATGCGCAGATCGTCACGACGACGACGCACAAGACCCTCCGCGGGCCGCGCGGCGGCATGATCCTCTGCACGGAGGAGTACGCGAAGGCGGTCGACAAGGCCGTGTTCCCGTACTCGCAGGGCGGCCCGCTCATGCACGTCATCGCCGGCAAGGCCGTTGCGCTGAAGGAAGCGGCGACGCCGGAGTTCAAGACCTACGCGAAGCAGATCCGCTCGAACGCCCGCACGCTCGCGGCGGCGCTCGCGAGCGCGGGGCTGCGCGTCGTGTCGGGCGGCACCGACAACCACCTGATGCTCGTC
>DATJHW010000096.1:0-26761 GCA_035493615.1 Saccharimonadales bacterium (SeqCode) | reverse complement strand
CGCGGCGCGCCGGCGCTGCCCGCCGACTGGCTGCACCCGCTGTTCTGGGCGGGTCTGCGTGGCGGCGTGGCTACGGCCGCGGCGCTCTCCCTGCCGCTCGATTTCCCGGATCGTGACCTCTTGCAACGGATCACCTTCGGGGTCGTCGTCGTGACGCTCCTGCTCCAGGGCTCGACCGCGAGCTGGCTCGTGCGACGGATCCCACCGGGCGATCAGCCGGCGAGCACGCTCCGCACGACGTAGAGGATGAACACGACGTAGAGGCTGCCGCCGACGATGAGCGCTGAGAGGGGCAGCGAGTCGCCCCGGGTGCGCACGCGCAGCTGGATGAAGATCAGCGCGCCGGAAACAAGTGCGAAGACCGCGGCCAGCGTGCCGAACGATCCGAGGACCCACGGCGTCAACAGCACGCCGACGGTCACCGGGATCGTGGACTGGAAGACCATCGCACCCGCAACGTTCCCCAGGGCGATCACGTCCTTGCCGTCCTTCGTCCAGATGAGGCTGTTCGCCGCTTCGGGCAGCTCCGTCGCGAGCGGCGCGAGCAGCAAGGCGACGAGCAGCGCGTTGAATCCCATCGCGTGCGAGAACGCGTCGATCCACGCGGCGAAGATCTTGGCGCCGAGCAGGATCGCCCCGAACGAGAGCAGGGTCTGAGCGGCGATCAGCCAGCCGGGCGGCTTGTGGGGGTCGAAACGGGCGCCGGCCCGCCGGAGGTACGACGCGAAGCTCAGCGCGTCGAATGCCTGCATGACCTCGGCAGCCTCTTCGACGTCGCTGTCGCTCGCCTCCGGCGTTCGCAGCACGAGGAACAGGTACACGAAATACGCGGGCAGGAAGATCCAGCCGATGATCCCCTTCGCCTCGCGAAGCGGAGGGAACAGCGCGATCGCCAGCGCGGCGCTGTACATGACGAGGAAGAACCCGAGGTCGCGCGACGCGTGGGCCCGATCCACGCGGAGGGTGTCCCGCCCTCTCCGTTGCCGGAGCGCGAATGCGGTCACGCCGATGAGGAGCATGACGAGCGTGCCGAGCATGAATGGAGCGCCCAGGATGGCGCCGACGCCGATGTCATCGGCTTCGACGCTCTGGGTGAACAGGATGGCCACGATCGGCACGAGCGTTTCGGGCGTCGCGGTCCCGATCGCGGCGAGGATGCTGCCGGTGGCGCCCTCGGTCATGCCGAGGATCTGGCCGAGCCACTCGACGCCGTTCGTGAAGAGCTCCGCGCCGACGAGGATCAGGGCGAACGCGGCCACGAGGAGCAGCGCGTCGAGCGGGCTCACCGCTCAGTCGATCGCGGTGCCGACGGTCTCGTTCTCGGCCACCTCGGCCATGCCGCGTCGGCCGCGGTTGCGCACTGCGCGGATCAGCGGCAGTGAGAGCAGCACGAACGCGAGGATCATGAGGAGCGAGGAGAGTGGACTCCCAAAGAAGATCAGTGGGCTGCCGCCGCTCGCGATGAGGCTCTGCCGCAGGGTCTTCTCAGTCGAGTCACCGAGCACGATCGCAACCACGAGAGGAGCGAGCGGGTACTTCGTCTTGCGGAGCCAGTAGCCCACCAGGCCGAAGACGACCGTGATGAACACGTCGGTCATGCTGTTGTTCAGCGAGTACGCGCCGATGATCGAGATGAGGATGATGAACGGCGTCAGGATCGCGTAGGGGATCCGCATGATCAAGGCGAGCAGCGGCACCCCCGCCAGGCAGATGACGAAGGTCAGCAGGTGACCAAGGTAGATGCTCGCGATCAGGCCCCAGACAAAGTCGTGATGCTCGGTGAACAGCAGCGGGCCTGGGGTCAGACCCCAGATGAACAGGCCTGCCATGATCACGGCCGACGTCGGTGATCCCGGGACACCGAGCGCGATCATTGGCACAAGCGATCCGACCGCGGCAGAATCCGCGGCCGCTTGCGGCGCCATGATCCCCGAGATCTCGCCCTTCCCGAAGTCCTCCTTGTTCTTGGACCACTGGCGGGCCAGGCCGTAGCCGAGGAACGAGCCGGCGGTCGCTCCGTGTCCCGGTAGCGTTCCGAACCAAAAGCCAATGAGCGCTGTCGACACGACGAGCCAGATGCGCTTCCGCAGTTCCCCGAACGTCTCGATGATGTCGGCCAGACCGACCCGCGCGGAAAGCCGCTCAACGAACCCGATCCCGGATTCCTCCGCCGACGCGAGGATCTCCCCGATGCCGAACAGGCCGATGGTGACGGGGACAAAGCTGATCCCGGAAAGAAGCGCAGTCTGCCCGAACGTGAGTCGGGGCGCGCCCGTGAGCGTGTCGAATCCGACCGACGCGAGCAGCAGGCCGAATCCGATCATCATCACCGCCTTCGCCGGTGACTCAGCGCCGAGCCCGATCAGCGTCGCGAACGACATCACGAACACGGCGAAGAGCTCGGGAAAGCCGAAGGAGAGCGCGGCATCGGCGAGGGCGCGAGCGAAGAAGGTGAACATGATGGTGGCCAGGAACGCCCCGACGAAAGACGCCATGAACGACGACGCCAACGCGACGCCTGGCTTCCCCCTGCGTTTCGCGAGCGGAAAGCCATCGAACAGCAGTACGACCGACCACGGCTCACCGGGGATGTTGAACAGGATGGATGTGATGACGCCGCCGAACAGGGCGCCCCAGTACACACCTGCGAGAAGAATGACCGCGCTCGTAGGGTCGGTGCGGGCGATGATGACGGTGATCGGCAGGAGGATCGCGACCGCGCTCGTCCCGCCGAGGCCCGGCAGCACGCCCACCACGAGGCCGAGCACGACCCCCACGAACAGCATGAGGATGTTGAACGGCTGCAGTGCGGTCGCGAAGCCGCCGCCCAGGTCGCCAAACACGTTGAAGAAGGAGGTCAGCGCGTCCATTTGACTACCCGCGGCTCACGTCAGAATGGCAGCAGGCCCTGATCGTAGAGGAAGCTCTTGGGAAGGCCGACGCGGAAACCGACTTCGAACGCGATGTAGATCCCGACCGGCATGCCGATGGCGAGCGCAAGGACCCAGACCCAACGGTAGTGGCCGATCCATCGGGCGAAGAGTGCCATGTAGAGCGCGCTCACCACGTAGAAGCCGAGCCAGATGATCGAGGCCGCGGCGATCACCATGGGCGCGACGATCTTCAACACCGCCAATGCCGCAGCGCGATTCTCGAACGCCGGCGGCCCCTCGCGCTTGGACGTTCGGGCGGTGGCCGCGACGACGACGGCACATCCGAACATCAGCGCGGCGGACCAGAACGGATAGAACCCGGCGCCGATCCCTCCCGGCTCGGTCCCACTGGTGTCGACCAGCGCGCCAGCGCGCGAGTCCACCATCGCGACGGCGGCGAGGATCATGAATCCGACCGCCGTCGCGATCTGGTAGGACCGCAATGCCGCTACTGGACCCAGCCGTTCTTCTGCGCGATGTCCTGGTGCAGCTTCTGGTAGTCAGCGATGAATTTCGAGAAGTCCGCGCCGCTCCTGAAATCGGGGTTCAGCGAGTTCTGCTTCATGAAGTCCTGCCAGTCGGTCGAGTCGAAGACCTTCTTGAAGACATCCACCCAATACGCCTGCTGGCCCGCGGAGAGGCCGGGCGGCGCCATGATCGCGCGCATGACGAAGTAGTCGTCTATCTCGAGACCCTGGGACTTGCAGGTGGCCAGTCCCTTGAACGGGCCGTCGGCCGGACTCGCCGGCAGGAAGGCGCATAGGGGCCTGATCTTCGGAGGGGTCGAGGTGAACAAGCTGAGGCCTTCGCTCGGGTTGTTCACCGTGGCGTCGACCTTGACCGCGCCGGTCCCGGCGAGGTCCTTCGCGACCGTACCTCCGCCGGCCTCGGGCACGTACTTGAACGGTTTCGTCTGCTTCAGATCCTGGATCCGCCGGAACATGACCTCGTCTTCCTGCTTCGACCCGGTGCCGGCGACGGTGAGCGAGTTCGCCTGCGCCGCAGTGATGAAGTCACCTGCGGTCTTGAACGGGCTGTCGTTGTTGACCCACAGGTAGAAGGGGTCGAGCGCGAGGTTCGCCACCGGCGTGAAGTCCGTTGCCTTGAACGGCAGCTTCTGGGTGATCAGCGTGGTGAAGAACGAGTTGAGGGTGATCATGATGTAGTGCATGTCACCCTTGTGGTCGTACACGTACTGGAACGCCACCGCGCCCGAGCCGCCGTCCTTATTCACGGGCGTCAGGGGTTGGGTCATGATGTGGTTCTTCTCGATCGCCCCCTGCATGAAGCGGGCATAGATATCGGAACCGCCGCCGGGTGCCGTACTGATAACGAATTCGACGGGCTTCGTCGGGGCGACCAGGGCGGGGGAGCCGCCTCCGGAGGCGGTGGGCGCCGGCGAGGCACCTCCACCAGTCCCGCCGCACGCTCCCGCCACGAGGAGCCCTGCGAGCGCGAGCGAGATCGACCGACCAACCGGATTCCGCATCGTCACGACCTCCCGCTTGTTGCTACGCGATGCCCTGCGAACGAGCGCGCTGGTCAGACCAGACCTCACCGTGGTCAGACCGGCGGCATCGTAGGCCGGTCAGTCCAAGCCGCGCAACTTGCCGTAAGCACGCCGGTCGCGAGGGGAGAAACGGGGCGGGTGGCAGAATTGACCGGACGGCACGGCTGATGCGTCACCCGCTTCCGGTGGACACCAAGCGCAGGGAAAGAGGCAAGCCATGGTGAAGGAGCTGACCCGGCCGGGAACGCCGCTCCGGCGTGGCGCGGCGCCCGAGACGGCGTGGGCCTTCTTCGACGGAGAGTTCGTTCCGCTTCGTGACGCGAAGGTGAGCGTCCTGACGCACGCGTTCAACTACGGGACCGGCGTGTTCGAGGGCATCCGCGCGTACTGGAACGACGAGCGCCAGCAGCTCTTCGGTCTCCACCTCATCGAGCACTACCGGCGGCTCCACAAGTCCTGCCGCGTCATGCGCCTTGACCTGCCCTATTCGCCGGAGCGGTTGGTCGAGATCACGGTCGAGCTCCTGAACCGCTGCGGTTACCGCGAGGACGCCTACATCCGTCCGCTCGTCTACAAGAGCAGCGAGCTCATCGGCGTCCGCCTCCATGACCTCGAGTCGGCCTTCACTGTGTTCGCGGTCCCGTTCGGGACCTACATCGACGTCGACCGCGGCATCAGCTGCGGCGTGTCGAGCTGGCGCCGGGTCGACGACAACGCCATTCCAGCGCGCAGCAAGATCACCGGTTCCTACGTGAACGCCGCGCTCGCGAAGACGGAGGCCCAAGAGGCCGGCTTCGACGAGGCGATCGTGCTGACGGACGACGGGCACGTTTCGGAGGGCAGCGCCGAGAACCTGTTCATGGTCCGCAACGGCACCCTCATCACGCCGCCGGTGACGGACAACATCCTCGAGGGCATCGTGCGCCAGAGCCTCATCGGCATCGCCGCCGATCAGAAGATCCCGCTGGAGGTCCGGTCGATCGACCGCACCGAGCTCTACATCGCGGACGAGCTGTTCCTGTGCGGCACCGGGGCGCAGCTCTCTCCGGTCACGTCGGTCGACCACCGCCGGGTGGGCCAGGGTGCGACCGGCCCCATCACGGCCCAGCTGAGCCGGATCTACTTCGACGCCGTCCGCGGGAAGAGCGATCGCTACAAGGCCTGGGTGACGCCGATCTACTCGACCTAGCCGGCCGAGCGGGGCTTCGCCTTCTTCGCCTTCTGCTTCGCGATCTTGTCGCGCTCGGCGAGCGACTGGCGCACGGTCCCGAAGTTCTTGGCGAGGGCCGTCCGGCGGTCGTCGGCGATCTCCTGCTGCATCTTCGGACTGCGCGACACCTTCCGCGCGCGGCTCGCGTCCTTCGCGCTCGTATCGACGACGCGCGCGAACCGCTTCAGTCCGGCGAGCTGCTTCTTGAGCGGCATGCTGACCTCCTAGCGCTGCAGGTCCGTGGCGAGTCCTTTGAAGTCTGAGCCGACGACCACGACGATATCCGCGTCGGTCTGCTCGGAGGAGCCCGCGTCCCGGACCGGTATGCCGCTCAGTTGCTGGGACAGCTGGTCGGCCGTGTAGCGCTTGTTCCCGTTCTTCACCAGGATCTCCGAACGGCTCGACGCGCCCGTGGTCACGCTCGCGACCCCGAACGCCCGCGCCGCGAGGCGTTCCGCGACGTCCTGTGCGGCGGTGCTCCTGGCGGTCGTGCCACGGACCTCGATCCGGGCGCCCTCCTGCCTGACCCGGGGATCGTAGAAGAGCTCCGCCACGAGATTCGCGATCTTGGCCTTGTCCGGGATGAGGTAGTAGCCGAGCTGCGAGTTCTCCTCCGTCAGCTCGCAGTGCGGCACATCGACGTCGCAGGGAAGGAGCACCTCGCTCTTGATGTCGCTCGACGGGATGCCGCCGCCGAGCCCGGCCAGGGGAAGGACGTTCGCCGGATCGAAGCTCGTCTCCACCGCGGAGCCGACCTCGTTGATGATCCCCGGCAGCCGCGCCAGCATGCCGTCTGTGGCGAGCCGCGCGCGGATGGCGGCGATGACGTCCTGCTGCCGGCGGGCCCGCGAGAAGTCATTGCTGTCGTGCCGCGAGCGCGCGTACTCGAGAGCGATGTTGCCGGGCATGAGCTGCGGCCCGGGCCGGATGTTGATGCGCTCGACGCCGAAGTCGGCCGTGGGATACGCCTCGTCGCGGATCGGTCGTTTCACGTCGACGAGCGCGCCACCGACGGAATCGACGATCTTCGTGAACGCGTCGAAGTTGATGAGCGCGTAGCTGTTGATCTGGATGCCGAGCAGTCCTTCGATCGTGGTCTCGGCCAGCTCCGGCCCGCCGAGCGAGAACGCGGAGTTGACCTTTCCGCTCCCGTGCCCGGGGATGGCAGTGAGGGTGTCGCGGGGCACCGAGAGCATCGCGGCGGTCCGGTTCACTGGATCGATCGAGAGCACGATCATCGTGTCCGTGTTCTGCGTGTCGCCCGCGACGCCGCGCGAGTCGACGCCGAGGACGAGCACGTTGAGCCGGTCGCGGCCGTTCCACGGCGGCGGCGCGAACGACGTGCTGACGCCGCGAGCGGTCGCTCCGGCCACCGGTGCGAAGACCTTCGCCGCCACGTTCGCCCAGGCGTTGGCGCCCCGGTACACGCTCGCGTATCCGGCAATGAGCGCGAAGGTCACGATGCCGAGCGCGGCGTAGTCCGCGGCATGCCTGCCGCGGAGCGATGTGCCGTCGCGGAACACGCTGGCGAACGCGTCGCCAACGACCCACAGGTGGTAGAGGAGCAGGCCTCCCAGGATCGCGATCGTGAACTCGACCGCGTGCTTCACGACGAGCGAAGTGAGCGGGTCGAAGGTCGCGATGAACGCCCCGCCGAGCGCGATCGCGAGCAGGGGTATCAGGAGGACGACGAGGCCACGGATCCAGCGCTCCTGATAGAGCTGGCCCAGCCCGGGAAGGAGCGCGCTGCAGATCGCCGCCAGCCCAGGGGAACCGGACGCACCGCGCGTCAGTACGAGGCTGCGCGCGCTGCCGCATCGGCGGCACGAACGTGCGGTCGAGAGGTTCAGCGTCGAGCAGCGGGCGCACGACCATGGCTCGCGCGGCCTCCGCATGGGACCCCTAGCGTATAGCGGGTGAGCGTCCGGCCGGTCGGCACCGCGACCCTGCGCGGGGCGCGCGCCGTCGGGATCGTCTGCGCCGCCGCCTTCGTCGCGCCGGTGATCCTCTCGGTCGTCTTTCCGCAGGCGTTCCTGTTCACCCCGTACCACGACGCCTACCAGCGCATGTTGTCTGCCATGCTCCTCGCGTTCAGCCTCGGCCTGGCACTGGCCCTCCGGGATCCCGTCCGGAACGCCGGCGTCTACGCCGTCATCGGTCTCGCCAGCGGTTTTCTCACGGGTGCCATCGCGTACACCCTCCTGGTCGAGCCGGGCCAGGACCTTCTCCATTGGGTCGTCCAGGTGCCGCTGCTCGGGCTCGTCGCGATCGCCCTCGTCCTGACGTACACCCGCCTCCGGCGTCCGCACCCGGTCATCGTCCGGATCGTCGTCGTCGCCGTCGTGCTGTTCCCGGTCGCGCTGTTCGTATACGACCTTGCATTGCGGTCGTTCGTTCGGCATTGATACTGAGCCGCGAGTGACCGCCATCGTCTCCGTCCGCGAGCTGCAGAAGCACTACGGCGACATCCACGCCGTGCGCGGGATCTCGTTCGAGGTGCTCCAGGGCGAGATCTTCGGTCTGCTCGGACCGAATGGCGCGGGGAAGACGACGACGGTCGAGATCCTCGAGGGGCTGCGCAAGGCCGACGGCGGCGTGGCGATCGTCGACGGCATCGACGTCTCGAAAGAGCCGGCGAAGGCGAAGGAGCGCGTCGGGGTGCAGCTGCAGCAGAGCGCGTTCCCCGAGAACTTCACCGCGAAGGAGACCGTCGAGCTCTTCGCGCTCTGCTACGGCGTGACCGTCGACGCGATGGCCCTCCTCAAGGAGGTGGATCTCGCGGACAAGGCGGGGCAGCGGCAGGAGAAGCTCTCTGGCGGCCAGCGCCAGCGCCTGTCCATCGCGACCGCGCTCGTGAACAAGCCGCGCGTCCTCTTCCTGGACGAGCCGACCACCGGCCTCGACCCGCAGGCCAGGCGGAATCTCTGGGAGCTCGTCCGCGGCATCCGCCAGTCCGGCACGACCGTCTTCCTCACGACGCACTACATGGACGAGGCCGAGGTGCTCTGCGACCGCGTGGCGGTGATGGACCACGGGGAGATCATCGCAATGGATCCACCGCGCACGCTCATCACCGCGCTCCTCGGCCGTGGCTTCACGAAGCCGATGATCCAGCAGCAAGCGACCCTGGAGGACGTGTTCCTCGACCTGACCGGCCACGAGCTCCGGGAGGACTGATGGGCCAGGCGCTGCGGCTCACGCTCATGTATCTGCGCGCATACCTGCGCGACCGGACCGCGGTCTTCTTCTCGCTCGTCGTGCCGCTCATGCTGCTGCTCATCTTCGGGTCCCTCAACCTCGGCGCGTTCGGCCAGGTGTCGCTCGCGATCGACGACCAGGCGAACACCACCGCGAGCCAGTCGTTCGTGGCGGCGCTCGAGAAGATCGACACCCTGGCCGTGAAGCACCTCTCGGCCGACGCGGCGCTCGCGGAGCTGAAGCGCACCGAGCTCGACATGCTGCTGGTGATCCCGAAGGACTTCGCGATCGCGCCGACGCGCGCCGGCCAGCCGGTGCCGACGATCACGATGTACGGCAACGACGCGCGGCCCCAGCAGGTCTCGGTGGGCGGATCGATCGTCAACGAGGTCATCACCCGGCTCTCGTTCGCCGTGAATCAGACCGCCCCGGTGGTGAACCTCAAGCAGGAGGACGTGCAGGGCGTTCGCCTCCGCTACGTCGACTTCCTCGTGCCCGGGATCCTGGGCGTGAACGTCATGCAGCTGGCGATCTTCTCGGTCGCCTTCGCCCTCGTCGTCGACAAGCGCCGCGGAGTCCTCCGGCGGATCATGGCGACCCCCCTGAAGCCGATCACGTTCCTGGTCGCGCAGGTGGTCACCCGGCTGATCATGGCGACGCTCCAGGTCCTGATCATGCTGGCGGTGGCGGTGTTCCTGTTCGACGTGCATCCACTCGGAGGGATCCTGCCGTTGCTGCTCGTATCGCTCTTCGGCGCGGTGCTCTTCCTCACGATCGGGTTCGCGCTGGCCGGCTGGGCGGAGACCGAGAACCAGGTGCCGGCGATCGCGCAGCTGATCACGCTGCCGCAGTTCTTCTTCTCGGGCGTCTTCTTCTCGAAGGAGGCGGCGCCGGCGTTCATCCGACCGGTCACGAACCTGCTGCCGCTCACGTTCTTGAACGACGCGCTGCGCGAGATCTCGGTCCAGGGCGCGACGCTGTGGGACGTGCGCGGGCAGCTGCTCGGGCTGCTGGTGTGGACCGCGATCGGGCTCCTGCTCGCGGTCCGCTTCTTCCGCTTCGACCGCTTCTAACGCGGCGTCAGCGCCTCGTGCACGATGCGGTGGGCGTGCGCGCGAAAGCGACCCCAGGCATCCCAGTTCGGGATCCCCGGCGCGCCGTCGGGCGCGATGCGATCGAGCCGCTCGGCCACACGCGTCAGCTCGCTCACCGGCACTTCGACGTACGACTCGATCTGCTCGTGCTCGTCGAGCGGCGTCACACGCGCGCCGCTGGGGTCATCGAGCAGGAACGCGAACGTGTGGAACACCGGGGGACCGCTGGCACCGTCGCGGTACGTGACCGCCGCGAGAAAGCGCCGTAGTTCGACCGTGAGCCCGGTCTCTTCGAGCGTCTCGCGGAGGACCGCGTCGAGGATCGGCTCGTCGCGGTCGATACCGCCCGTCGGCAGGCGGAACGCGCCGCGGGGATAGAAGGTCTTGATCGACAGGAGCACGGTGCCGCTCGGCCGACGCACGACCATGCAGACCTCGGCGAACCGCGACGGATTGCCGACCGGATCGAACGCGATGTCGTCGAGCGGCACGTCGCGCACGATCGGCGCGCCGAAGCGGCCGGCCAGCCGGTCCATCTCGGCGCGCATCGGCGAGGTCAGCGGGCGGGCCACCCGGGAGAACGGGCCGGTGTGCACGCCCCCATTCTCGGCATCGATGACGTCCGGCGGCCGCCGTCGTTACGACAGCAGGTACGAACTGGCCATTGCCGGGGGACCCCGCGACGGGTACAACGCACCGCATGGAACAGAAAAGCTGGCGTTCGGTCTTCGCGTACGCGGGCCTCGCGGTCATCGGACTGGTCCTGGCCTACTACGCCACCGCGGTCGGCAACGCCGGCATCGCAGCGGGCATCCTCGGAAAGCACGACGCGGGCGCGGATCTTTTCAGCTCAGCGAGCGTGGCGTTGCTCGTCGGAGTGGCGATGCTGGGAGCGTTCGGCTACCTCGCCTTGCGCAACGCATGGGTGATCGTCCGGGCGCAGCCTCGCTAGCGTCGCAGGCGCATTCCGGCTGCTCGTAGAATGGCCGAAGAGGCGCTGAGGGGAGATCGACCCCGAGCCTCCGCAAGAACGCCTCGACAGTGGCGGGGCAAGTAGACGCGGACGGACCCGCACCGTTACCGGCGGGAATGAGCGCGGCGCGCGCCAGTCGCGCGCCGAAGTTGGGTGGTACCGCGGTCCGACCGACCGTCCCATTACGGGACGGTCGTTTCGCTATCTGGAGGGATCGTGGTCACCGAGAAGATGCGGTTCGCGGCCGTCGGGTCGAGCGTCGACCTGCCCGAGCTCGAGCACGGCGTGATCGAGCTCTGGGAGCGCGAGCGGAGCTTCGACGTGCTGCGAAAGAAGAACGCCGGTAACGCGCGCTACTCCTTCTATGACGGACCGATCACCGCGAACGTCGAGGCCATGGGCATCCATCACGGGTGGTCGCGTACCTACAAGGACGTCTACCAGCGCTATCACGCCATGCTCGGCCAGGACCAGCGCTACCAGAATGGCTTCGACTGCCAGGGTCTGTGGGTGGAGGTGCAGGTCGAGCGCGAGCTGAACCTCAACAGCAAGCGCGACATCGAGTCCTACGGGATCGACCGATTCTCCGACGCGTGTCGCGCGCGAGTGGACCGCTCGGCCAAGGCGATCACGAAGCAGTCGATCCGGCTCGGCCAGTGGATGGACTGGGACCACTCGTACTTCACGTACACCGACAACAACATCTCGCACATCTGGCACGTCCTGAAGATCTGCCAGGAGCGCGGCTGGCTCTACAAGGGCCACCGCTCGATGCCGTGGTGCGCCCGCTGCGGCACGGCGCTGTCGCAGCACGAGATGACGATGAGCGATAGCTACCGCGAGATGACTCACACCTCGATCTACGCGAAGCTGCCGATCGACGGACGGACAGGCGAGTTCTTCCTGGTCTGGACGACGACGCCGTGGACGTTGCCGGCGAACGTCGCCCTCGCGGTGCACCCGGAGCTCGACTACGTCCGCGCGAAGGTGAACGGCGAGACGCTCATCCTCGGGAAGAAGGTGTTCGAGACGCTCGCCCTGCCGGGGGCGTCGGTCGCGGAGACGGTGAAGGGGAAAGCGCTCCTCGGCCTGCGCTACCGCGGGCCGTTCGACGACCTCCCGGCCGCCGCGCCCGCGAAGGCGGTCCACCGGGTCATCGGGTGGGACGAGGTGAGCGAGGCGGAGGGCACCGGGATCGTTCACATCGCGCCCGGCTGCGGGGCGGAGGACTTCGCCCTCTCGAAGACCGAGTCGCTGCCGGTGCTCGTCCCGATCGACGACAGCGCGCACTTCGTGCCTGGCTACGGCTGGCTCGTGGGTAAGGAGGCGCGCGACGTCGCGCAGGAGATCGCGGACGATCTTGGGAAACGCGGGTTCCTGTTCCGCTCGGCGCCGTACACCCATCGTTACCCGGTGTGCTGGCGCTGTAAGGAGGAGATCGTCTTTCGCGTCGACGACGAGTGGTTCATCGCGATGGACGAGCTGCGTCCACGGCTGATCGCCGCGGCGAAGGAGGTGACCTGGGTCCCCCCGGCCGCCGGAGCGCGAATGCAGAACTGGCTCGAGAACATGGGCGACTGGAACATCTCGCGCAAGCGCTACTGGGGCCTGCCGCTGCCCTTCTACACCTGCGCGAACGGCCACTTCTTCGTGCTCGGCAGTGAGGAGGAGCTGCGCGAGCGCGCGCTAGGCGGGCTCGAAGGGCTGCGCGATCTGCACCGGCCGTGGATCGACGCGGTCATCGTCGGCTGTCCGACCTGCAAGGCCGCCAGCAAGCGGGTGAAGGAGGTCGGCGACTGCTGGCTCGATGCCGGCGTCGTGCCGTTCTCGACGCTCGACTGGCTGCACGACCGCGCCTACTGGGAGCAGTGGTTCCCCGCTGACTTCGTGGTCGAGATGGTCGAGCAGGTCCGGCTGTGGTTCTACTCGGCGTTGTTCTTCAGCGTGGTGCTCACCGGCAAGGCGCCGTATCGGACGAACGGCTCGCACGCGAAGGTCCTCGCGGCACCGGGCGAGGAATTCCACAAGACCGGGACCAACATGCTGGACCTCGGGGAATCCTGCGAGGAGGTCGGGGCCGACGTCATTCGCTGGCTGTACGCGCGCCAGGATCCGCAGGCGGACGTGTACTGGGGCGCGGCGCCGACCGACGACATCAAGCGCCGGCTCCTGACGCTCTGGAACACGTATTCGTTCTTCGTGACCTACGCGAACCTGGATGGGTTCGATCCGGATTCGCCCGCGGTGCCGGCCGCGAAGCGACCGCTCATCGATCGCTGGCTTCTCTCGGCGCTCGACCGGCTCGTGCGCGACTGCCGCGAGGCCCTCGAGCGGTACGACTCCGCGACCGCGGCGTGGAAGATGGAGGCGTTCTGGGAGGACCTCTCCACCTGGTACGTTCGGCGCAACCGTCGCCGCTTCTGGCAGGCCGCGTCCGCGGCCGATTCGGCCGCGGCGTACCAGACGCTGTACGAGGCTTTGACCACGCTCGCGCGGCTGTTCGCGCCGATGATGCCGTTCCTCGCGGAGTCGATGTACCAGAACCTCGTCCGGACGACACGCGCCGGCAGCGAGGCGTCGGTCCACCACACCACCTACCCAGAGCCGCAGGCCGGTCGGATCGACGACGATCTCGAGCGGCGCATGCGCGCCGCCATGCGCGTCGTCGCCCTCGGGCGCGCCGCGCGGTCGGCCGCAGGGGTGAAGACGCGCACGCCGCTCACCAGGCTCATCGCGGTCTTCGACGCGGGCGATCGCGATCACGGCGCGCTCGATGGGGAAGCCGAGCTCGCGGCGATGATCTGCGAGGAGCTCAACGTGAAGGCGTTCGAGGTCCGCGAGCAGGCCGAGGGCCTGATGCGCGAGATCGTGAAGCCGGAGCTCAAGACCCTCGGTCCGAAGCTCGGGAAGGATCTCCCGCGCGTCCGCGCGGCCCTGCAGGCCGGCCGGTACCGGACGGTCGACGGCGGCATCGAGGTCGAAGGGTTCACGCTGACACCGAGCGAGGTGCTCGTGTCGCATGAAGGCACCCCTGGACACACCGTCGGCAAGGACGCCGGCGCAGTGGTCGCGCTCGAGACCACGCTCACACCCGAGCTGGAGGCCGAGGGCCTCGCCCGCGAGCTCGTGCGTCGCGTGAACGACCTGCGCAAGGAAGCCGGCTTCGAGATCGCCGACCGCATCGCCATCCGCTACGCCGGCGCGATCGCGCCCACCGTCGAGCAGTTCAAGGACCTCGTCGGCAGCGAGACGCTCGCGACGTCGCTCGGACCCGGGCTCGCCGGCCGCGGGCACAAATGGGTCGGCGACCTGAACGGCGTCGCGACCGAGCTGGAGCTCGAAAAGGTCTAGAGCGCGCCGATCGCTTCCGCGATGCGTCCGAGGGCCGCCGCCATCTCGGCAGGCTCCTCAGCGTGGCCACCGTCGAGCCGCGTGATGACCTCGTACCACGTGAGTCCGCCCGTCACGACCCCGAGTGCCGAGCCGATCTGGGCCCCGCGGCGAAGCCTGTCATGCGGCGCGAGGCCCGCCCACGGCTCGAGGTATGCCTCGCGCAACGCTCGGATCGCGGGCGCGTCCGGTGCGACGCCGGCCGCCAGCGCGGAGAAGCGCTCGGTCACCGCGAGGGTCAGGAACGGGTGGGTGAGCGAGGCGTCGCCCCAGTCGATGATCGACGGGCGTCCGTCGTGGATGAGGACGTTGTGGTCGTGGAGGTCGTCGTGGTCCAACGACGGGCCGATGCCGATGCCGGCGAGCTCGGCGCAGAGCCGCTCGATCGCCGGCAGGAGCGCGCGGACGCGGGCGCGCGACTCCGGCGGTGCCCAGCGGTCGTCGTCGACGACCCGATCGAGCAGTCCCGGCATGCGATCGAGCCGGCGGTCCGTCAGTCCGGTCGCGAGCAGCTCTGCTTCGCGCCCGAGCAGCGAGCGCTGAAGCTCGGCATATCGAGGCAGCAGCGCGCGCCACACCGCGAGCTGCGCGACGCCCGGCGCCGCGCGCCTGAGGCGAAGGCCGCCGTCGCGCAGGAGCACCCACGGCTCGCTCGGGTGCCGCGCGACGAATCCCGGGACGAGGTCGGGCGACTCTCGCGCCACGAGCTCGATGACCCGTGGCTCCTGGACCTGGGTGGCGGCGCAGACCTTGAGGAACAGCGCGGAGTCGCCCGTGGGCACGCGGAAGACCGTCGACCAGGGCCGGCTGTGGACGAGCTCGATCGGCCCGGTCAGCGCGATCCGCCGATCGCGAAGGACCTCGCGCAGCCAGGCCTCCGCCGCCTCGCTCATGACAGCAGCGAGCTACGCAGCGCGGCGGCCACGAACCGCGGCGCTCGCCTGCCGGCCGGTCCGGTGAGCGCCGTGCGCCAGGTGGGATACGCGAGCAACGCGTGTGCGAGGGCGATGCCCTCGGACGGGCGGACGCGCAGCACGCGCCGCCGAGCGAGCCCGTCGAGCGTCCGCGTGATGAGCGCGAGGCGCACGTCGTCCAGCTCGCGCAGGATCTCGGCGACGTCGCGGGGCACGCCGCCGCTCGTCAGGGTCTCGAGCGTCGCGCTCTCGGTCCGATAGGTGCGTTCGTGCAGGGCCACGAGCTCGTTCAGGATGCCCTCCGGGGCATCGCCCCGGGGCTGCCACCTCTCGACGCGCCGGATGATCGTGTCGGCGCGCCGTCGCAGCGTGTCGCGCACCAAACGCTCCTTCGACGGAGCATGGAGGTACACGGTCCGCGGCGACACCCGCGCGCGCCGGGCGATCTCGGTCATCCGCAGGCCGGCGTAGCCGCGCTTCGCGGCCTCGCGCAGGGTCGCGGCCTCGATGGCCGCGTGGGTCCGCGCGCGCCGGCGGGCGCGTTCGCGCTGGTCATAGCCCCGGCTATTCGCTACAGGAGAACTGTAGCGAAATAGGCTTCAGCGGGCGCACTTTGCTAGCCTTGCGCGGATGGCATCGCCGCTCGCATTCGTCTTCCCGGGGCAGGGCTCGCAGTCGGTCGGCATGGGCCGGGCGGTGTATGAAGCATCGGCCCGCGCGCGCGCGGTGTTCGACGAGGCTGACCGGATCCTCGGCTACAAGCTGAGCGAGATCTGCTTCAGCGGGCCGGCGTCGAGGCTCGACGACACGCGGGTCGCACAACCGGCGATCCTCACCACGAGCGTCTCGCTGCTCGAGGCGCTCGCCGAGGATGCGGCGTCCGCGCCCGGCAGGCTGAGCGACGGCAGCGAGCCGCGCGGGGTGGCCAGGCTCCCCGGCGACATCCGGCCGGCGTTCGTAGCCGGACACTCGCTCGGCGAGTTCAGCGCGCTCGTCGCCGCAGGCGTCCTAACGTTCCCCGACGCGCTCCGCCTCGTCACGGAGCGTGGCCGGCTCGCCGCGACGAAAGGCGCGCGCGGCGCGATGGCGGCCGTCATCGGCATGTCCGCCGCGGACGTGGATCGGGTGATCGCGGACACCGTGCCGCAGGGAAGCGCGGTGGTCGCGAACGACAACGGTCCTTCTCAGGTGACGATCGCCGGCGACAGCGAGTCGGTCGCGAAGGTCAGCGCCGCGCTCACGAAGAACGGCGCGCGCAAGGTCGTGCCGCTGCGGATCTCCGGCCCGTTCCATTTCCCGGCGATGGGCGCGATCGGCGGGGATCTCGCGTCGTTCATGCGGACCATGAGATTCCGCGAGCCGGTCGTGCCGGTCGTCGCGAACACGAGCGGAGCGCCGCACGAGAGTGGCGCGCGAATTCCGGACGCGCTCGTTCGGCACCTCTCGCAGCGCGTCGAGTGGCTCCGCTCGGTCCGCTTCATGGCCGAGCGCGGCGCCTCCACGTTCGTCGAGATCGGCGCCGGCCAGGTGGTGAACGGCTTGGTGAAGCGCATCGCCGACGTGAAGCTCATCAACGTCTCCGATCCGCCGTCGATCAGTGAGGCGATCCGCGCGCTTCGCGCCCGGGTGGGGTCATGAAGCGCATCGTCGTGACCGGCATCGGCGCCGTCACGCCGATCGGGGACACGATCGATGCGACCTGGGACTCGATGATGCACGGGCGCGGTGGCATCGGGCGGATCACCCGATTCGACCCGAGCCCGTACGAATCGCAGATGGCCGGCGAGGTGAAGGATTTCGATCCGACCAAGTACATGGACCGGAAGGACGCGCGACGGACCGACCGGTTCGCGCAGTTCGCGGTCGCTGCCGCGTCGCAGGCGCTGACCGACGGCAAGGTCGACGTGGCGACGGAGCCCGAGCGGGTCGGCGTCTCCATCGCGACCGGCGTCGGCGGGCTCGAGACCCTGGTCGACCAGGTGTTGCTCATGGAGAAGCGCGGGCCGAGCCGGCTGTCGCCGTTCCTCGTGCCGATGCTCATGGCGAACGCCGGATCCGCGCAGGTCTCGATGCAGTTCGGCCTGAAGGGACCCAACCTGACGCACGTCTCGGCCTGCGCGTCGAGCGCCCACGCCATCGGCGAGTGCGCCGCGATCATCGATCGCGGTCAGGCCGACATCATGGTCGCCGGCGGGGCCGAGGCAGCGGTGCTCCCGCTCGCGATCGGCGCGTTCTCGACGATGCACGCGATGTCGCGGCGGAACGACGACCCCGAGCATGCGTCGCGGCCGTTCGACAAGGACCGGGATGGCTTCACCCTGTCCGAGGGCGGCGCGGCGGTGATCCTGGAGGAGCGCGAGCACGCCCTCGCGCGCGGGGCGCGGATCTACGGCGAGCTCGTGGGCTACGGCGCGACGGCCGACGCCTACCACATCACCTCGCCGTCACCGGAGGGCGAGGGCAACGCGCGCTCGATGCAGATGGCGCTGGCTGGAGCGAAGCTGCAGCCCACGGATGTCGACTACATCAACGCGCACGGCACCTCGACCCAGCCGAACGACCGTGAGGAGACCGCGGCGATCAAGAGCGTGTTCGGCGCGCACGCGTACAAGCTGCTCGTGTCGTCGACGAAGTCGATGACCGGGCACCTGCTCGGTGCCGCGGGCGCGCTCGAGGCGATCGCGTGCCTGCTCGCGCTGCGTGACGGCTGCATCCCGCCGACGATCAATTACACGACGCCCGATCCCGCGCTCGACCTGGACTACGTCCCGAACACCGCGCGGCCCAAGGAGATCAAGACGGCGCTCTCGAACTCGATGGGCTTCGGCGGGCACAACGCCACCTTGATCTTCACGAAGGTCTGATGGCCCGGCTGGATGGCAAGACCGCGCTTGTTACGGGCGCGGGTCGGGGCATCGGGCGGGCAACGGCGATCCGCCTCGCGACCGACGGAGCGAAGATCGCGATCAACTTCAAGGGCAACACCGCGGCCGCCGAGGAGACGAAGATGGCCGTGGAGGCCGCGGGCTCACAGGGCGCGCTCGTCCAGGGCGATGTATCCGTGGACGCCGAGGCCGAGCGCGTGGTGAAGGAGGCGCTCGCGTTCGGCGGTGGCCGCCTCGACATCCTCGTGAACAACGCCGGGATCACCCGCGACAACCTGCTCCTCCGCATGTCCGCGGAGGAGTGGGACGCCGTGCTGGACCTGAACCTGCGTGGCGCGTTCCTCATCACGAAGGCCGCGATGCGCCCGATGATGAAGCAGCGTGCCGGCCGGATCGTGAACGTGTCGTCGATCGCCGGCGTCATGGGGAACGCCGGCCAGGCCAACTACAGCGCGGCGAAGGCCGGGCTGATCGCGTTCACGAAGACGGTCGCGCGCGAGATGGCCAGCCGGAACATCACCGCGAACGCGGTCGCCCCTGGCTTCGTCCCCACCGACCTCACGAGCATCGTCCCGAAGGACGTCCAGGACGCGATGCTCAGGCAGATCCCGCTCGCGCGCTTCGGCACCGCCGAGGATGTCGCGAACGCGATAGCCTTCCTCGCGTCCGACGACGCCTCGTACATCACCGGTCAGGTGCTGGTGGTCGACGGAGGCATGGTCACCGCGTAGCTCGCGATCAAATGCGCTGAGGAGGGTTCTGGATGGACACATCGCTTCTGCTCGTCATCGTGCTCGTCATCCACGTGTTCGGCGCGGTCTTCGGGTTCGGGCCGTCGGTCGCCTACGCCGTCCTCGGCCCGGCGGCGGGAAAGGCGAGCCCGCAGGGCGGCCTCGCCATCATGGAGGCGATGATCGCGATCGAGAAGCGGCTCATCTTGCCGTTCGCCGTCGCGATCCAGCCGCTCAGCGGGCTCGCACTCATCTTCCTCGCCGGCTACAACGTGAACTTCTTCAGCCACTACTGGCTGTGGATCGCGATCCTGCTGTACGCGACCGCGTTCTACATCGCGATCCTCGTGCAGACGCCGTTGCTCGAGAAGATGGTCCGCATCGCGAAGGCCGGGCCGCCGACGCCCGAGTTCATGGCCGCCGCGAAGCGGACGCAGCAGCTCGGACCGGTGATCACCATCCTGCTCGCGCTCATCGTCATCCTGATGGTGTCGAAGCCCGGGGCCTGAGCCGCCGATAGCATCAATGGCGTGACGTCCCGTCGCGTCGTCCTGATCGCGGTCGTCGCCGTCGTCGTGTTCGTGCTCGATCGGATCACGAAGAACGCCGTCGACGCGTCCATCCCGCTCGGCTCGTCGGTCGAGGTCCTCGGAGAGTGGGCCCGCATCAGCCACGTGACGAACACCGGCGCGGCGTTCGGGCTGCTCCCCGGCGGGACGGCGCTCCTCTCGGTGCTATCGGTCCTCGCGGTGTTCGCGATCGTCTTCTACTACCGGCGCCTCGCTGCGGGCTCGCCGCTCATCGCGGTCACGCTCGGCATGCAGCTCGGGGGAGCGTTCGGCAACCTGGTCGATCGGATCGGGCAGGGTCACGTCGTCGATTTCGTCGACGTCGGCATCCCCGGCGGCCCGCGGTTCTGGGCGTTCAACGTCGCGGACTCGTCGATCGTCGTCGGCATCATCGCGGTCACGGTGCTGCTCTGGTGGCAGGAGCGTCAGCAGCCGCGCGACCTGCGGCACGCGTGATGGCCGAGCGCATCGAGCTCCGGGCTGATGCGCCGGGTCAGCGCGTGGACCGGTTCCTCGCCGAGCGCACCCAGCTCAGCCGCAGCGCGATCCAGCGGCTGGCCCGCGACGGCCGGGTGACCGTGAACGGGGCGGCCGTCGAGCCGGCTTACAAGGTCCGCGGCGGGGAGGCCCTGGTCGTGGACGTGCCCGACGCCGAGCCGGCCCTCTCGCTGCTCGGCGAGGACATCCCGATCGACGTCCTCTATGAGGACGACGACGTCCTGGTCGTGAACAAGCCGGCGGGCCTCGTCGTGCATCCCGCGCATGGCCACGCGACCGGAACGTTGGTGAACGCCGTCGTCGGGAAGATCTCCGCGGATACCGGCCGCGCCGCCGCGCGGCCCGGGATCGTCCACCGGCTCGACAAGGACACGAGCGGCGTGATGATCATCGCCAAGAACGATGTCGCACAGCTCGCGCTCGCGCGCCAGCTACAGGGCCGGCGCTTTCAGAAGGAGTACCTGGCGCTCGTCTGGGGCGATCCGGGCGACCAGCCCGCGGTCGTGGAGGCGCCGATCATGCGCGACCGCGTCGACCGCCGGCGGATGGCCGTCCGGGCGGGCGGGCGTGACTCGACGACCCACTTCAGCCGCATCGCCTCGTACGGGGAAGGGCCCGAGCGACGTGCGCTCCTGCACGTGAAGCCGGTCACCGGCCGGACGCACCAGATCCGCGTCCACCTCGCGTACGCGCGACTCCCTATCGTTGGCGACCCGGTGTACGGACGCAAGGCTGTTGAGCGCGATGGCCTCGATCGTCAGTTCCTGCACGCCTGGCGGCTCTCCGTGAACCTGCCGCGCGGCGGTCCACGCGTCTTCACCGCGTCCCTCGCCGCCGATCTCCGCACGTACCTCGACGCGCTCGGCGTGCCGACGGTGACCACAGCGCCGTTCGGAGACGTGCGCTGAGCGTCGATGGCCGCGGGCTCCTCGTCATCATCTCCGCACCGTCGGGGGCGGGGAAGGACACCGTCATCGACCGGCTCGTTCGCGCCGTACCCGGCGCCGTTCTGTATGTCACCGCGACGAGCCGCAAGCCTCGGCCGGGAGAAGTCCACGGCAAGGACTACTACTTCTACGAGCCCGAAAAGTTCCGCGAGGAGATCGAGGCCGGCAACTTCCTCGAGTGGTCGATGGTCCATGGCGACTTCAAGGGGGTCCGCAGGGACGCGCTCGCGGACACGCTCGAACGACACCGGGTCGTCATCGTCAAGCCCGAGCCGCAGGGGATGCGAAAGATCAAGCCGCTGCTGCCCGAGGCCCTGACGATCTTCATGATGCCGCCGTCGGTCGCGTCGCTCCGTCGCCGCCTGGTCGCGCGTGGGACCGAGACGCCCGAGCAGCTCGAGCTGCGCCTGCGCAACGCGGAGATCGAGATGGCGGCGGCCCCCGAGTACGACTACGTCGTCGTCAACGAGGACGACAAGATCGACGAGACGGTCAAGGAGATCGCCTCGATCATCGAGAAGGAGGCGAAGCGGCCGCGGCACTACGAACTGTGAGTCGAACCGCGGAGGTCGCCGTGTTCGCCGGCCTGCGCGGGCCCGCTCGGACCTTCACGTACCGCATCCCTGAGGGCCTCGACGTCCGGCTCGGACATCTGGCGCGCGCCGGGTTCGGCGCCCGCGCCGTCCACGGCGTCGTCGTCGCGCTCGACACGCCCAGCGATCGTGAGCTGAAGCCGCTCGACGGGCTCGTCCATCCGGTGCCGCTGCTCTCCGCGCGCCAGCTCGCGCTCGCGCGATGGATGGCCGCGACGTACCGGTGCGGTCTCGCGGACGCGGTCCGCGCGATGCTGCCGCCCGCGCTCGCGGCGCGTGCGCGAGGCGGCCTGCCGGCCGCTCGGGGCGAACGCACCGAGCCCGTCTTCGCCCTCACCCCCGCGGGGCACAGCGCGCTCGCGTCGGCGCCGCCCGCAAAGCTCGGCGCGCGCCAGCTGGTCACTCTGCGCGCGCTCGCCGCGGGCGCGGTCACGTCGGCCGATCTCGCCGATGCCGGTGGCAGCGCCGCCGCCGCGACGAGCCTCGCGGCGCGCGGCCTCGCGCTGAAGGGAACGCGCGGCGTTCGGCGCGTGCCGGTGGAATTCCGGTTGAGCGAGGCGGATCTCTCGAAGGACATGCCGGCGACGGCGCCGCAGGCGGCAGCCATCGCGACGGTCATTGGGGCGCTCGGCTCGGGACGTGGCTTTCTGCTGCACGGCGTCACCGGGAGCGGGAAGACCGAGGTGTACCTGCGGCTCACCGCCGAGGCGCTCGCTCGTGGCCAGGGCGCGATCATCCTCGTCCCCGAGATCGCGCTCACCGCGCAGGTGGTGGCGCGATTCGTCGCGCGGTTCGGCGAGCGCGTGGCCCTGCTGCACAGCGCGCTCTCCGCGGGCGAGCGCTACGACGAGTGGCGCCGCGTCCTCGACGGCGTCGCGGACGTGGTCGTCGGCTCGCGATCGGCCCTGTTCGCGCCGATCGAGCGCCTCGGGCTCATCGTCGTCGATGAGGAGCAGGAGCCCTCCTATAAGCAGGAGAGCGCCCCGCGGTACCACGCCGTGGACACCGCCCTCGAGCTCGGTCGCCTGTCCGGTGCGGTGGTCGTCCTCGGCAGCGCGACCCCCCGGGTGGTGACGTACGCGGCCGCGACGGCCGGCGACATCACGCTCCTGCCGCTGCCCGAGCGTGTCCTTGACCTGCCGCTCCCGAGAACGACGGTCGTCGATCTGCGACTCGAGCTGAAGGCGAACAACCGCTCGACCCTGTCGTCCGCGTTGCGCGCGGCCCTGGTCCGGACCGTCGCGAAGGGCGAGCAGGCGATCCTCTATCTGAACCGCCGGGGCTTCGCCACGGTCGTGCTCTGCCGCGACTGCGGCTACGTCGTGCCGTGCCCGTCGTGCGAGATCCCGTTCGCGCTGCACGCCGACGGGCGGCTCGTCTGTCATCGCTGCGGTCGCGAGGAGCCACGCGCGCCGGCCATCTGCCCGCGCTGCGGCTCCGCGCGGATCCGGCATCTCGGCGTGGGCACGCAGCGGGTCGAGGAGGACGTGCGCGCCGCCGTCCCGAAGGCGCGGCTCGCGCGGCTCGATCGCGATGCGGTGAAAGCGAAGGGCGCGCACGCCGCGATGTACGAGCGCATGCGGAGCGGCCAGGCCCAGGTGATCGTGGGCACCCAGATGGTCGCGAAAGGGTTCGACCTGCCCGGCGTCTCGCTCGTCGGCGTGGTGAACGCCGATACCCAGCTCAACTTGCCCGACTTCACCGCGGCCGAGCGCACGTTCGAGCTGCTGACGCAGGTGCTCGGCCGTTCGGGCCGCGGTGACGTGGGGGGCGAGGGCATCCTCCAGACCTACCTGCCCGAGCACTACGCGATCGTCGCCGCCGCGGCGCACGACTACGCGACCTTCGCCGAGCACGAGCTCCGCGCCCGCCGGCATTTCGGCTACCCGCCGTTCGGCCGCCTCGTGCTCCTGCAGACCTCGGCCGCGAAGGAGGCGACCGTCGAGCGGCGGGCCGCGGAGCTCGCGGCGAGGCTGCGCGCCGCGGCGGACGGCGACGCGGAGGTGCTCGGGCCGGCGCCCGCGTTCGCGGCGAAGCGCGCCGGCAGCTATCGGGCGCAGCTCGTGCTCCGGGGCGAGCGGCCGACGGCGGTGCTCGATCGCGTCGAGATCGGAGCGGAGTGGACCGTGGACGTGGACCCGATGACCCTCCTCGGATAGCGTGACGACGATGGAGAGCGAGCACCCGGAGCACGAGACCGGGCCGGGCGAAGAGCTCGACTCGCAGCCCCATGAGCCGCGCATCCGGGTCATCAAAGGAGCGCCGTGGCTCATCGACCGCGGACGGCGTGAGCGCTGGTCGAAGCCCGACTTCGTGACCGCGCGCGCCGTGGACATCCGCCAGGTCGGGGATCCGGTGCTCCACGCGCCGGCAAAGAAGCCGCGCGCCGACAAGAAGGAGCTCGAGCCGCTGGTCCAGCGGATGTTCGCGTCGATGGTCCAGGCGCGGGGGATCGGGATCGCGGCGCAGCAGATCGGCGTGCCGCTGCGCGTCGTGGTGATCGACGTCGACGACGTCGGCATCGTCGCGGTGAATCCAGAGATCGAGTTCGAGAGCACCGAGGTGGAGGAGATGAGCGAAGGCTGCCTTTCGGTGCGCGGCCTGTATGGGATGCTCGAGCGGCCGCTGCTCGCGCGCGTGACCGCCGTCGACATCGGCGGGAAGAAGTTCACGATCGAAGGCGAGGGTCTCGGTGCGCAATGCATGCTGCACGAGACCGATCACACCAATGGCGTCCTGTACGTCGACCGGCTGCGCACGCGAAAGGATCTGTTCCCCGTCGAGCCCGACGAGCCGGGCGAGCCGCACGGCTCGACCTCCGGCCACCCCCGAGCGGAAATGGAGAAAGCGACTTCGCGCTGAAGCCGCGGGTCATCTTCCTCGGCACGCCCGCGTTCGCGGTGCCGTCGCTCGATGCCCTCGCCGCGCTCGCGGCCCGCGAGGACATCGACCTCGCCGGCGTGGTCACGCAGCCCGACCGGCCCGGCGATCGCGGTCGGGTCGAGCCGTCGCCGGTCAAGCGCCGAGCCGCCGAGCTCGGGCTCACGGTCCTCCAGCCGGTCCTGCTCAACGGCGACGCCGTGCAGCCGATCGCCGGTCTCCGCGCGGACGCACTGGTGTGGGCGGCGTACGGCAACCTCATCCCGCGCCGGCTCATCGACGGCGTCGACGGCCGCGCGGTGAACGTGCACGCGTCGCTGCTGCCACGGTGGCGCGGCGCGGCGCCGGTCGCGCACGCGATCCTGGCCGGCGACCGCGAGACCGGCGTGACCCTCATGCAGGGGACCGCGAGCCTCGATCGCGGACCGCTCATCGCCGCCGCGACCACGCCGATCGCTCCGGACGAGACGGCAGGCGAGCTCACCGAACGGCTCGCCCGGCTCGGCGGCGCGCTCCTCGAGCGCGAGCTCCCGGCGTACCTCGCCGAGAGCACCCAGCCGGTCGCGCAGGACGAGTCGGGCGCGACCTGGGCGCCCAAGCTCATGACGGCCGACGGCGAGCTGCACCTCGCCGAGCCGGCCGAGGCGCTCGCGCGCCGGATCCGCGCCATGACCCCGGACCCGGGCGCGTGGACGACGTTCAACGGACAGCGGCTCGGGGTGCTGCGCGCGTCGGTGGCCGGCGGCCGCGGTGCGCAGCACGGCACCCTCGAGCTTCGCGACGGCGTGCCGCATGTCGCGGCGGGCGCCGGGTGGCTCCGGCTGGATGAGCTGAAGCCCGCGGGCAAGCGCGCCATGAGCGGAGCCGAGTGGGCTCGCGGCCTGCGCGATCGCGGCGCGGAGGCCCGGCTGCCGTCGTGAAGCGGGGGCTCCTGGCGGTCGCGGTGGCGGTCCTCATCGGGGGTGCCGCGGCCGGCCTCGCCGAGGTGCTCGTGAAGCCGGGTCCCATCGAGCAGCTTCGCGCGGAGCGGATCAACGCGAACGGCGACGCCGGTGGACCGATCGCGATGCTCTGGTCGATCGAGACCTACTCGGACACCGTGTACGCGGAGGGTCCCCGTGGTGCGGCCGCGCCGACGCAGATCCGGATCGTTCCTCCCGACGGTGACCCGACGGAGCCGCGACCGACGCGAACCCTCGATCCGGCGGCGAACGTCGGCGTCTGCCCGAACGAACGGCCGCCGCTCGGCACGACGTGGTGGTCCGGCATCGTGCCGCACGACATGGCCGAGCAGCTCCGTGCATCCGGGCAGACGGCGTGGCGCCTCGAGGCATACGGCCGCATGGGCTGGGTGCCGGTCGTGCTGATCGACTCGGGGTGCCGCGGGGTCGGTCGCGGCTAGTACCGTGGATCGATGACCGACCCACGGGCTGCGATCAGCGACGTGAGCGACGCCGACCTCGGCGCGTGGCTCGCCGCCCGCGGGGAGGCCGCGTACCGGCTCAAACAGATCCGCCGGCACGCGACGCACACCGCCGCGGCAGATTGGGCCGATCTGACCGATCTGCCCACCCGACTGCGGGATGCGCTCGCGGCCGCGTTCCGCTGGTCGAGCGTCGCGCCGGTCTTCGAGCAGGCGAGCGCGGACGGCGAGACGCGCAAGGTCCTGCTGCAGCTGCACGACGGGCATCGGATCGAGACCGTGCTCATGCCGCATCACGGCGCGCGCAACTCGGCGTGCGTGTCGACGCAGGCCGGGTGCCCGATGGCCTGCGCGTTCTGCGCCACCGGCGAGATGGGTCTCATCCGGAACCTCACGGCGGGCGAGATCGTCGACCAGGTCCGGCACTGGCAGCGCGAGCTCGCCCCGCGTGGAGAACGCGTCTCGCACGTCGTGTACATGGGTATGGGCGAGCCGTTCAACAACTACGACGCGACGATCGCGTCGGCTCGCGAGCTGGTCGATGCCGACCGGTTCGGCATCAGCCCGCGGCGGCTCACGATCTCGACGTGCGGCGTCGTGCCGAAGATCGACGCGCTGGCTGAGGAGGGGCTGCCGATCAACCTCGCGGTGTCGCTGCATGCTCCGGACGACGCGACGCGCGGCGCGATCATGCCGATCAACAAGAAGTGGGGGATCGACGAGGTCCTGGCGGCGTCGGCGCGCTACGTCGCCCGCACCCGGCGGCGGGTCACGTTCGAATACGTGCTGCTCGCGGGCACCAACGACTCGGCGGCGGCGGCGCACGAGCTCGCTCGGCGGATCGGGCACGCCGGCCGGACCAGCGACTACCACGTGAACCTGATCCCGGTGAACGCCGGGCCGGGCGGCTTCAAGCGCCCACCGATCCAGACGATGGAGAAGTTCGCCGCGGTGCTGACGGCGCACGGGATCGCGGCGACGGTGCGGATCAGCAAGGGGCAGGACATCGCAGC
>DATJHW010000095.1:0-10039 GCA_035493615.1 Saccharimonadales bacterium (SeqCode) | reverse complement strand
ACGCTCGCGCTCGATCGGGGACGCGGCAGGGCGGTCGAGGGTCAAGGACATTCGGGGCCCTCCTCAGAGCTAATGGCGCGTGGGCGCGCGGAAAGGCAGTGGATAGACGGGTGGCAAGGACGTCATCGTAGGACGACGTGCATGGCTGGTCAACTGGGAACGGTGAAGTTTCGGTCTGCGCCCCGTCCGTGTCAAGGGGTCAAGTGGGTCGGAAATCCACAAAAGCTGGCCAAAAGGAGCCCAACTGGCCCGCGCCGGGCGCGGCTAGGGTGGGCCGCACATGGCGGCGCTGGAAGCCCTCCGGTTCGAGGCCCTCGGGGGCGAGTGTGAGCTCTATTCGCTGTCCGCCGACCCACCGTCCGACCTTGCCGGGGTGCGGGCGTGGATCCACGCGATGCACGACCGGCTCACGCGCTTCGCACCGGATAGCGAGCTGTCTCGGCTCAACGCCGCGGCCGGCGAGTGGGTCGCGGTGAGTCCCGAGCTCGAAGCGCTGCTGCGCCAGTCGCTCACCGCGTATGCGACGAGCTTCGGACTCGTGCACGTAGGCGTGCTGCCCGCGTTGCTCGCGGCCGGATACACGCGCGACTTCGCGTCGGGGCAGACGCCGGCGACCGGCGACATCGTGATCCCTCCCCCGCTCCCCGACATGCTCGAGATCGGTGCCGGCCGCGCGCGCCTCGCGCCGGGCACGGCGGTCGATCTCGGAGGGATCGCGAAGGGCTGGCTCGCCGATCGCGCGGTCGAGCGCATCGGCCCGAACTCGCTCGCGAACTTCGCCGGCGATCTCCGCTCTCGCGGCGAGGGACCCGAGGGCGCCGGCTGGCCGGTCGGGTTCGGCCCGACCACGGTCCTGTTGAATGACACCGGCGCCGCCACGAGCGGCACGCGCGGCCGGCGCTGGGGCGAGCGATCGCATCATCTGATCGATCCCCGAACGGGTCTGCCCGCCGATTCGGATCTCGCCGAGGTGTCGGTCATCGCACCGACCGGAGCCGAAGCCGAGGTGCTCGCGAAGACCGCGCTGTTCCTTGGACGCGAGGCCGGCGCGCGGTTCCTCGATGAGCGCTCGCTCGGCTCCTACCTCGTTTGAAAACCAAGACCGGGACCCCGCCCGTAGCGTGGTCCCGGTCCGGCACCTTTCGCGATCCCGCCGAGGCGGTCCCGCGGGGGAAACTCTAGCGCCCTGCAAGCAGCAGGCAGGCAGGCGACGGACGCCGCTACCGAACCTGGATGCGACACTGCAGGAAAAGGCCTGAAATCAGGCCCTTTCGCTATTTCAGCTCGGTCACAGCACCGGCGTCCTCGAGCTTCTTCTTGATCGCCGCAGCCTCGTCCTTGCCGATGTTCTCCTTGACCGGCTTGGGCGCGCCGTCGACCAGGTCCTTCGCCTCCTTGAGGCCGAGACCGGTGATCTCGCGGACGGTCTTGATGACGTTGATCTTCGAAGCGCCGGCCTCCTTGAGGATGACGCTGAACTCGGTCTTCTCCTCGGCGGCCTCGGCTGCGGCACCGCCGCCCGCAGCGCCGCCACCGGCCGCGGCGACCGCGACCGGCGCTGCGGAGACACCCCAGCGCTCCTGGAGGAACTTGCCGAACTGCGCGATCTCGAGGATCGAGAGGCCCTCGATCTCCTTGACCAGCTTGTCGAACTTCGCGGTGTCGGTACCCGTATCCACTGCCATCGCTTCAATTACTCCATCTTCTTTGGATTTGCGTGTTTAGGCGGCTTGGGCCTTCGCATTCAGAACCCGAATGAGCTGCGCCAACGGCGCCTGCAGTACCGCGACGGTCTGGGCCAGCGGCGCGGTCAGGCTGCCCACCAACGTCGCCTGGAGCTGGAGCTTCGACGGGAGCTTCGCGAGCGCCTGGACGTCCTCCGCGCTCATGAGACGTCCGCCGAGGAATCCCCCGACGATCTTGAGCGTCTTGAACGTGCGGGTCTCGTCGATCAGCCCGCGCGCGAGATCGACCTCGTCGCTCGTGCCGAGGGCGACCGCGGTCGGCCCGCCCAGGAGCGTCGTGAGCGCCGCCCGGCCGCTGCCTTCGGCGGCGCGGCTGAACAGGCTGTTCTTCACCACGTGGTACTCGACGCCTTTCGGCCGCAGCTTGCGGCGCAGGTCCTGGAGCTCCGCGACCTTGAGGCCCCGGTATTCCGTGACGATGATCGCCGTGGAATTCTCGAGGTCACGCCGCAGCCCCTCCACGGCCTTCGCCTTCGCGGGCACGCCGCCACCCTTGCGCTTGGTCTTCGGTCCGGTCTTGACCTTCGCCATGTGTCCTCCCTTCGTGAAAAGAAGAAGCCTTCATCCCGAGCGGATGAAGGCCACGACGCGGGGCGACGCCCCGCGCTGATCCTCGCCTCCGCTGGCTCCGCCTCGCGGCGGATTCAAGCCCTCTCGGGAACCGGCTTCTTTGGCTATGAAGTTGTCCGAAGTGTACCGCTAGACGGTCGCCCGCCCGGCCAGCGCGGTCGCCGCTCCGAGGTCGACCTTCACGCTCGGCCCCTGGGTGCTCGTGAGGTACACGCTCTCGATGTAGTTGGCCTTGAGGCCGGCAGGCCGCGCCCGGTTCAGCGCGTCCATGAGCGTGGCGAGGTTCTGGAGCAGGGCCTGCTCCGTGAACGATGACTTTCCGACGACCGTGTGCACCACGCCGGTCTTGTCGACGCGGAACTCGATGCGGCCGCCCTTCGAGTCGCGGACCGCTTTCGTGAGGTCGAACGTGACGGTGCCGGACTTCGGGTTCGGCATGAGGCCCCGGGGGCCGAGGACCTTTCCGAGCTTACCGACGGTGCCCATCATGTCCGGGGTCGCCACCGCGACGTCGAAGTCGAGCCAGCCGCCCTCGATGCGCTTCGCGAGGTCGTCCGCGCCCACGACGTCGGCGCCGGCTGCCTGTGCCTCGCGGGCCTTGTCGCCCTGCGCGAACACGACGACGCGGACCGTCTTGCCGGTGCCGTTGGGAAGGACCGCGGATCCCCGGACCATCTGCTCGGCGTGACGCGGGTCGACGCCCATACGCAGGTGCAGGTCGACGGACGTATCGAACTTCGCCTGCGACGTTTCCTTCACGAGCTTCACGGCCTCGGCCGGGCTGTACGTCTTGGTCCGGTCGATCTTCGTGGCGAGGCCGCGATAGCGCTTCCCGCGCTTCTTGCCCTTGCCGGCCTTCTGTGCCTTGGCCCTCGCCGGCGCCGCCGGCGTCGCCTGCTCCTCGGTCTGCTCTGCCATGTCCGTTCCCCTTTCGACCCTGACGGGTCTGCCACGTGTTCGGCCGTGGTCGGCCCCAGCTCAGATCGCGCTAGCCCGAGATCTCGACGCCCATGCTGCGGGCGGTGCCCTCGACCATCCGCATGGCCGACTCGATGGTGTTCGCGTTGAGGTCGGCCATCTTCGTCTCGGCGATCGAGCGGACCTTCGCCTTGGAGAGCGTACCGACCTTGTTCTTGTTCGGCGTTGGCGAGCCCTTCTCGAGGCCGAGCTCCTTGCGAATGAGGTCGGCCGCCGGCGGGCTCTTCGTCACGAACGTGTACGAGCGGTCCTCGAAGATCGTCACGACGGCCGGGACGACCGTGCCGGTGAGCGGCGCGGTCCGCTCGTTGTACTCCTTGATGAACTGCCCCATGTTGATGCCATGCGGGCCGAGCGCGGTACCGACCGGCGGCGCCGCGGTCGCCTTGCCCGCCTGGATCTGGACCTTGACGGTCGCTTTGATCTTCTTCGCCACTACCTATCTCCGGCTGCGCCGGAGAATGCCCCGGCGGGTTGTACTCGCTTGTCGCGGCAATGCCGCTCCGCGTTCGTTCTTGTCATTTCACCAACTTCTCGATCTGCAGGAAGTCGAGCTCGACCGGGGTCTCGCGGCCGAAGATCGACACGAGGACCTTCACCTTGTTGCGCTCGGGGTTCACCTCGTCGACGACACCGTGGAGGTCGGTGAACGGGCCGTCCGTGACGCGAACGGCCTCGCCCTTCGTGAACGCGACCTTGTACTTCGGTGCGTCGAGCTTGATCTGGCGCAGGATCGCCTTGACCTCGGCGTCCGACAGCGGCGTCGGCGTGGTGCCCATCCCGACGAAGCTCGTGACGCCGGGCGTGTTGCGCACGACGTACCACGAGTCGTCGCCCATGTTCATCTCGACGAGCACGTATCCGGGGTACACCTTTCGCTCGACCGGGTGCCGTTTGCCGTTCTTGATCTCGATCTCTTCCTCGGTCGGCACCAGGACCTGGAAGATCTTGTCCCCCATGTCCATCGAGTGGATCCGGTGCTCGAGGTTCGTCTTCACCTTGTTCTCGTACCCGGAGTACGTGTGGATGACGTACCAGCGGCGGTTGTCGTCCTTCTCTTCGACGGCTTTCCCCGCAGCCGGTGGCGCCGCAACAGGCTCGGGCTCGGGTTCAGGCTCGGCCTGAACGACCGGCGGCTCGGCCTCGGCGACCGCGCCGGCGCGGCGGAACGCGGCCTTGGCCTCCTCGGGCGAGACGCCCTCGGGCTCCGGTTCGGCGGTACCGAGGAACGCGCGCGCGGCCTCGGCGGCCGCCTCGTCCGAGAGCTTCGCCGCGTCGGGCTGCTGCTCGATCTGCGGTTCGGCCTCGATCGCTGGCTCCGCTGCGTCGGTGGGCTCGTTCGTCTCGTCGGTCATCGCTGCTCCTTACTGGATCGGCGGCGCGGGTGTCGCGTCAGGGATGTTCAGCACGCCCTTGTCGATGATGACGTGGAACAGGTTGTCGAAGGCGAAGATGTACGCGGAGATGACGACGGAGATGACGACGACGAGCAAGGTCAGTCGGATGACCTGCTCGCGGGTCGGCCAGGTGACCTTCCGCAGCTCGGACCACGACTCTTGCGCGAAGCGGACGATCCCGCCGGCCGGACGTGTCGCTGTCGCCACAACTTTCTTCCTTTCATCTCGGCTGTCTTGGCACGGCGGGAGAGACTCGAACTCTCAACCTACGGTTTTGGAGACCGTTGCTCTGCCAATTGAGCTACCGCCGTATGCCTATCGCGTCTCCCGGTGCGCCGTGTGCTTGCGGCAGCGCGGGCAGAACTTCGATAGCTCGATACGGTCCGGATCGTTCTTCCGGTTCTTCGTCGTCGCGTATGTGCGCGACCGGCAGGTCGAGCACGCGAGGGTGATGATCGGTCGGTTGTCCTTCGGCATCTACTACTCGATGACCTTCGTCACCGCGCCGGCGCCGACGGTGTGGCCGCCCTCGCGGATCGCGAACCGGAGGCCCTCTTCGAGGGCGATCGGCGTGATGAGCGTGATCGTGAGATTCACGGTGTCGCCCGGCATGACCATCTCGGTGCCGGCAGGCAGGTCGGCCGAGCCGGTCACGTCGGTCGTGCGGATGTAGAACTGCGGGCGGTAGCCGTTGAAGAACGGCGTGTGGCGGCCACCCTCCTCCTTGGAGAGGATGTAGACCTCGGCCGTGAACTTCGTGTGCGGCTTCACCGAGCCGGGCTTCGCGATGACCTGGCCGCGCTCGATGTCCTCGCGCTCCAGACCACGGAGGAGCAGACCGATGTTGTCGCCGGCCTCGCCCTGGTCGAGGAGCTTGCGGAACATCTCGACGCCGGTGACCACCGCCTTGCGGGCGTCGCGGATCCCGAGGATCTCGACCTCCTCGCCCACCTTCACGATGCCGCGCTCCACGCGGCCCGTGGCCACGGTGCCGCGGCCCTTGATGCCGAACACGTCCTCGATCGGCATGAGGAACGGCTTGTCCTTCGGCCGCACGGGCGTCGGGATGTAGGTGTCGACCTTGTCCATCAGCTCGAAGATCGGCTTGAACTCAGGCGCGTTCGTGTCGGTCGAGGAGCTCTCCAGGGCCTTGAGGGCCGATCCACGGATGATCGGGATCTCGTCACCCTTGAAGCCGTACTTGGACAGCAGCTCGCGGACCTCGAGCTCGACGAGCTCGAGCAGCTCCTCGTCGTCGACCATGTCGACCTTGTTGAGGAACACGACCATCTGCGGCACCTGGACCTGACGGGCGAGCAGGATGTGCTCGCGGGTCTGGGGCATCGGGCCGTCGGCGGCCGAGACGACGAGGATCGCCCCGTCCATCTGGGCCGCACCGGTGATCATGTTCTTGATGTAGTCGGCGTGGCCGGGGCAGTCGACGTGGGCGTAGTGGCGCTTGTCGGTCTCGTACTCGACGTGCGCGATCGAGATCGTGATCCCGCGCTCCTTCTCTTCAGGGGCGTTGTCGATCGAGTCGAACGCGCGGAAGTCGGCCTGGCCCTTGAGCGAGAGGGTCTTGGTGATCGCCGCGGTGAGCGTCGTCTTGCCGTGGTCGATGTGCCCGATCGTGCCGACGTTCACGTGCGGCTTGGTGCGCTCGAATTTCTTCTTCGCCATGTCGTCCTCTCTCCATCCACCGAGGCTTGAGCCCACCTCGGGGATCGAACCCGAGACCTCGTCCTTACCAAGGACGTGCTCTACCAACTGAGCTAGGTGGGCGGTCTCGTTTTGATCCTGACATCAAAAAGAGGTTGCTCTCGGCAACCCCTTCGCGCGCCTGGACAGGAATGATTATCCGCCTCCCCTGGCGGCCACGTCAACGAAGGGCCCGAAAAACGGGCGCCAGGAGGCCGTTCATCGTTCCATTACCTGCTTCTCATGGACTTTTCATGCTGCCGGCACGCCGAGGGGTCATGCTTTGGGCATGTTCGACAACCGTCCGCCGGCCCCATGGCGCGAGGAGCCGACGCCGTGGCGCGACGCGCCGGTGGAGCAGACCCAGCCCATCCTCACGACCCCTCCCCCGCCACCCGCGCCGCCGGCGAAGCCGAAGCGCGGCGGCGACGGCCTCGCGCTCCTGCTCATCGGCGCGCTCATCGGGGGCCTCGTCGGCATCGGCGGCGCGAAGGCGATCACCCCGCAGCTCTTCCCGGGCAACGGCTCGCCGGCGTCGACGACCACGTCGTCGAGCTCCGGCGCGGCAGCGGACCCGGCGACCATGGCCGCGATCGAGGACGTGCTCCGGCAGGCGAACCAGGCCCAGGCCGTCGCGTTCGCGAAGCACGACCCCACGCCGATGCGCGCGACGTCCACGGACAACCACTACGACGAGATGGTCCAGATCAATTCCGATCTCGCGACCGGGGGCGTCGCGAAGATCGAGCTGCTCGACATCCAGTTCGGTGACATCAGCGTGAACGGCACGACCGCGACCGCGACGACGACCGAGACCTGGCGGAGCACGTACACCGACGGCTCGGTCGACCAGAGTACCGACGAGAACGACTACGTCCTCCTCTTCCAGAATGACTCCTGGAAGATCGAGTCGAACACCCAGCCGGGCAACACGGGTGGCACCAGCCCGACGCAGCCGCAGACCCCATCGAACACCGGGGTCCGCAGCACCTCGCGGAACTGGTCCGGCTACGTGTCGACCGGCGGCAGCTCGTACACCTCGGTGAGCGGGACCTGGGTCATCGCGAAGCCGGACGCGAACGTGGCGGGCATCGACGCGACGTGGGTGGGCATCGGCGGCGCGAACACGACCGACCTCATCCAGGCCGGCACCGAGGCGACCGTGAACGGAGACGGCACCGTGAGCTACGACGCCTGGACCGAGACGCTTCCCCAGTCGACCCGGACGATCACCCTTCCCGTGAATGCGGGGGATACGGTCAGCGTCACGATCAGCGAGCGATCCGCGGGCCTGTGGGTCGTCGACATGAAGAACGTCACGACGGGTGGCAGCTTCAGTACGACCATCCGCTACAACTCGTCGAAGTCGTCGGCCGAGTGGATCGAGGAGGCGCCGAGCGTCGGCCGCGGGATCGCACCGCTCGACAGCTTCGGCAGCGTGAAATTCACCGCAGGCAGTGTCACCGTCGACGGCAAGACGCAGACCCTCGCCGGCGCGAACGCGAAGGCCGTGACGATGGCCGACGCGGCGAACCAGCCGCTGGCGATCCCGTCGGCGCTCGGCAGCGACGGCTCGAGCTTCACCGTGAACCGGACGAGCAACCCGGGCACGAACATCGGGACGGGTGGCCGCAGCCCCGGCCGGCGGCGCGGCTAGCGCACCCCGCTCGGGCCGAAGCGCCAACGCGTCGCGCCATTCGGCTCCGCGGTCGCGACGCCGAAGGCGGTCACCGGCGTCACCACGTAGAGATACCACGGCGGACGGCCGGCGCTCGGCGCGCTGTACTCGGCCGTGAGTCCTCCTTCCGTCACCCGGGCGGGCCAGCCCTGGCCTCGGGCGATGGCCGCCAGGCGTTCGAGGGCCGCCGGGTCGGTGACCCGCGTCGCGTTGCCCTCGATGACAAGGTCGAGGCCGCTCAGCCCGACGGACAGGACGACGTTCGCGTTCTCGACGATGTCACGGCTCTTGCGCGTCCGCGGCCCGCTGGTGAACCAGAGCTTCTCGTCGTCCCAGAACACGCCGACTCCGGCCGCATGCGGCCGGCCGTCCGGACGCACCGTCGAGAGGAACCAGCTCGAGCCGTGACCGGTCTCGTTCCGCATGGCGTCAAGAAGATCGCGGGCGCGCGACCACGGGAGGGGCGGGCTGCCGTAGATATCGAGGTTCTTGGTCTTCATCCCATGTCCTCCTTGCCGGCGGCTCCCTGCCGACGGCTCGCAACAGCATGCGGTAGCGGCGCACGCGAAGAGAGGACGCGCAGGCGTGCGTGCATTGAGGGCGACCTCGGCCGCTTGACCGCCGCGATCAGTTCGCGGCTCGGAGCGCGAACGAGAGCCGCCTGATCTTCCCGCCCTCGAACACGAAGAGCCACGTCGTGTAGTTGGCAAAGACTCCGGGAGCGCGGGTCAGCGTGGAGATGCGTACCTCGTCACCGTGCTGCTCCTCGCCTCGCGGGCGCTGCTCGAGCTTCGGCGCCATGTTGATCATCTGACGCACGCCGTCCTTCCCCCGAAGGGCCGCGTTCGCTCCAGGGAGCAGCACCTCGACATCGTCCGCGCACAGCACGGCGGCCGCACCATCGTTCTTGGCCTGCACGGCCTCGATGAACGCTCGCGCGCTGGCCAATTCCGTGGTCATCAACGGTTCCGGCATCGGTCCTCGCTTCCGGAAGCTGACGATACGTCGAACACCGACCAGCAGACCTCGTTGCGCAGCCGCTGGTCTTCCAGCACGAGCTCGCGGATCGCCGCCGGTAGGCGCTCGCGCTGCCAGGAGCACTCGCGCCGACCGGCAGCCTCGGCCCCGCTTTTCGGAGCAGCTGCCCGCGCGGCCTTGATCGCGTATGCGGCGGCACCCAGCTCGTGGGCCGCGACATGGGCGACCGCCGCGGCCTGGCCGGCCGCATATGCCGCGTGCCTCGCGGCTCCCGACAGGTCCCGGGCGGCGGCATTGGCGTGGCCCGCGGCCGAGCGTGCTTGAGTCATCGTGACCTCGCCACGTGTCCATGCTCGAGCCTGCTCCACCGCATTGCGCGGCCTCGGGTCCAGAGGCTTGACCGCCTCAAAGAGCGGGAGGACGTGCTCGGCGCACGCAGCCGCCCATAAGGCGAGCAGCCGATGATCCGAGTCTTCCAACGTGCCTCCGCGACGGATGGTGATGAATCTCGGATCGCGCTCCTTGGGAAGGATCACGTCCCCGTGTCTCCCTGGTCTTCATGGACCTCGCGCAGCTGGCCGCTGACCGCGTCGTACACGAATCCCCGGACGCGCTCCCGGTACGGGAGGAACGGTGAGTGGCGAACCCGCATGATCGACTGGCGGACGTCGGCATCCACGTCGCTGAACGACTCGATCGCGAAAGCCGGGGCCATCCCGGCGCTGCGCTGCAGCTCTGCGCGAAACCCGTCGTCGGTGACCCGCTGCATGCCGCAGTCGGTGTGATGGATGAGCATGATCTGCATCGTGCCGAGACGGCGCTGAGAGATCGCGAGCGAACGTATGACGTCGTCCGTCACGGTGCCGCCGGCGTTGCGCAGGACGTGGGCCTCGCCCTCCTTCAATCCCAGCACCGCGAACACGTCGAGACGCGAATCCATGCACGCGACGATCGCGAGACGCCGCGAGGGGCGCACGTCGGACTGACGCTGGGGG
>DATJHW010000094.1:0-10957 GCA_035493615.1 Saccharimonadales bacterium (SeqCode) | reverse complement strand
GAGACGTCGAAGTCGAGCTGAAGCCCGGACGGGTTGAGCCGGCCGCAGGCGAAGCACCAGTGGTCGAAGTCGACGCCGAGGTCGAGCAGCCGGGCCACTAGAGGTCGAGCTCCGCGGACTTCGCGTTCGCCATGATCCACTTCTTGCGGCCCTCGACCTCGTTGCCCATGAGCTCGTCGAACACGAAGTCGGCCCGCTCGGCATCCTCGAGGGTGACGAGCCGGAGGGTGCGGGTCGCGGGGTTGAGCGTGGTGTCCCAGAGCTGCTCGGCGTTCATCTCGCCGAGACCCTTGTAGCGCGCGATCGCGGGCTCGCGGCCGCCCTTGCCGTCATCGGTGCCCTCATCGGTCGAGGTCGACTCGGCCTCGACCGCCTCGGTGGCCTCGCCCTTGGCCTTCTTCGCGGCGGCCTTCGTCTTGCGCTCCGCGGATCTCGTCTTCGCGAGCGCCTTCAGCTCCTTGATCGCGACGTCTCGCTCCTTGTCCGAGTAGACCCAGCGGATCTCCTTGCCCAGCTGCAGCCGGTAGAGCGGGGGCTGGCCGATGAAGATCCGGCCCTGCTCGATGAGCGGCTTGAAGTGCCGATAGAGGAGGGTCAGCAGCAGCGTGCGGATGTGCGAGCCGTCGACGTCGGCGTCGGCCAGCAGGATCGTCTTGCCGTACCGCAGCTTCGAGATGTCGAAGTAGTCGCCGATGCCCGTGCCGAGCGCGGTGATGATCGCCTTGATCTCCTCGTTGCCGAGCATCTTGTCGGCCCGGGCCTTCTCGACGTTGAGGATCTTGCCCCGCAGCGGAAGGATCGCCTGGAACCGGCGATCGCGGCCGCCCTTCGCCGAGCCGCCGGCGGAGTTGCCCTCGACGAGGATGATCTCGGCCTTCTCCGGGTCGCGCTCCTGGCAGTCGGCGAGCTTGCCCGGCAGCGAGAAGCCGTCGAGGGCGCCCTTGCGGAGCACGAGGTCGCGGGCCTTGCGCGCGGCCTCACGGGCGCGGAACGCGGTGAGGCATTTCTCGACGATCTTCCGCGCGTCCGGCGGGTTCTCTTCGAGGTACTGGCCGAGCGCGTCGTTGATCGCGGACGCGACCTGGCCGGCGACCTCGGCGTTGCCGAGGCGGGTCTTGGTCTGGCCCTCGAACTGAGGCTCCTTGATCTTCACGCTGATGACCGCGGTCAATCCCTCGCGTACGTCCTCGGCGGTGAGGTTCGGGTCGGCCTCCTTGAGCGCGCCGCTCTTGCGCGCGTACGCGTTCAGCGTGCGGGTGAGCGCGGTACGGAAGCCGGTGAGGTGGGCGCCGCCATCCATCGTGTTGATGTTGTTTGCGAACGTGTAGACCTTCTCGGCGAAGGTGTCGTTGTACTCGAACGCCACCTCGACGACCGTGTCGTTCTCGAACGACCGCTCCACGTAGACCGGCTTGTGCAGCGCGCCGTGGGCCTTGTCGAGATGGCGCACGAACGACACGACGCCGCCGTCGAAGTAGAACGCCTCGTCGCTCTCGTCCCGCTCGTCCTTGATGTACAGGAACAGGCCCTTGTTGAGGTAGGCGGTCTCGCGGAGCCACTGGACGATGATCGAGCGGTCCCACTGGATGACCGGGAACATCTCGGGATCCGGCGCGAAGGTCGTGATCGTGCCTGTCGGCTTGTCGCGCGGCCGCCATTCGACCTGCGGCGGCTGGTGCTGCGGCTTCGTGATCTGCTTGACCTTCGAGACCGGCTTGCCGCGCGCGTAGTCCTGCTCGTGGATCTTGCCGTCGCGGTGGACCTCCACCCGCAGGTGCGTCGAGAGCGCGTTCACGACGGACACGCCGACGCCGTGGAGGCCGCCTGACACCTTGTAGCCGGCGCCACCGAATTTGCCGCCGGCGTGCAGCATCGTGTGCACGACCTCGAGGGCGGACTTCCCGGTCTGCTTCTGGATGTCGGTCGGGATGCCGCGGCCGTTGTCCGCGACCGTGATCTCGTTGTTCTTGTGGATCGTCACATCGATCCGGTCGCAGGTCCCGTTCATCGCCTCGTCGATCGAGTTGTCCAGGACCTCGCGTACGAGGTGATGGAGCCCGCGCAGGTCGGTCGTGCCGATGTACATGCCCGGCCGGCGACGGACCGCCTCGAGCCCTTCGAGGACCTGGATGTCGGCGGCGCTGTACGACCCCGAGCCGTTCGGGCTCGCGGGCTTGCCGGTCGCTGTCTTGACCGTCTTGACCGCCATCGGCTCTCCTACCTGCGACCGGCGCGGACGAGCATTTCGTACAGCCGCTCGAAGTCCTCGTCGGAATAGAACTGGATCGCGATCCGGCCGCCCTTTCGGCCGCGGGTGATCTCGACCTTCGTGCCCAACGCGCCGCGGAGCTCCGCTGTCACGCCGGCGAGATCGGGATCGCTCCCGTTCGACCGCGCGCGCTTGCGGGGATGCGTCGGGTGGACCATTTTGCGCGCGAGGGCCTCGGCCTCGCGGACCGACATCCCTTTTGCCAGGATGTCGCCGAGCGCCCGGATCGCATCCGAAAGTGGTAGCGGCAGAAGAGCGCGCAGGTGGCCCTCGCTGATCTTCCCGTCCTGCACGGCGTCCTGGAGGACCTGCGGCGCCTGGAGGGCGCGCAGGGTGTTCGCGACCGCGGAGCGCGACTTGCCGAGGCGCTCGGCGAGCTGCTCCTGGGTGAGGTCGTACGTCTCCATGAGGAGCTTGTAGGCCCGGGCGGTCTCGATCGCGTTCAGGTCGGTGCGCTGGAGGTTCTCGACCAGCGCGAGCTCGAGCCGGTCGCGCACGTCCTCACGGACGACCGCTGGGATCGAGGTCTTGCCCGCGACGCGCGACGCGAGGACGCGCCGGTGACCGGCGATGAGCTCGAAGCCGTCGGGGGTTCGCGAAACCACAATTGGTTGCAGGACCCCGTGCGCGGTGATCGACGCGGCGAGCTCGGCGATCGAGTCCGGGTCGAAGTGCTGTCGGGGCTGCTGGCGGTTCGGCTGGATCTTCTCCAGCGGGATCTCGAGGGCGCCGGCCGCCAGGGTCGCCGGCGCGCTCGTCGCGGGGGCGCTGCCCAGCAGGACGTCGAGCCCGCGGCCCAACCCGGTGCGGGCCACTACGCCCCCACCCCGCCGAGCGCGATCGGGATGCGCGACGCCAGCCGCAACGAGATCTCCTGGGCCAGGTCGCCGTACGCCTGAGCCGCCCGGGAGCCGGGGTCGTAGACGTTGATCGGCTGTCCGTGGCTCGGCGCTTCGGCGAGCCGGACGGCCCGCGGGATCCTGACGCGCGCGACGAGCTCCGGGAAGTGCCGGATGACCTCCTCGGTCACCTGCATCGAGAGCCGGTTCCGGCGGTCCTCCATCGTGAGGACGATCGCGAGAACCTCGAGCTTGGCGTTCAGCCGGACCCGCACGGCGTCGATCGTCGACAGGAGCTGGGCCAGGCCCTCGAGCGCGTAATACTCGCACTGCACCGGCACGAGGACCGCGTCCGCCGCCACCAGGGCGTTGACCGTCAGCAGGCCGAGCGACGGCGGGCAATCGATGAGGACCGTGTCGTACCCCTTTTCGCGCTGAAGCGCGTCGCGCAGTCGGAATTCTCGGGCCAGCAGCGGGACCAGTTCGACCTCCGCTCCAGCCATCTCTGGAGCAGACGGCAAGAGGTCCAGGCCGGCCACCGCGGTCGGTTGGATGGCGCCACCGAGAGGCTCATCCCGGACGAGAACGCCGTAGACCGAGTGCGGCTGCTCCTTGCTCATACCCAATCCGCTGGTCGCGTTTCCCTGCGGATCGAGGTCGATGAGCAGCACCCGGGAGCCCTTCTCTACCAGCGCGGCAGCCAGGCTGATGGCAGTCGTCGTCTTCCCCACCCCGCCTTTCTGGTTGCTGATAGCGAGCACATTCATGCCGTGACAAACGTGAAACATTGGGCGCTGGGGCGGCGAAATGACCTTCCAAACAGCCCCACTGGAGACGCCTATTGTACCCGAAATGGCTCCCAGGCAGCAATCCGGGACGACTGCGTAAGACCATTGGAGGTCATTGTTACTGCTTTGGCTGCAGTGGTGAGCTACCTCGTTGGAAGCATTCCGAGCGCGGTCATCGCCGCCCGGTTGGCCGGTCGACCGGACCCCCGGACAGTGGGGACGCGCAACGCGGGATCGACCAATGTCGCGCTCACGGTCGGGCCGGTCGCGGGCATCGCGGTCCTCATCGCCGACCTCCTGAAGGGCGGGGTCGCCGGCCTGGCCGGGCTGATCCTGGGCGGCCCGCTGGTCGGTGATCTTTGCGCGCTGGCCGCGATCGCGGGCCAGATCTACCCGGTGTTCGCGGGGTTCCGGGGTGGGAAAGGAGCTGCGACGACGCTGGGCGGCTACATCGGCCTCGCTCCGGCCCTCGCGGTCCTCGGGCTGGTGAGCTGGGGGCTCGGCCTGTTGCTTATCCGCCGCGCGGTGCTGGCCACGGTCACGGCGATCGTCGCGCTGGCCGTCGTCAGCGTCGTGATCGAAGCGCATCCGATCTTCGGCGTGGGCGCGGCGCTCCTCACGCTCGTCGCACATCGCAACGATCTCTCGGCGTGGCGCCGCGGCGAAATGCCGACCGTGCGCGATGCCCTGCGGGATAATCGTCGCGAGTGAACGCGTTGACCGCGCCGCGATGGAGCCCGACGCTGAAGCGCGTGGTCGTCGCCGTGCTGGTGGTGGCCCTGGTCTTCGTCATCTACCGCGCGGGCGACATCGTGCGGCCATTCCTGTGGGCGGCGATCCTCGGCTACATCCTCCTGCCGGTCGTCCGCGCGTTCGAGAACCGCCTCACGAACCATCGCGGCGCGGCCGCGGCGATCGTGTTCATCGCGGTGCTCCTCCTGATCGCGGGCGGCGTGCGATTCCTCGCGCCACTTGCGGTCGAACAGACCCAGACGTTCCAGCGATCGCTACCAACTTTGATTGCGAACGCCCAGAACACCCTGGCCGAGACGCTCGATCAGATGGGCGCGGAGGACCTGGTCCCGATCGTCTTCGGCCCGATCAGCACGGCCCCGCTGGAGGTGAGCCGCAACGTGGCGACCCTCGCGGTGCCGTTCATCGTCGGGTTCTCGCATTTCCTGCTCGAGTTCCTCGTGTTCCTCATCGCCACGTTCTTCTTCCTGCGTGACTGGCCGCGACTCATCAACTGGTCCAAGCGCCTCGTGCCCCCGGCGTCACGCCACGAGCTGCTCCCGCTGGGCGCGCAGGTGAGCATCCTGCTCAGCCGGTACGTCCGCGGGCAGCTTCTCCTGGTGGCCATCATGTCGACTGCTACCACAATTGGTCTCACGCTGTTTGGCGTGCCGTTCTCGCTGCTCCTCGGCCTCTTGACCGGCGTCCTCGAGGTCATCCCGATCATCGGACCGATCACCGCGGGAGCGATCGCGTGTCTCGTCGCGCTTGGCAACCCGAATCCATTCGGCTGGTCCCAGCTCGCGTACGTCGGCGCGATCGCGATCATGTACACGGTCCTCCGACACGCCGAGGATTACTTCGTGATCCCCCTCGTGATCGGCCGCATCGTGCGACTGCATCCGGCCCTCGTGATCTTCTCGCTCCTGGCGGGCGGCGCGATCTTCGGGCTCCTCGGCGTCGTTCTCGCCGTGCCGGTCGCGGCGACCCTGCGGCTCGTGCTCATCTACGTGAGCGCGAAGCTTCGCGACGAGGACCCGTTCCCGCGTCTCGAGGAGGAGCTCGCGCAGGAGGGGGAGCGTCCGGCACCCGCTCCGGTTCGCACCCTCGATCCTCGGCCCCGTTCATAGGAGGGCCGTCGTAGCGCGCGACCGACGGCGGTGCGGCCCTCCGGAGGCGCCGTGCGCGTCGCGCTCGCGATAGCGCTGCCGCTCGCCGCGGCACTCCTCCAGAGCGCGGTCGTCCCGTTCCTCTCCGTCGGGGACGCCCGCCCGAACCTTCCGTTCCTGGTCGCCGGCTCCTGGTCGCTCGCGGCGGGCGCGGGCGAGGCCGTGTGGTGGGCGTTCATCGGCGGCCTCGCGGCCGATCTGCTCTCGGGCGGTCCGCTGGGCGCGTTCGCCGTGGCCTCGCTGCCGCCGGTGGCCGCGATCGGCCTCGGCGAGCGGCCGGCGCCGCGGCCCGTGCCCGTGCTCCTCGCGGCGGCATACCTGACCGCCGCCGCGTTCGCCGCGGGCGTCCTGTACACCGTCGCTCTGGCGCTCGCGGGGACGCCGATCCCCGACGTCCGCGGACTCGCGATCCAGATCGGCGGCGGCGCGATCTTCACCGGCGCGCTCGGAATCGCTACCTATCCGATCGCACGCGGGGTCGGCCGGCTCACCGAGAAACAGGCATCCTTCTGACGTGAGGACGAACGACCGCCAGCGCGAGTTCATCCGTCCATACCGCTTCCTCGCGGTCGGTCTGGTCGTCGCGTTCCTGCTCTGCGTTCTCACCGCGCGGCTCTGGGATCTGCAGGTCGTGCAGGGTGATCACTACCGCGTGCTCGCGGAAGGCAACCGCCTCCTCCGCCTTCCCGTGCCGGCCGACCGCGGCATCATCGTCGACCGCTCCGGCAAGATCCTCGTGCGGAACATCCCCGGATTCGCCGTCAGTGTCGTGCCGGTCGATCTGCCGATGTCGCGCCAGGACGGCGTGGCGGCCGGTCTCGCGCAGCTCATCGGCCGCGACGGGGCGGAGGTCCAGAAGGCCATCGCCGACCAGCGCGGTCGCAACCCGTACGAGCCGGTGAAGATCTCGACGAAGCCGATCTCACGCGACGTCGCGCTGCTCCTCGCGGAGCGCGCCGAGCTCTATCCGGGTGTGCGCATCGACGCGGAGTCCGTCCGCGAATACGTGAACGGTCCGCTCTACTCGCCGATCATCGGGTACACCGGCCCGATCACCGAAGACGAGCTCCAGGCGAAACAGGATCTCGGCTACCTCCCGACCGACCAGATCGGCCGGACCGGCCTCGAGTGGGAGTACGAGCAGTACCTCCGGGGGCAGTACGGCTCGCGCGAGATCGAGCGCGATGCGTCGCAGCGCGAGGTCAAGACCCTCGCCCAGACGCCCTCGCAGCCCGGCGGCAACGTCGTGCTCACGATCGACGACCGGCTCCAGAACCTGCTCGCGAACGAGCTGAACGCGGGAGTCAACGCCGACGCGTTCACCCAGGCCGTCGCCATCGCGATGAACCCGCAGAACGGCGAGATCCTCGCGATGGTCTCGACGCCCGCGTACGACAACAACGTGTTCGTGCGCGGGATCACCCAGACCGAGCTCGACGCGCTGAACAAGGACGACCGCCATCCGCTCGTGAACAAGGCGGTGGGGGAGATCTACCCGCCGGGATCGACGTTCAAGATGGTCACCGGGCTGTCCGCCCTCACCGCGGGCACCGCGACGCGGAACACGGTCGTGAACATCAGCTCGCTCTCGATCAACGTGAGCGGCACCTCGTTCTTCGACTGGCGCATCCACGGAGCGCTGAACTTCGTCGACGGCTACGCGCACTCGAGCGACATCTACTTCTACACGCTCGCCGGCGGCAGCCCGCTGAGCAGCGTGCAGGGTGTCGGCCCCGACAACATCGCGAAGTACGGGCGGATGCTCGGATTCGGCGCGCCGACCGGGGTCGATCTCCCCGGCGAGGCGGCCGGCATCATGCCCGACCCGGCCTGGAAGGAAGCGACGTTCGGCGAGCCGTGGTCCATCGGGAACACGTACCACGAGGCCATCGGCCAGGGCTACGTCGCGGTCACGCCGATCCAGCTGCTGAACGCGTACGCGGCCGTCGCGAACGGCGGCACGCTCTACGTGCCCCATCTCCTCAAAGAGGTCGACGACGCGCAGGGCAACATCGTCATGACGAAGCAGCCCGAGGTCCTCCGCCAGCTCGCGATGAAGCCCGACGACCTGCGCACGATCCGCGAGGGCGCCCGCAAGGTCGTGACGAGCAACCACGCGCCGATGCCGAACGCGAAGCTCTGGATCGCCGGCAAGACCGGCACCGCGGAGTTCGGCCTCTCGTCGGGCAAGGACAGCGCAGGCCGGAACAAGCTCGGATTCCACAACTGGTTCGTCTCGTTCCTGCCGCAGCAGGACAACACCGACCCGACGGCGAAGATCGCGATGGTCGTCTTCACCTTCGACTCGAGCCGCGGGCTCTGCGAGACCTGCCTCAACCCCGCGATCGCGATCAGCCAGCGCGTGTACGAGCAGTACGTGCTCGGCGACCCGGCCACGAAGGCAGCGCTCATCAAATGAGCACCGCGGGCATCTCGATCGGGCGCGCGGCGTCGCCGCTGCACGACAAGCCGACGTTCCGCCGGCTCGACCTGGTCGATCCGTACCTGCTCATCGCGACCCTCCTGCTGATGGCCTACGGCCTCGTGATCACGTACTCGACGTCGTACGAGGACGCGTCGGCCGGCGACCCGGTGCAGTTCATCCTGCGCGGCGCGATCTTCACCGCGCTTGGCATCGCGACGATGGTCGCGGTCGCCTACTTCGACTATGCGTGGTTCGGCACGTTCGCGCCGCTCCTCTACCTCGTCACGCTGGGTCTGCTCGTGCTCGTGCTCCTCATCGGCCACAACGTGCTCGGCGGGCAGCGCTGGATCACGATCGCCGGGCAGAAATTCCAGGTGAGCGAGTTCGCGAAGGTCCTCATGATCGTCGTGCTCGCGAAGTACTTCGCCGATCGGCACGACCGCATGGGCTCGCCCCTCGTGCTCGGCGGGGCGCTCGTGCTGCTCGGGCCGGCGTTCGCGCTCGTCTACCGGCAACCCGATCTCGGCACGAGCCTGGTCTTCGTCGGCATCTTCTTCGGGATGGCCTACCTCGCGGGCGCGCGGCCGTGGCAGCTCGCGTCGCTCGTGGCCATCGGCATCGCCTCGTTCCCGGTCATCTGGGGGCTGCTGCAGGGGTACCAGAAGTCGCGGCTCACCGCGTTCCTCGATCCGTACGCCGATCCGCAGGGCGCGGGCTGGAACATCATCCAGTCGCTCATCGCGATCGGCTCGGGGCAGGCGACGGGAAAGGGCCTCACCGCGGGCACGCAGTCGCCCCTCGGCTACCTGCCGATCGCTGAATCCGACTTCGTCTTCGCCGGGCTCGCCGAGGATCTCGGCTTTGTCGGCGGCGTGATCCTGCTCGCGCTCTTCGTCGTGCTCCTGGTCGCGACGCTCCGGATCGGGTTCCGGTCGCGCGACCCGTTCGGCACGTTCGTCGCGGCCGGGGTCTTCTCGATGCTCTCGTTCCAGCTGGTGGTGAACATCGGCATGGCGATGAGCCTCATGCCGGTCACCGGCATCCCGCTGCCGTTCATCTCGCACGGCGGATCGTCGCTGATCTCGATCTGCATGGCCCTCGGTCTCCTGCAGTCGATCTCGATGCGCCGAGATGCGAGCCGGCTCCGCACCTAGCCAGGCACGGCCTTCGTGACTCGTCGTCACGGCGGTGGACCGCTCTTCCTGGGCCCCTTGGTCGTCGCGGCCGCATGGCCGCGGCGGCAGCGGCCTCCCTCAGTACTCCGCGTTGACGCGGCGGCGAAGGATCTCGATCCAGCCGATATAGCCGATCCGCCGCAGTGACGCGTAGGTCGCCGTTGGGCCGCCCCGCATCTCGGCGATGGCTTCGCGGATCCCTTCGGCCAACGCGCGATACGCGACAGCGTGCTCGACGACCGCGCCCATGCGCGTGAGCGCGATCTCCGCGTCGTCGGGCCGCTGCAGGACCACCGCGCGGAACACGGCGTGGAACCAGCTCCACCAGCTGCGGGGTTTCTCGGCGAGCTTCGCGTCGGTCTCGGGTGAGGGGAACCCGAGGAGCGCGCGCGGGACGGCCAGGACGATGTCCCGCTCGACTTCGTCCGTCACAGTGATCGCCATCAGTGCCAAGGCGTCCTCGCGCTCACCCGCGAGCGCGTGCGCCACGGCGCCGTCGCGAAGGATGTTCGCGGCGGCGACGCAGAACGCCGTGCCAGGCGCCTCTCGGAGCAGCTTCGCGGTGCCCTGCGCCAGGTCCTTCACTCTCGCCCATTCCCCCAGCGCGACGTAGAGCTCGCTCGCCTGGTTCCAAGCGTGGGTCCGGTTGTGCGGACCCATCGGCTCGGCCATCGCCGTGAGGGCATCCACCTCGGCGGTGTTCTCCGACCGATGGGCCATCGCGAAGTGGTAGTCCGCCGTGAACCTGGCGACGCCCATGCGGCTGAATGTTCCGAGATCGCGCTCCGTGCCGTGGAGCTCGTCGATGAGCGTGCCCATTTCGTCGTAGTAGCCGGCCGCCTCCAGCCGAGAGATCTTCAGCTCGATCGCCGTGCGCCGCATCGTCGTATCACCGCTGGCCTCGGCGGCGCTGATCGCGGCGTCAAGGTGGGGCACCGCCGCATCGGGATCGCTCGCGTGCGTGTTGACCATGTAGCCGGCGTACCCGGCGAGGATCGCGGCGACCGCTCGCGCATCGCCCGCCGCCTCAGCTGCGGCGCGGCCCTCATCCGCGATGCGCCTGACCTCCTCCTCGGAGGGACGCTGGCGGAAGGCCCCCGACCACTTCGCGGCCTCGGTCAGATCGACGTAGACATCGAGTGGCGTCACGCCGGCCGCGCGGTACAGCTCGAGTGCCTGTCGCAGGTGGGACCAGGCTTCGTCCTGACGCAGGACCTGCTGGTAGGCCTTCGCCATCGTCTGGTGCGCGAGGGCTCGCTGCGGGTCGTCGTCCGCGAAGCCAAGGGCGTGGTCGATGAGCTCGAGCGCGCGGTCGGCCGCGGCGTGGTCCGCGTGCCGCTTGCCTGCCGCGAGATGGGCCCCGAACGCTTCACGCCGCATGCGCGGGAGGTCCGGATCGTCCGCCCAGACCCAGTCCGCGTCGGGGGGCCGGAGCGCCTCCCACCAGTGATAGGCGAGCGCCTCGGCGTCCTCGGGGTGGACCCGCTCGCGTGCGAAGGCGGCGTGGGCCCGCATCCGCTCTGCCGCGAGGAGGCGGGAGTAGGCGACGTCGCGCAGCAG